>JAAEPI010000849.1 GCA_024232835.1 Cytophagales bacterium
GAAGCTGTAAACCTGAAATGGTTGCATGAGCTTGAAGAGCCGTATGACGGGAGACTGTCACGTACGGTTCTGTGAGAGGGCTGGGGTGAAATTCCCCGTCCCTACTCGACCGTCTTCAGGATCTCCATCATCATTTAATATAATGATTGCAGAACCATCTTCGGAAACAGGGTTTTCAAAAACGGAACCATCTGGATAATACGCTTCCAAAGCACCGATATTTAAAAGAGGTGCTCCAATACTATCGCTAGTAATTTCACGCACGAATTGGAGCTGGCCATTCGTATAATAGTGGTTAATATAGATTTTAGTTGGCCTTCCCTTTTTAAAGAAAACCGATGCTTGTAGAATTCCATCATCGTAAACTTTAGAGGTTCCATCATACACGTAGTAGAAACCATCATCTTTCACACCATTTTCTAAAACTATCTGCTTGCCCAAACGCCTGGCAGTAGGATGGATTACCTCAGCAGCTATTTGAGGGACCGCAATTAAAACTTCGTCATACATGAAGTAATCAACAACGTATTCTCGTCTTATTCTTCGAATATGGCCGAGCTCATCTTTGTAGTTGAACCACTGGAAAGTATCCACCAGAACTCCCTTTTTGTATTTACTTTCTTCCCCACCATAACCAGTGATCTTTAGACCCTTCGCAAGGTTGGACTTACCCAATTCAGTGGGTGGGCTATACGCAACATTTCCCTTTCCATCATCTGATTGTGAATAGAGCATAACCGGAAACGCAAGCAAAACAAATAGGAGTTTTTTCATAGAGATAAATGAAGTGCTAAATCTACCGATTTTCAATACTTTCCAAAAGTTGTGCCGATAACCTCCGAAGAGAATAAGTGGATGACAGTATGTGGGCATTTTTTTGTGCCTCCCGAATTCCAGATAATGTGAGCACGCGCTTAAGGCCTGAGACAAATTCATTTGGCTGATCTCCAGCATGTGAAAAACCCAAATGGTGTTTGTGGGTTAATTCAGCAATCCAGCCATCAAGATTAGTGATCACCATTTTCCCGGCTGCCAGCGCATCGAAAAATTTGTTAGGACTCCCAGTATGAAGCATTTTCAAGTTTTGAAAGGAGACATATATTGCATCGTGCCCGCTCATAGCTTCCTTGACCTCTTCCTTATTCCCATAATCACGAAAAAGGACATTCGACAAGCCGACAGCCAATTGGATTAGTCTGGGTTTCTCCGATCCCGCGCCCATCAACGTGAATTGAACTGGCAGATCTTGTGAAGCGCTAGCCGCATCAATTATATATTCCAAATGGTTGGCACGGCCATGTGCTCCACAGTATAAAATCCGCAATGGATTTTCCTTAGAAACTTCTTCAGATCTAAAGTTTGGTTGGTAGTAAACTTTATCCGCCATATTGGGAATCACTTCCACAGTCGTTTTGCTTTTCGACTGAATGTTTTTTGCAATGTCCGGCGAAAGAGCAATTACTTTTTCGGCGTTATTGTAGAACTCTCTTTCCTTTTTATAAAGCCACTTTTTCAGCAAGGCGTTTTTGATGACACCCATTTCAATCGGGACATCTGGCCAAAGGTCGCCAACCTCAAAGAAGTAAGGGATGCCCAGTTTCCTCTTCATCCAGGTAGCTATGAAACCCGTGGTAAGGGGGGTGGTCATCACGTACGCTAGATCAGGTATATCATTTTGGGCCAAGACTCGAGCCTTCAAAACGAATTGACCATATGCCCAGAGGCGTTTTAGAAATCCGTATGAATTATCGTATGGAATTCGAACGTAGTGTACCCGAATTCCATCAATTAGCTCCAGCCCATGTTTCGTGTTATGACTAGAAATAAAATCCACTTCATGACCAGCATCCACCAATGCTTTTGCCAGATACCACGAGCGAATTCCACCACCTTCTTGCGGAGTTCTAAAAAGCTGATGGATGTATAAGATTTTCATGCGTCTGCTTTAGACGCAAATAAACACATTGGACAGATATTCTCTTGTTTAAACGAGCACTAGTTCTTCCGATGCTTTAGCAATCACAATTCGCTAAAGCATTGGAAATATCTCTGATGATGTCTTCCGCATTTTCCACACCAATACTGATACGTACCAATTTTCCAGTTACTCCCATTTCTTGCCTTTCTGATTCGTCAACACCCACATGGGTCATGGTAGCAGGATGCTGAGCTAAGCTTTCGGTACTGCCAAGGCTCACTGCAAGTTTTAGGAGCTTCAGACTATTAAGGAATTGAAATGCCTCAGTTTGCGCTCCCTTAATATCGAAAGATATCATTGCCCCAGGTGAGGTGTATTGACGCTTATAGATTTCATAATCAGGATCTTCGGAATGGATATGCCCGAGATAATGTACTTTCTCCACCTTGTCATGCGAAACCAGAAAGTCAGCAACTTGCTGTGCGTTTCTCTGTTGTTGTTCCATTCGCACTTTGAGAGTCTCCAAACTTCGAAGCAATAGCCAGCAGGTATGTGGACTGGCCATATTCCCAAGGAATGTACGCAGTGTTTTCACTCGAATCATATCCTCAGAATGCCCAAGAACCGCTCCTGCTATAAGGTCACTGTGACCGCCAATGTATTTAGTGGCAGAATAAAGAACTAAGTCGGCTCCATGATCCAGCGGGTGAGACCAGATCGGACCCATGTAGGTGTTGTCTACAGCTACTTTCACTTGTTTGTCCTGAGTACTGAATGATTTAGCGATTTCCACACATGCTGCAATGTCAATAATGTCGTTTGTTGGGTTGGCGGGGGTTTCTATATAAATCATGGCAAGATTATCTGCCTTTCCACTTTCTTCAAGAAGCTCGATTATTTCTTCATTGCTTTGACCATGATGAAACCCTATTGTATCTACACCAATTTTTGGAAGAAAATGATGGATGAAATGATCAGTTCCCCCGTATGTTGGTTTACTAAATAGTAAGAGATCGCCTGGTTTCAGAAATTCAAGAAGCACTGTGCTAATTGCGGACATCCCACTTTCAAAAACCGCACAATCATCAGCTTTGTCCCAAAGGCATAATCGCTCTTCCAGGATTTGAAGATTAGGATTATTGATACGACTATAGATCAGACCCAGTTCCTCGTTTTGTTCTTTTTCTCTAAGCCCATAAGCCACCTCAAAAAAGGCCTTGCCTTCTTCTGCAGTTTTGAAAACGAATGTTGAGGTTTGGAAAATAGGTGTCTTCACTGCACCTTCGGAGAGCTCAGGTTTGTAGCCATAGCTCATCATCAGACTTTCGGGATTGAATTGATCCTTCATGATTTCTTATATTTATTCGACAAAGTTCCTATTATAAGGATTGAATTCATATAATATGCATCAAGTAAGGAATCATTCCTGTATAAATTATAATATCAGGAAATTAGCAATTATTTTGAATTAATTTTGATGCCCAAAAGGAAATTTTCCCATGCTAAAATTGGACCCCATCGACATTCGTATTTTGGAACTGCTCCAATCTGATGCGAAAATGAATATCAAGGAAATAGCCAGTGAACTAGGTATGACTAAAACGCCTATTTACGAAAGAATAAAAAGGTTAGAACGGAATGGGGTTATTGATAAATATGTTGCCATTGTCAATCAAAAAGTACTCCCCTCCTCGATGATTGTGTTTTGTAGTGTGATGCTTGAAGGGCAAAGGCTTGAAGAAATCGAGCAATTTAAAAGGGCTATTCTAGAAATTCCTGAAGTAGTACAGTGTTACCTAATGGGAGGGGCAAATGACTTTCTTCTCAAAGTGGTGGTTAAAGACCTGGAAGCGTATCATCAATTCTCATCAGGGAAACTGGCTACCCTTCCGAATGTCAGCCAAATCAAAAGCACGTTTGTTCTTCATGAGGTGAAGCATTCAACAGTGTATCCGGTGTTGGAATGAGTCACGTATTTCCATTTTTCTCCCACCATCTACACAAATGTGAAATTTCACAATCGGCACATTTTGGTTTGCGAGCCATACAGGTGTATCGCCCATGCAGAATTAACCAGTGATGCGCCACATGCACATGCGCTTCCGGGATGTATTTGATTAATTGCTTTTCTACTTCCAAAGGAGTTTTGGAATTTTGAGTAACCAACCCTAATCGCTTGGAGACTCTGAACACATGGGTGTCCACTGCCATGTTGGGCTGATTGAAAAGGACAGATGAAATGACATTGGCAGTTTTTCGTCCTACACCTGGGAGTTTCACCAATTCCTCCCGATCCTCAGGTATTTTGTTGTTGAAGTCTTCAACCAGCATTTTACTCAGGCCGAGGAGATGCTTGGTTTTATTATTCGGATACGAAATACTTTTGATGTAAGGGAATAGCTCATCGAAATTGCTGTGCATCATTCTCTCAGCCATAGGAAAATCTGCCATCAATTCCGGCATGACCATGTTCACCCGCTTGTCCGTGCACTGTGCACTGAGTACCACAGCCACCAGCAATTCAAACGGTGATTCATAGTGGAGTTCAGTTTCTGCCTCAGGATTATTCTCAAGGAAGTAGGCAATTACAGCTTCGTATCGCTCCTTTTTGGTCATGTGGCGAAGATACGAAGAGGAGGGAAACCAGAATCCCCAAATACACTCAGGATTGCACCTTCGTCCAGATTCGAGTATTTAAATTCATTTCCTGAATGATTACTTCAATAAATGAGAAATAGTCGTGCATTTTCTGGACATCTTCGAATCGCACACCAGAACTGAACAACCTTGGCTCGAACATGTCCTTACTAACCGACATGGCACAATACACACGAGAGCCGATGAACGAAAAATGCATCACGTGACCATATTTTTTTACTAACGCCAGCATCTTCGCCATCATCACAGGAGTTAGAATGTATCTAGGTTCAATCTGATCGGCACCATAAACGACGAATTCCTTCTCGAATTCAATATTCTCCAACTTAACGAGCTTCCCTCTACCGCTCATTTTCTGAAGACTCTGGCCGAGTTTTCCGAAGAGTCGTTGCGCCGTATCGGGAAGCACGAGTGTTTCTCCAGCCAGATGTTTATTGAAATCAGCATGAAAGAAGAGCCCTTTGAAAATGGTATGCCAATGGGTTTTCCTATTTCCCTTACTATCTGTTGATGTGGTTTTGTATTCGGAATGAAGTTCAGAAAATTGAAAAGCAGTTTTGTCAATACCCCCACTTACAAAATCATCTCCTTTATACCTATCAGCTCTTTTTGTGAACAGCTTTGAGGAGTGATAATAGGACTCTGAAATGTGGTTTGTACTTTCATACCCCCAAGTCTCATCAATAAGGTGAACGATTTGTGATACCACGTCTTTTTTGAAAGCAATTCTGTACTTCTTCCAGCTACCGTAGCACATGATTATTATCGAGATCACACCTGCTATGAATACGATACCAGCCGGAAGTATTAACTCTAAGAGTACAAGTATGGGTAGTAGAACGAAAACACTGATTAACCCTATTACGATAACTTTGACTATTTCTTTTCGCTGGGCCTCAAGTCCCTGCAAGTTTTCTTTTAAATCAGTTTCTTAATGCGATTGAAGTTTCTCTACAGATATCATGAGTAGATTTTAAAGTGGCTAGAACAATTTCGAAACATTTACATTCTGACGTTCCACTTCTTGGATTTCGAAGACTTGCTTGCGTTTGTAGTTCATCATCCCTGCAAGTATGTTTTTTGGGAAAGTTTCAATGGCATTATTGTAATCTGTGACAGAAGCATTAAACGCTCTTCTAGAGGCTGAAATTTGAGATTCCACTTCGTTTAATGTTCGCTGAAGATTGATAAAGTTTTCACTTGCTTTTAGATCGGGATAGTTTTCCACAGCAACCATTATCCCACCAATACTTTTTGAGATTTGATTATCTAATGCAACTTTTTCATCGCTCGACAATTGACCATCTGTGACTTTGGCTCGTAGTTTCGTGACATTTTCGAGTAATTCCTTCTCATGACCGGCATATTGTTTCACAGTTTCAACAAGGTTGGGAATAAGGTCATAGCGTTTCTTCAGTTGTACATCGATTCCGCCAAAGGCATTTTCTACATCGTTCTTGCTACATGATCACGATGACCAACAAAGGGACGACAATAGCCGCAATAAGGACTAGCATAGCAAGTGGGGTTTTAATAAGTTGGATAGTAATTTAATCTATTTGGAGGAATAGATGCAGGTGTGAGTATTTCGGTTTGTAAGAAGCCGCTGACTTCCAATTCTAGGACATAATAAAGCAACCCTACTCAATGAGAAGATTGCTTGTATCATTCGTAATGACATTTGCTTCTTGCTAAGCCTTTTTAGAATAATCCAGAATAGTGTCCACAGCATCTTGTGGAGCCCTCATCCTGAAGCCGTCAAGTAATTTCACCACACTTTCCATTTCGTGAGTTTCATGCTCCACCGATTCATCGGTGATTTGCATGCTCATTACATCATCTCGGTCTTGATTGGGCAGTTCGTCATAAAGAAACCTTAATAGGTCATTTTTTGTAAAAGTTTTTATCATACGCGATTGTGTTAAGCTTCATTGCTTTTAAATATGAGGTCAACCCAAGCGAATGAACATATCTCATCGCCTGGAGTATCCTAATTTATCCGACAGTATCGGTTCCATTTTCTTTCGAAGATTAATCAAAGCATATCGCATCCTACCCAGCGCCGTGTTGATGCTCACATCTGTGGCATCCGCAATTTCCTGAAAACTCATATCCATGTAGTGCCGCATAACTAGCACTTCACGTTGAGCATCGGGTAATTCTTCAATAAGTCGCTTGAGTAGAAGATGAGTGTCTTCCTTGATCTGTTGATCTTCATACGTTCCTTCAGAAAATTCAAGACTGTTGAAAATATTAGCACCGTCTTCCATGACAATGGTTGGGTACCGCCTGTCCTTACGGAAATTATCTATCGCAAGATTGTGGGCAATACGCAATAACCAAGGGAGAAATTTTCCCTCCTCGTTGTACTTGCCTCGCTTGATCGTGTTGATAGCCTTAATAAAGGTTTCCTGCATCAGGTCTTCTGCCCGATAACGATCCTTGACGATAAGATAAGTGGTGGTGTAAACCCTGTCCTTGTGACGATTTACTAACTCCTCGAAAGCCTCTTCGTTTCCTCCGATATAGAGAGTCAACAATTGACTGTCCTCTACTTTTGATTGATTATCCATGTATAACACCTGTTTGTTAACGTAGAGGTTCAAATCATATTGCGAGGGTTACGGGTTTTAAAAGTTCGAAAAATTTGAGTCGCCAAACATACGAAAAATTTTTAATATGAAAATTTCTGTTGTTAAATGAACAACTTTGGCGCTGAATCCAATGTTAGTACAATTCAGATTTCATCTCCCCTAAAGTGCAGACTGATTTTAACAAAATAGACCCCCGTCAATTTATCGTCATAAAGGGCGCAAGAGTTAACAATCTCAAGAACCTTTCGGTGGCGATTCCTCGCAATAAGTTGGTGGTGGTTACTGGCCTTTCAGGGTCAGGGAAGTCTTCCTTGGCTTTTGACACCTTATTTGCTGAGGGTCAACGGAAGTACGTCGAGAGTTTGAGTTCCTATGCACGTCAATTTTTAGGCCGAATGGAAAAGCCCGAGGTGGACTTTATCAAAGGGGTTTCCCCAGCCATTTCCATCGAGCAAAAAGTGAATACTCGTAATCCAAGATCTACCATTGGGACGACCACAGAAATTTATGATTATCTCAAGCTTTTGTTCGCCCGTGTGGGCAAAACCATCTCTCCAGTCAGTGGGAAGAAAGTAAAAAAAGATTCAGTGGCGGATGTTGTGGATTTTATTCTTTCGCATGAAGAAGACATGAAGTTGACCATTTCTTGTGAATTGAAAGTTGGTAATGGGCGAACTTTCGAGCAGGAGCTAAAGATCCTCTTGAGCAAGGGATACACACGATTGATTGCGAATGAGGAGACCCTATTCATTGATGATTTGATTGAGAGCGGAGCGAAGGTCAAGAGCCCCGAAATGCTCATTGATCGAGCAATGGTAAAGAAGGATGAGGAAACACAATTCAGATTGGCAGATTCTGTACAAACAGCCTTTTTTGAAGGGGAAGGAAAATGTACTGTCCGAATGATTGGCGGTAAAACAAAAACCTTTTCTGACCTTTTCGAGGCTGATGGAATGCGTTTCGAGGAGCCGTCTATTAATTTCTTCACTTTCAACAACCCTTATGGGGCATGCCGCCGATGTGAAGGATTCGGTCGAGTGCTGGGGATAGATCCTGATATGGTTATCACTGATCGAAATTTATCTGTGTTCGAGTACGCAATTGTGCCTTGGAGAACCGAAACCATGAGAAAATGGTTGGACCCATTGCTATCAAATGCCGCAAAGTGGGATTTCCCAATCCATCGTGCAGTAGCTGAGTTGAGCGAGGAGGAGTACGAAATGCTCTGGAACGGAAAAGGAGTATTCAAAGGCATTCATGCCTACTTCAAATATCTCGAATCTAAGGTTCACAAGATTCAATATCGTGTGATGCTTTCCAGATATAGGGGAAAGACCACCTGCCCGGATTGTAAGGGGACGAAGCTGAGAAAGGACGCCTCGTATGTGAAGGTCAATAAGAAATCCATCACTGATTTGGTGCTAATGCCGGTAGACCAATTGGCGAGTTTTGTCAATAAATTGAAACTGAATGCATTCGATGAGAAGGTAGCTGGGAGAATCCTTCAGGAAATTCGCAATCGACTTCAGTATTTAGAAAAAGTAGGACTGGGTTATTTGACCTTGAACCGCCAGACAAGCACCCTCTCAGGAGGTGAATTTCAACGAATCAAATTGGCAACATCATTGGGGAGTGCTCTTGTAGGATCCATGTATATTCTGGATGAGCCGAGTATTGGCTTGCATCCTCGTGATACTGACCGACTGATCGAAGTGTTAGAAACATTGAGGGATATGGGCAACACGGTGATTGTCGTAGAGCATGAGGAAAAGGTTATGGATGCCGCTGACCAGATCATTGATATCGGCCCGGATGCTGGCGTACATGGTGGGGAGCTAGTTTTTCAAGGCAAGCGATCCGAAATGGTTCGTCAAACCAATTCCTACACGGCTAAATATCTGCAAGGAATTGAATCCATCCCCGTCCCAAAGGAACGACGTGGGTTTAATCAGCAACTAATTTTAAAAGGAGCCAGAGAAAACAACTTGAAACGAATCACGGTTGAAATTCCCATGGGCGTTATGACGGTGGTGACGGGTGTAAGTGGGTCGGGCAAGTCTACTTTGATTCGAAAAATATTATACCCAGCCCTTGGTAAAATTCTTGGAGTGACTGGAGAAGCTACGGGCAAGTTCGATAGTCTGGAGGGAGATTATAGAAAAGTCACTCAGATTGAACTGGTGGACCAGAATCCGATTGGGAAAAGCTCTCGTTCGAACCCTGTCACTTATGTAAAAGCCTATGATGGTATTCGTCAGCTATTCGCTGAGTTACCGCTCTCAAAAAAGAATGGATACAAACCAGCTCATTTTTCCTTCAATGTAGATGGAGGCCGTTGCGAAAACTGTGAAGGTGAAGGCACAGTGAAAATCGAGATGCAGTTCATGGCCGATCTGAATCTGACGTGTGAAGTATGCAAGGGAAAACGCTTCAAAAAAGAGATTCTGGAAGTCAGGCATAAGGACAAAAACATCGCTGACATTTTGGACTTATCTGTGGAGGAGGCGATTGAATTCTTCGAAAAGAAATCAATTATCCAATCACGCCTACAACCACTTTTTGATGTGGGGTTGGGCTATATAAAGCTCGGACAATCATCCAACACCCTCAGTGGAGGTGAAGCTCAACGTGTGAAGCTCGCTTCCTTCCTGGGCAAGAATTCTCCTGCTGGGAAGGAAGGACACATCCTTTTCATTTTCGATGAGCCAACTACTGGGCTCCACTTTCATGACATCAAAAAACTGCTGGATGCGATGAATGGCCTGATCGGTCAGGGCAACTCCGTCCTCATTATCGAGCACAATGCCGAAGTAATCAAGAATGCCGACTGGGTGATAGATCTGGGTCCTGATGGAGGAGAGGGAGGGGGAAATGTATGCTTCACGGGTACTCCTGAAGAAATGGTGAAGCTGAAAGGGAATTATACGGGAGAGTATTTGAAGGGGAAGGTTATTGAGAATAAAGAACCCAGTTAGTTCTTTGAGGTTATGCTGGATTTACCATAAATAACGAACTGGCGGATCATTTCTATATTTTCATCAATGTCATTTTGGAAGTTAAAATTAATTTTATCATCATCATTGTTGAAATTCTCAAGTATACCTCTAAAGACATTTTTTTTGTTTCCTTTTAGTTTTTTGGATCCGTTTAGGTAATTCAGAAATGCCGGAAAAAGATGGAATAGAGCTGAGGTTTGAGAATTAACAGATCTAAAAATGTATGATTTTCTAAAAAGCTCTACAACAATAGGATCAGGAATATCAGTTTTTTTGTTTTTTCTTTCTGACGGGGCTGGATTGCTGAAGGGGTCATAAATATTAGAACCGTATACGGTGACAGCCTTTTTGATCAAATTGTTGGCAAATGTATTTCTTCCTAGCAGCCACAATATGTTGTTGTCGATATATAAATGTTGCCCTTTCAATGAATGCTCAGCAGTATATGCATTGGCAAAGGAGAAGTTCGCAGAAAAGAAATCTTCTTTTTGCTGTCTCGTAACAAAGCTCTTCCTAAACCCAGCGGCCACTATAGTTTTAGCGCCAGGAAAGTACTGCTGGCTTTCGGTTTTGTTTACGTAGAAATGTAGCCTTGAAACAAGTCCTATAAATTGACTCAATTCTAAAATTGATTCAATGTTTTTCATTTCGTAAGCTCGTGTAAAGGACTCTTCGCTTTCAAGTTCCTTTTCACTAAAAAATTCTTTGAGCTCTTTAACGGCCAGACCTTTCTTTACAATTTGACCAATATCAGGTACTAAATAATCTGGAAGATCCATGGTTAGAACGATAGAATCATTAATTCTCTGATAATGAAGAGTCTTTGGATAATGCTTCCTATGGCGTTTTCGCTCTAATTCGAATTTTTCAATGGCAGACTCGAGAGTTCTTAATCGTTTTAATGCTTCTTGACCAATATTGGTTCTCAAATCATTACCCAGCTCAAGGTGATTACCAAAGCCTGCAAGATCAATGTATGCTGTTACACAATACTTTATGGACGAGTCTTTCATAACAGTCTATTTTTTTAATTACATGTTGACCATAAGTGTAAACTTAAGGGGTATACCTAAATTTACCCTCCCCCCGTACAATTACCCTAACTCAGATCGTTGTGTTCTTTAGTTTACTTAAATTCAAGTAATAAATGCAACTTTCAGATTTGATATAGCGGTATATGTTACATGAATAGAAAAAGAGGGGGTATCCCCTCTTTTTCTATTCATGTAACATTCTCAAATTGCTTCTCAAATCGCTAAAAATAAAGTTGCAAAATGGCACATCTTACAAGAGAACAAAGGTACACGATTTACTGCATGTTGAACTCAGGGAAAAGGCAGTGCGACATTGCCCTTGCCATAGGGAAGGACAAGTCTGTGGTGAGTCGGGAAATCAGCAGGAACAAGGATCAGCGTAGTGGGGTATACAAAGATCAACTGGCAAATAGAAAGTATGCCAGACGTCAAAAAGAGAAATCAAAGCATAAACCCAGAATTGTCATTAGAGAATTTAAGTTGGGACAAAAGGCCAGCTAAAATTTTGCGATTCATTCCATATTCCCTCGATCCATTTTCTTTTTTTCATGCTCAGCGAGAGGTTGAGTAATTTTTGATTTCCTGAGCGTGTGATGTATCCACCTTTTCATAAATGCCCTCCTCCTTGAATAGCTTGAGTTGCTTCCCTGTTGCTTTAGGTCTTTTCTTGATTTGCTGACGAACAACTACTAGTCGTCTGGGCTTCTCCCATGTGTCACTTTGATAAGTGGTCTGGGTGATTTGCAAGCCATCTTCAAGTGTCCACCAGTCCTGTAATCCTGCCACTTTCCTTTGTATGGTACTGTAATGACGTGCCACGATAATGTACTTAATGCTCCTCTGTTCCACAAAATCGAAGATTTTCTTCCCATAGAAGCCACTGTCGGCACGCAACAGGCTCACCTTTTTTCCTTTCAATCTATCGATGGTATCCTGTAGGAAGGAAAGGAAATTGTTGGTCGTATAAGCGTCTCCACTTCTAAGCCAAAAGTTAGCAACCATCTTACATTCATCAACAAAGGCCAGCAAAGGATGATGGGAGTTCCGCCCTGGCTTTTGAGGATTATACCCCTTCATTGCTCCCTGCTGTGTCCCATAGCGTGTCAGTACTGTGGAGTCCACATCGAGTGTGTAATTGTCTAACTTGATTTGATTGAAAAACCATTGGCTCAGCTTGGTGAATATCTGTTGGTTGATCGCTATGGTGAACTTCTGAAAATAGCGTTGGTAAGCCTTATGACCAGCCATTTTCTTAAAGCCAAAGATCCTACGAAGTACCTCATCAAATCGACTTACCTCCAGATGCTCAAACCTGTTTGCTCCACACCAAATACTGACCATGAAACTGGTAATCAATTGAACAGGATTGTATCCTCGGTTTGACCCTTGTACTGGAAGATCGCAAGCTATCAGCTTGGTAAAAATACCTGTCTGATCCAACAATTTCTTCATGAAAACCATCCCGCTCCAAGGCGTGATTTCTTTGTCGGTAAAGGCTAATTTGAATTCCATTGGCGTGTAAGAAAAAAGTACACTCAATATTGCTGGTTATGAAGAAAAAAACAACTCTAGCTAGTTAAATATCAATCCTTTACGTGAACAAACCTCTAATGGCGGCCATTAGAGATTTTGGCTAATGACAATTCCAGGATAAACGATTCTCTCCCGAAATACGAACCCATGTAGAAGCCCTTTTACAGCAGGACTACAGCCCTGAACAAATTGTTGGGACAAGCAACAAACAGGGAATAGATTGTGTCTCACAAGAGACTATCTACCAGCACATTTGGGCAGACAAAATGAAGAAGGGTGATTTACATACCCACCTGAGGAGAAAAGGCAGAAAGTACCGTAAACGGGGAA
>JAAEPI010000850.1 GCA_024232835.1 Cytophagales bacterium
CCCCATACGATCCTGAAAAATCAGATATTAAGAATAGATTTCAAACACCTTCGCAAGCCCACCCCTTTGGTACCGATGGATTGGGGAGGGATGTCATGACCCGAACTTTTTATGGTGGGCGGATTTCTATGACCGTCGGTGTAATGGTCGTTTTAATAACGTCGATCATTGGTATTTCGGTTGGTACCGTTGCCGGTTATTATGGCGGGTGGGTAGACAACCTCCTTATGAGAGTCCTCGATGCTACACTATCTTTGCCAAGTTTGCTGTTTATGATCCTGTTGAGCGCCATCTTACGTGAGGCTGATTTTCCCTTCATCCAAAGCAATAGTTTACTTACCATTGCAGTAGTCCTTGGAATCCTTTCCTGGCCAACTGTTGCTCGCCTTGTAAGAGCTGTATTCTTAACCCTGCGCGAGATGGATTATGTAGAGGCTTCCCGAGCCTTAGGGGCTTCTGACCTACGGACAATGGTAGTAGAAATATTACCAAATGGTTTTGGTCCTATCATTGTCCAATCGACATTGGGGCTTGGATATGCCATTATGTCAGAGTCTGGACTTTCATTCTTAGGGTTTGGGATTATGCCGCCCACGCCAAGTTGGGGCAATATGCTCAATAATGCGCAGGAACATCTAATTGAATATCCCTGGTTAGCCATTTTTCCCGGTTTGATGATTTTCTTTACCATCATATCGGTGAATTATATCGGCGATGGCTTGCGAGATGCATTGGATCCCTACAAGTTCCTGGCTAAAATGGATGAGTAAACATTCAAGTATAGTTGTTCTCAACTCAGGAGGGATAATTTGACAAAGGATGATTTTGAA
>JAAEPI010000851.1 GCA_024232835.1 Cytophagales bacterium
TAATAATAATCAAATCCCCAGTACGAGTCACGGTTATAATGGGCAGGTGAATGCGGGATACGCGCCCGCGCCCAAAACCGTCAATTTTGCGGATGAGAGGGGGGATGGAAATTTTTGCGGAAATCAAAATGGCCAATTTTATCCAAACCCCAACCAAAACCCGCCATTTCCATTACAGTACGAAGAACAGGGTTTTCAAGAAAATTTCGTTTTGGATGACGAAGGGGGAGATTTACATAGGATTGAAAATAATGGCAATCAATACCAGAACCAGAATAACGGCCAGAACAGAAATAGCGGGCAAAATCACAACAGGAACAATCAGAACAATTACAGGCCGCCCCATCAATTGTGTCGAAGGTACGGACTGCATAGTGAATGCAGCTTCAACACATTTGAATTCGATTTCAAATTAGCGTGCAAAATGCATTGTATTCCTGAAGGAGATAAAGTCGATTGGTTCTTGATGCATCTAGAGGGGGTGATCAAGGAGCATGCCTGTACTTGGTTAGCCGATAGAGAGCAGCCTACCTATACCGAATTAATCGAAGAGCTAAGGCCTAGTTTCCAGCA
>JAAEPI010000852.1 GCA_024232835.1 Cytophagales bacterium
TCATCAGTATTTTCATGTTCATCCCAGCCCAGTCGATGACGTCGATTTTACTAAAAAGCTGCGAAGCGAATTTCTCAGCGTAGCCATGCAATTAATCAATGAAACTTTACTCGGTCGTGGAATCAGCTGTGGACAGTAGGCCCATAAATTACGGTTCTTCTGTTGAAATCGAGAAAGGGAACGCAAGACGTTCGCAACCGAGGTGATAATATCTTCAACCGATTCAAGTTTGGACGTCATGTCCGATTTGTTCATTGGTGAAACAAGGAGTCGATATCGTCGGCCGTTTCTTGACTTGACAGAAGGCGATTTCCAACGGCAGAAGTAAAGAAGACGAGTAGAGAGAAGACCTTAGCTTCCGACAGTCGGCACCAAATGTTGCGTTGATTCTTGTAGAGTTGAGGGATAGCAGTCTGTGCTTTATGGTTCATTGGAATGCGGAGGGAAATCTATAGGAATGAAGGGAATAAAGGAATAAAGAAAGAAAGAAAGAATAAAGGTATTAATGGAATAATAAACTTAGCCGAGAATGAAGTTGCTTTTATATCAAGTTCAGCCATAATCGCTATTTTTGGATTCTTCTTTGTCTCGCGAATCGTCGCGATAATTATTGCTCACACAAATCCAATAGGTACTAAATGAAAACCGCTTACAGTCTCATTTCTTTCAACGTCGAACATACACAAACTTCTTTCAAAATGTTCCATTACAGTACCAAAATGCTGGCACGACAGCAATTACGCACGTTGCGTATTTTATGGGGCGATGTGTTGGTGTCTTTTTCCGTTTCTCTTCGTTATTATTTTTGGTACGAAAATATCCTCTTAAATTAAGTCATTTTTCTCAGTACCAACTAAGTAGTTTGTCGTATTTTATACAATCCCACAAACAA
>JAAEPI010000853.1 GCA_024232835.1 Cytophagales bacterium
GAAACCTGCCAAGTGCCAACAAGAGAACCCTGCCAACAGTGCGTGTCCCTACTTGGAATAAATTAGTTGAAATAGTCCGTTCTATCGTAGTTGAACTGATTGGGCGACACAGTTCGTACGTTCCCAGCATTAACCTAATCTTAGGTCAAGGCCTAAATCGGCCTAGGAATGGAGTTCTGCAACGTCCCAGACTAAATCCAAGCCTAGATTATGAAGTCTCATCCAGATACTTTATACGTGTCTCCCAATCGATTCAACTACGATTCAGCGTTTGTTTGGCGTTCAGTATAGTTGTTTCGGATGCGAAATTTTTAGGGATGGCGGAAAATTTGTTGACCCCGGAAAAGGAAGGGGGAAAGAATGAAGAATACGTGGACTTAATCTCGCATTTAAGTTGAAATTCTATGGGTCCATTCGCGAAGTTGCGGAGATTCTGTGCAAAATAGGCAGTTCGGCTTCTACGGGAGTACGTTCCACAGTTCCAGCATCCAAAACTCAGTGCAGGATGGAAATGAGTCCCATTGTGTCAAGGCTGATGTCAAGGTTGTCGGGAATTTTTGTGCCGTTGTCAAAAAGCCTTTTACAAGATTGTAGGACTTAACTAACTTTTACATTCTATGCAAATACTAATCCATTGTAATAGCTATGTTTTCAGATGCATAGTCCACCGTTATTCGCTCTGCTTTGGTACCGAAATGATTAATTTCACAGACGCGGCCAAGCCATTGTTAATCAAGAAACACCGAGATCATTTAC
>JAAEPI010000854.1 GCA_024232835.1 Cytophagales bacterium
GAGCAATGCGTTACTTTTGCGCCCGAAACAAAAATTTTTAACACTGAAAAATGGCTACTAATCGAACGTTCACAATGATCAAACCTGATGCATTCGCAGCAGGAAACGCAGGGGCAATTACAAAAATAATTGAAGAAAATGGCTTCACCATCAAAGCAATGAAGCTCACAAAACTTAGTGCAGAAAGAGCGGGACAGTTTTATGAAATTCACAAAGAGAGGCCTTTCTACAATGACTTGGTTGCCTACATGTCTTCAGGATCCATCATCGCGATGATTTTGGAAAATGAAAATGCAGTTGAAAGTTTCAGAACACTTATAGGAGCAACAAATCCCGCTGAAGCTGCTGAAGGAACGATCAGAAAATTATTTGCTACATCCATTGAGGCCAATGCTATTCATGGGTCAGATTCTGACGAAAATGCTCAGATTGAAGGGAACTTCTTTTTCAGTGATTTGGAAAAATTCTAATTTTAGAGACATCTACCCAGCTACCAGATAGAAACCCCAGCTCCATTTGACTAAAGCAGAAAAGATCGTCTCTCAAATGATGGCCACTGACACGTTCAGCCAATGGTTGGGTATTGAAGTGCTTGAAGTTCGAGAGGGATTTGCTAAAATCAAAATGATGGTAAGGCCAGAGATGATCAATGGCGTTGGTGTGACCCATGGTGGGATTTCTTTTTCATTGGCCGATAGTGCCTTCGCCTTCGCCTCGAACTCACATGGTCAGAAAACTGTTTCCATAGAAACCTCAATTAATCATATCAAACCAATTTTTGATGGAGACGAGCTGATTGCGGTAGCGGAAAAAGAGAGCACTTCGAGAAGTTTGGGACAGTACATCGCTCGTGTGACCAGAGGAGATGAATTGGTCGGATTATTTAAGGGAGTAGCTTTTAGAAAAGATGAAGAATGGGAGTTGAGTGATAGTGAATAAGTTATTGATTGAATAGCAAAAGATCAGCATACACCAATCCACCATTCAACTAGTTAATCGATCAACCAAAAAGAAATGAAACAAGCTTACATAATAGACGGTATCCGAACACCCATTGGCAATTTTGGTGGTACGTTATCCACCGTACGAGCTGACGATTTAGCGGCTTTGGTAATCAAAGAATTGGTTGATAGAAATTCATCTGTGGATCCTTCGTTAATTGATGAAGTAATTATGGGCTGTGCGAATCAGGCTGGGGAGGACAACCGGAATGTGGCAAGGATGTCATTACTATTGGCTGGACTTCCTCAAACTGTGCCTGGAGAAACAGTCAATAGATTGTGTGCTTCCGGTATGTCGGCCATCATTCATGCTAATCGAGCAATCAAAGCTGGTGATGGAGCTGTGTTTATTTCAGGGGGTGTAGAAAACATGACTCGTTCACCTTGGGTGATTTCAAAGTCAGCAAAAGGATTTGGAACGGATGCAAAAATGTATGACTCTAGTTTTGGTTGGCGGTTCATCAATCCAAGAATGGAAGATTTGTATGGCACGGATGCGATGGGTCAAACTGCGGAAAATCTGGTTGAAATTCATGGAATTAGTAGAGAGGATCAAGATTCATTTGCTCATTGGTCTCAAATGAAAGCCACAGCAGCACAACAAAATGGAAGACATGCAGAGGAAATTGTGACCGTGGAAATCCCTAAAAGAAAGGCTGATCCTATCCTCTTCGATAAAGATGAGTTTGTGAAGCCAACGACTTCAAATGAAGTATTGTCTGGCCTGCGAGCAGCTTTTAAAAAGGATGGATCAGTAACGGCGGGAAATTCTTCAGGATTAAATGATGGTGCGGCAGCCGTTTTGGTTGCTGCAGAGGACGCGATTAAAAATCACGGCCTAATCCCTAAAGCTAGAATTGTATCTTCGGCTGTGATTGGAGTTGAGCCAAGGATCATGGGTATTGGACCCGTGGAGGCTTCAAAAAAAGCGTTGGCTAAAGCTGGGTTAACACTTGATCAGATAGATATCATTGAAATAAATGAAGCCTTTGCAGCTCAGTCATTGGCATGCACACGTGCACTTGGATTGGCAGATGATGATCCCAGAGTGAATCCAAACGGAGGAGCAATCGCTATTGGTCACCCACTGGGGATGACGGGAGCACGGATTACCTATACTGCCGCGCTTGAACTACAGAAAACCAGAAAGAAATATGCACTGTGCACAATGTGTATTGGTGTGGGGCAGGGGTATGCTGTTGTTTTGGAAAGAAGTAATTAAGATTCGGAAATTTCCAATTCACTCAATCATCAACCTTCCAATCAGAATAAATAAATCTGCCTACATGGGTAGAGGGATTTCGTGGAGATATTTCCACATTCACAACCTCTCGAAAGACTTTACCAACGGTGTACATCCACTCTTCAGCTTCATAGCCTACGTACAATAGATGAAAAGAATATAAATCATTCTCGGCTCGCTCAAAGTAAATACTCCGTCTGATCCTTGAATAGTTCTGAATGGCAGCTCTCAGATCTTTGTATTTACGGTTTCGGGTTTTGTCGGCAGTGTATGATGGAAGCCCCTTGGGCATTAGCTTATTTTGCCAATGATAGGCCATCGGATTGTTCCACCATCTCGGGAATGATACCGTAGCAAATCCACTTTCTGAAATCATAATTGAGGTCACGAACAAGGGATTTATTTTAGCTTTTTGGCTTTCCTCAACTATTAATTGAGCCAGCTCCTCAGGAGAGATTTTCACTTGCCCATCCACATCCTCTATAAAGTACAGCGATTGAGGAAAGTTGTCCTTAAGATATAGCCCGAGTTTTCTAGTGAAGTCATCACTATAAAAGTCTATGGATGAAATATCTGCAGTGTTAACAGGCTCCTTGGGATACTGATAAAAGTTGAATCCGGCTAAAGGTGTTAGAAAGTCTGGGCGACTAAATGCAGCACGGACACATCGGAATCCAATAGAATAATTGTAATTGCTAGGTGCGGCATAACTCCGTTTGAAGACTTTCAAATACTCCGGCGAGGGACTTCCCCATCCTCCACCACGCACTACTTTAGCCGAGCCCTTTGATGGCCCTTTGGGATTACAATTTTCATCATTTTTATAAATGGATGCAGTGTACCAATCGTCACACCATTCCCAAACATTTCCAGCCATTCCATAAAGACCATAAGCATTTTTCCTTTGACTTTTCACAGGAGCAAGGCGCCACCAGTTTCCTTTTGTACGTCCTCGGTCAGTATCATAATTCGCCCAACTATCCTCAAAGTCATTTCCCCATGGAAAGTCATTTTGCTCAAGCCCACCACGAGCTGCATATTCCCATTGCGCTTCTGTAGGAAGTCGATAACCGTTTGCTGATGGATCCAATTCCCATTCCGATAGTCCCCATTTGTCATAATTTCCTGTCACCGTGTAGCACGGACTGAAGCCCTCTTTTGTGCTTCTCCAATTGCAGTAATTAACTGCATGGTACCAACTGATACCACTGATAGGCTGCTCAGGAATGTTATAGGATGAATAGGCCCAATAGCGAGTAACTGCACCGCCATCATCTACATATTTTTGGAAATCGGCATACGTCACAGGCGTTTCATCCATGTAGAATCCATTGATGTTTACTTGATGAACAGGCTGCTCAAATGCAGTGCCAGACGAATCTCCCATCAAGAATTTTCCGGAAGGGATAAGAACCATTTTTTTGAGCCCTTCGGTTATGTTAGCCAATGAATCAGTCAGCTGGTAGCACGGGTCATTTCCAACTTCATTTTGAGACGTGGTAACCTGACCACAACTGAGAAACAGAATGGTTAAAAATGGGAGGATCTTGGTCATGGGTGTAAAAGAAGCAAATTCCTATTACATTTAGTGTTTGATTAGAAGAACCATGAACAATCGAATTACTAATCTGAGTGAATACACTCAGGCCTACGACAAGAGTGTGGAAAACCCAGAGCAGTTCTGGGAAGAAATAGCAGAGACTTTCCAATGGCAAAAGAGGTGGGACAATGTCCTCGACTGGAACTTTAAAGACCCAGATGTCAAATGGTTTGTCAACGGCAAGCTGAATATTACGGAAAACTTACTTGATCGGCATTTAGAAAAACGAGGAGATCAAATAGCCATTCTCTGGGAACCCAATGATCCAAAGGAAGCCCATCAGGAAATTACATATCGAGAGCTTCACGAAAAAGTCTGTCAGTTTTCTAATGCACTGCTTGCTCAAGGTATTGGCAAAGGTGATCGAGTCATTATCTATATGCCAATGGTACCTGAAGCCACAGTGGCTATGCTTGCGTGTGCACGAATTGGAGCCGTGCACTCAGTTGTGTTTGCCGGGTTCTCAGCAACAGCGCTAGCTGATCGTGCGACTGACTGTCAGGCGAAAATGATTTTGACAGCAGATGGTAATTACCGAGGCAGTAAGAGCATTCCAGTGAAAAGTGTTGTCGATAAGGCTTTGGAAAAATGTGATTGTGTTGAAGGAGTGATCGTATTTCAACGAACCAATACTGAGGTGAATATGAAAGAAGGACGAGATGTGTGGTGGCATGAGTCGATTGAAGGAATTTCCAAGGAGTATGCCGCGGAGGTGATGGACAGTGAAGATTTGCTATTTATCCTCTATACATCAGGTTCAACAGGAAAACCTAAAGGAGTCGTTCACACCTGCGGTGGATATATGATTTATACTTATTATTCTTTTTTGAATGTCTTTCAATATGATGAAGGAGATGTTTATTGGTGTACGGCAGACATAGGTTGGATTACTGGTCACTCGTACATTGTCTATGGCCCTTTGCTCGCTGGTGCGACAACTTTGATGTTTGAGGGAGTGCCAACATTCCCCGATGCGGGAAGGTTCTGGGAGGTCTGTGATAAACATCAGGTGAATCAATTTTATACAGCACCTACAGCCATTAGAGCTTTGGAGGCCTGCGGATTGGAGTTTGTAGAACCTTACAAATTGGATTCATTGAAGGTAATTGGCTCTGTGGGGGAGCCAATCAATGAAGAGGCTTGGCACTGGTATCACGAACATGTAGGCAAACGAAATTGTCCATTAGTGGATACATGGTGGCAGACAGAAACAGGCGGGATTATGATTTCTGCACTAGCCGGAATTATACCGGTGAAACCAGCGCATGCTTCCCTTCCACTACCAGGGATTCAGCCAATTATTGTGGATAGGAATGGAAATGAAATTACAGGGAAGAATGTGCAAGGCAATTTATGTATCAAATTTCCATGGCCGTCAATTTTGCGAACGACTTACGGAGATCACGAAAGATGCAGACTAACCTATTTTACTACTTATGAAAACCTCTATGCGACTGGAGATGGTGCCAAACGAGATCATGATGGCTATATCCGAATTCTTGGGAGGGTCGATGATGTGATGAATATTAGCGGCCATCGTATGGGAACCGCTGAGGTGGAAAATGCAATAGATGAGCATTTGCAAGTGATAGAGTCGGCAGTTGTGGGTTACCCACATGACATTAAAGGGCAGGGGATTTATGCGTTTGTGATTTGTGAAAATGCTAGCGACAATATCAAGGAAGAAATCAGATCGAAGGTGTCTGAAATTATTGGGTCAATTGCCAAGCCCGACAAGATTCAAGTTGTGCCGGGACTTCCCAAGACCCGATCAGGGAAGATTATGCGCCGTATACTGCGAAAAATAGCTGCCGGAGAATCCGATCAACTTGGGGATACTTCAACATTGCTGAATCCAGAAGTCGTGGAGGCGATAGTGCTGGGAGCAGAAGTGTGAAACAAACTACAATCTTAATTTTTACCAATATTGACAATTACGGACTTCTCAAAATCAGACCGTACCAAATACAGAAAAATAGCTGAGGAAATACCAGCAGAACCGAACATCATGCACATCACCATGATCTGGTATCTGACCGCTATGAAAGGAGAGATATCAGAAAGAATTTGTCCAGTCATCATTCCCGGAAGGGATAGTACTGAATGAGATGCCCGAGGGCAAAAATTCTCAACTTTTTTTTAGCAATTCAGCTTTTTGTGGCCCAACACCTTTGATAAATTCTAAGCCTTGTGCCAAGTAGCCAGTCATGGGGTTAAATTAGCCATTAAGGAGGATAGCGTTAAATTTATATTCAATTGGAAAATTGATTAGATTTATTTTCACTTTTCATGATTTCAAACATCAAATCCCATTTTGATTACGTATTCAATGTTCTCAATATCAAACTGTTCGAGATTATATTGTTTATGACGACCTAAAGAAGGTGGGGGGGAAATTGAGTTCACAACCTTATCGAAATCATGAATATCCAAGTCCAAAAACGTTAACAATTCCCCAAGAGGCTCCTCCTTTTCTATGCACAATTGATCGAAGTTTAGGACATGAATATTTGTAGGGTGCATTTTTTGGAGTTTTTGAATACGCTGATGAACGCACACCCAATAATGTAATTGATAATTTGGGGAATATCGACAAGGTTTTCCCGTCAACGCTTCACCCCAACGTTTAGCCTGATTTTGATTTAAACTGAATGCCATATCTAAACCATGTCGCATTACATGAATATATTTTAGACCTGGTTGACAATGAAATAATTGGGGCAAAAAAATATGCGTATTAGGTTCCTTCCATCCCCATGCTGTTCTTTTCGAATTATCATTGTTCTTTAAAGCAGTAAGGTATTTTTTCGCTTTGAGGACATTCTTGTTCGTATAATCAGATAAATACTCATCAATATATTCGGACTGAACAGATGTTAATCCACGGCCAACCATATAACCTTTGAATATTTGAAAGTGATCTTCAAAGAGTTCGAATGTAACATCGGAAGGAAGGGAACGAAACAATGCTATAAATACAAGATTATCAAAAGCATTGTTAAAACATTCACCCCAATAAATGTCACTTTCAGATAATATAGAGGAAATTAACCGAGTCCCACTACCACCTTGTCCCCCTATAGCTATTATTTTATCCATCAATTGATAACCCTTTAATTGACTCTTTCCCTTTTTGCAAAAGACGGAAGTATTGCTCACCCCAAACGTATTTTAAAGTCACATCATCTTCATCTACTTCATTATTAACCAGGCCCTTGTCAAAAAACCCCTCATCGGGGGCACTGCCAGACAAGCCAATCTTCTCACAAAAAACAGTTGTTCGCTTCTGATAAGCCTCATTTGGCAGGTTGAAGTTAAAAAAATCAACAGGAAGAGATTCTGATATTTGAAGAAGTTTTTGATTATACTTTTTCCATAATTCTACTCCTTGCTCAATGGAGAAGCCATTTCTCTTTTCCAATGAAGAGCTCATGGCTAAAGGATGACGAAATGAGGCTACTAGATATACTTTATAACTTGACAATAACGGTAACCATAAATCCAAGAGAAAGATACTCCTTGGATCCTTAAATCCCCAGAACTCAATACCCTCGAAAGCACTGATAATTTCTAAGTATCGCTTAGTAATCCCATCTGATACAGATACCGTTTCGGCAGGTGGATTATACCAATTGCAACCGACCATTTTGAAAATGGACTCTTGAAGTTTAAATAAGATTGGGTTTTCTCTAGTCCCCTTTTTATTAAAAGGGGAATTTGTTATGACATTCCCAAGAAACAAACCGTGTGACTCTAATGTACCAGCCAAACAACTGGTTCCGCTTCGGTGCATGCCTAAGACAATTACAACTTTTCCCTGTTTTATCATAGCTGCTTATCAAAAAACTCATCACGAGCATTTCCTGAATAATTGGAATAGTCGTAGATATTAAGGAGTGAGAGATGTCGGTGAACAACTTCTGTAGATATTTGAGCATCATAGCCCAGGGCTTTGAAACGTTTATATATTTGAGTATCACGACCAAACTCTATTCGTCTATATGCCTCATCACGGAACAACATTAACCTCAATGGGGCATTATGAGGTGCAAAAAGTGCTTGTGAACCACTTAAACTATGGTCATATTTACGCATCGGAGCTCTAGATTTAATTAGAAAAGAAAGCTCCTCTTGAGATAAGTCTGGCATGAGTCGTTGTGCATCTTCGATACTTACAAAATCTTTTTGATAAACTCGTGACCCGACACTTGCCAAATTTGAGTTGTCTTCCATATAGGAAAGGAAACGCCCAAGCCAACAATCCTTCTCTGTTGGCATTATTTCAATATCACCTTCAATTATGACAAAGTAATCATCAATCTCATCTGCATATTGATCAATAAGTTTTTTTAGTCTAAACGGATCATTCTCTTCACAAAAGTGTTTTTTAAAAAACATTCCTCTGTGCTCAAAACCATTAATAACGTCTCTCACTTGCCCGTCCGGTGAGGCATTATCAGCGATGATAATTTTGCAATCTTGTTCTGTATGACGATAGATGCTATCTAGACACGTCCATAAGTACAGTGGGCGATTCCAGCATAAGATAAAAATTACCGGGACTTTCGTGTTTTGCAAAGGAGC
>JAAEPI010000855.1 GCA_024232835.1 Cytophagales bacterium
CAGTTTTTCATACTTCAACCAACTGTAAAGATTTGAGTATGACGTATCGAATCTCTTTGCAATGAATGTTTTTGTACTTCCATTATTGAGTCCCCTGTAAAAACCCTTATTTGACAAATCGGTAGGCTCAAGTATTGTACTGTTTTGGAAGTACTTTGAAACTCAAAGTTGAGCACTACTTCCAAAATAATCTTGATTAAACAATCTCAGGCCTGAATTCCTTAATTGTGGGAGCAAGTCTGGTATAATATTGCTATTATACCACTCTCATTCGATAGATTCTTCCAATATTGATACTTAATGCTGAAGCTATAGCATAGAGTGTTGCTTTGAATTTGCCACGCACTTTAATTTTTCCGTTGTGATTGAAACCTTGGGAAAACTCTTTTACAGTGGCTTCAACATTTGCCCTAATAGTTCTACGCTCTGATGGGATATTCAGAATGCTTCGTTTACGTCTATTTGAATTAATTTGTTTCGAATCAAAACGATAGATGCGATACTTTTTCTGTTTTTGTGTCGGACATTGATCTTCCAAAGGACAATTGCAACACATTTTTAAGGAGAACAGAGCCTTCATTCTCTTTCTAGCTTTCGTGGCAGTCACTGTTTGTACGGGGCATGAAACAGTGATTTCTCCGTTTTTATCATCCATTTCTATATCAAATTCCACGGAAGCTTTACGCCCTTTTACTGCAGTCTGGATAATTTTAATATCCTCTTCATTGGCTTTATTATCAACTCCCTCACTCCCGTATCCACCATCAACATGAAGCTCATTAAGTTCAGGGGTAGCGACTTTCATTTTCTCAATCCTATTTTCAAGAATTGATGAATCATCCATATTATTGGGATCGACACAAATATCAGTAATGAGGTTAATCGGATTCTCTTGTGAGGCTGTTTCTGTAAGAGTTGTAACATATCCTTTGTAAAATTGACCTCTCTTAGTGCGGAAAGTTGCATCGAGATCATCAGGGGATTGCAGCGATGCACTTCCAACATCTGCAGGCTGTTTAACCGCTACTTTTTTCTCACCGAATTCAAACTGTTCTGTATAAACACGGGCAAATGTTTTAAACTCTGCAGTCTCGGGAATAATCTCTATTAGAGAAGTATAGAGAGTGTGATACACCTCGGAAAGAGCCACAAGTTCATGCGGAAG
>JAAEPI010000856.1 GCA_024232835.1 Cytophagales bacterium
CTACTTGTTGACCAATTTGAACTTGGAGACAAAGTAGATAGCAAGGATGCAGTAAAAGCACCGATAAAACTGGGTCTTGCTTTGTTAAAAAATAAAAAAGGAGAAATTGTTATTAAACTTCCTGTTAAAGGAAATCTTAATGATCCTGAATTTAAATTGCGCGGAATTATTTTAAAAGCGATTATGAACGTGCTGGTAAAAGCCGCTACTTCACCTTTTTCGTTCATTGCATCAGCATTTGGAGGAGGAGAGGATCTTAATTACATAGAGTTTTCCGCAGGAAGTTCCTTAATAACTGATGATATCAAATTAAAATTGGATACAATTATAAAAGTGCTCGATGAACGACCGGGTATAGATTTGGAAATAGCAGGCTTTGTGGACTCAAAAAACGATATGGAAAAGCTTTTGTTAAATGAATTCGACAGAAAAATTAAATATCAAAAATTTATTAAGTTAACAAAGAAAGGTAAAGATGTCGCTACGGTTGATGATATAATTATTGGATCGGAAGAGTACGAAAAACATCTTAAAAAAGCTTTTAAGGCTTATAAAAAGGCTAATGAAATTAAAATCAAAATATCCAGTAAAGATGAAAATTATATATCTCAAATGGAAACATTAATTAAAGACAGTATAAAGATTACTGAAGAAGACCTTAGACTATTAGCAAAGAAACGTATGCAATCAATAAAATCATATATTTTGGAAAACGTAAATGTTAAAGCTGAAAGACTGTTTTTAATAGAGACAGGAGTATTAAGCCCTGAGAAGAAAAACAAATTAAAAGATAGCCGAGTTGAACTAAGCCTAAAATAAATGACCTGCCCCGGAAGACAGGGTCTTTAATATTGACAAACATTAACCAGGTTTGAAGTGTCTTCCCGCCCGGCAAGCCGTTCACCAGCCCGACGAGCATTCTGGCGGGGACGGGAAGTGAACTTCCGCCTAACAAACTGGCGGACAGGAAAGTGACTAAAGTTAAGAAAGAAAAATCCATTAGTCATTCTGCATACTAACATCCTCTCTTCTCAAGCTTTTACCAGTGGATGTATATTGGATAATTCTTTTGAATGGGATCGCTCTGCCTGCCATAAATCCACAGCATGTTGAGCGTTTAGCCAAAACTCCGGGCTGTTCCCGAAAAAACGTGATAGTCGCAAAGCCATTGATGGGCTTACCGCCCTTCGTTCACGCAGCACTTCATTAATCGTCTGCCGCGAAACACCCAGGGCCTTCGCAAGAAATGATACATTTATGTTGTAGTCAGGCATAAAATCTTCACGAAGCATCTCGCCTGGATGAGTGGGTTGCCTTTTCCGCTTCCCTGTATTTGTAATGTTCATTGTAAGCTCCTATTAATGATAGTCAGTTATCTCAACATCATAAGCGTTACCATTTTCAAACCGAAAACAGATACGCCACTGATCATTTATGCTTATTGAATATTGCCCTTTGCGATCACCACTGAGAGCGTGTAACCGATTACTCGGTGGAACCTTCAAATCAGAGAGGTAGATGGCAAGATCTACGTACTCTAAACGACGAATAGCCTTTCTTGCTAATTTTGGATGAAACCTCTTTGATTTTCCGGTAATGTAAATATCACGTGTGTGTTTATCCGCGAAAGACTTAATCATTGGAACAAATATAACGCGTCACGAGACGCTTGTCAAGTGTCTGTTTTTTCCTTCCGTGTAAATTCGTGCCTTTTGCTCGCCCTCGGCGCTGTTTGTCCGGGGGAAATTAGTGTCTGTTATTCGTTATTAGTCATTCGTTGTTCTTTGCGCCTGCCCTGTGAAATCTCAAGTTATTTCACCGGGGTCCTTCGCGCCTTCCTGCCCGACGTGCTGTGTGGCGGGCGCGGTGAACCTTCTTTTTATATAAAATCAAGCCTTGTTTATCCTGTTAATCTTGTCTAAAATTTAAAAACCTTTCTTGCAATTGGAGGCATCTACTATGACCTTAAACAATTAACAGATGAATAGCTGCGCATTCTGATTTCAAAGTTTGACTTCAGAGGTGCTTTACCTTCATCTTAATAAGGATAAAAATGGAAGATTCGGGTGATTTTATAGTAATAACAGTTAACGGGCCGGATGCACAGGGTATTGTTTCATCTTTTACCTCAATACTATCTGAGAATGAGGTAAGAATAGTTGATATTGAACAGATTGTTATACATAACCTAATATTGCTCTCTATGTTATTAGACTTGAGACAAAGTAAAGGAGGTCAAATATCATTACTTAAGGATTTGTTGCTTGAGGCGAAAAGACTTAATGTTGATCTTGATTTTAAAGTAGCGTCAAGGGATGATCAACTGCAATATGACAATAATTTTTTGTACGCGATCACATGCCTGGGAGATAAAATAACAGCGGATGTGCTTGCCAGGATTTCTAAGGCAATGTATTCTGAAAACGTTAACATAGAAAGAATTACACAGCTCAGCCAGGGAGAGCTTAGCTGTGTTGAGATGATTGTTAACACAGACAAATCGTTAAATGTTCGCGATATGACAAGGAAGTTGCTCTCCATAAGCTCCGAATTCGGTGTAGATATAGCTGTTCAAAAAGAGAATATATTCAGAAGATCAAAACGGCTTGTTGTGATGGATATGGATAGTACTCTTATACAAGTTGAAGTTATTGATGAGCTTGCAAAGGCCGTCGGCAGAGGTGACGAAGTCAGCGCTATAACACGCAAGGCAATGAATGGTGAAATAAGTTTTAATGAGTCATTAGACAAGCGTGTGTGTCTTCTCGCAGGTTTAGACGAAGAAGCTCTTGATAAAATTTACAATAACATCCCATTCACTCCAGGCGCTAAAAAATTTGTAAAAATATTAAAAAAAATAGGCTATAAAACAGCCGTAATAAGCGGAGGTTTTACGTTTTTTACCGATCGATTAAAGAAAGAACTTGGTCTTGATTATGCATTTGCCAATAATCTTGAAATAAAGGACGGAAAGATAACAGGCAAGGTTACTGGAAGAATTATCAATGGTGAATTTAAGGCAAAAATCTTAGAGGATATAGCAAATAAGGAGGAGATTACTCTGGATCAGGTAGTGGCAATTGGCGACGGTGCAAATGATCTACTAATGCTTGACAAGGCAGGTTTAGGAATAGCATTCAACGCTCACAAGGCTGTCAGAGAAAAGGCGGACTATAACATATCACAAAAAAGCATGGATTCTATACTATACCTTCTCGGCATTAGTGAAAAAGAGAAAAACACAATATAACTAAGGAAGGCGGGGTCACAAACGAGCACTTGGGGTCGGACCAAGGCAACGTATTGTAACAATTGAATTTAAGCTGATAATGATGGTTTAAAATGATCTTATAAGGTCATTTTTAGGGGAGAAAAGGGCAGTATAAGATCAAAAAGTGGGTCTATTTGACTGACGTCAACTATTTTTCCTGTCTAACGACAATTATTTTTCCCGTTATCCATTAAGTTCAATACCTGTATTTTGTGGTATTGTGCTTCACAGAGGGTTCCCTCTGTGAAAAATTTTTTATCATCATTTCTCTGTTTTTATTTTTTTCGCTTTTTCCATACGATAACTGGGGATATTTAACTCAAGCACAACACAATGATGTACAAGGCGGTCGATAGCTGCCGCCGTTACCATAGGATCTTTAAAGATTCTCTCCCATTTTGAAAATGGAAGATTACTCGTAAGCATTATACTGCCACGTTCGTATCTCTCAGCAAGCAATGTAAAAAGCACTTCCATCTCTTCCCTGTTCTGCTGTACATACCCAATATCATCAATAATAATAGCATCATATTTTGATAATTTTTTCAATATCCGTGCAAGTTTCAATTCTTTCTTTGCATTCAATAATTCCTGCACCAATAGAGAGCATTGGGTAAAGTATACTCTCTTTCCCCTCCTGTGGATTAACTCCTGGCCTATAGCTGATAAAAGATGTGTCTTTCCACTTCCCGGATTCCCAAATGACAGAATATTTTCTTTCCGATCAAGAAACGATCCGTCTAATAGACTATTTACCACTTGAGCAACTTTTCGAGGCACTCTTTTCATATCAAAAGAATCCAAAGTTTTCTCTAACGGCAATCGAGATTCTTTTAACAACCGCTCTACCTTCTTATGACGGCGTACTTCACACTCCCTTTCCAACAACTCGTATAAATACATTTCATAACCCAACGATTCACGTACTGCCTTTACCGCATGGTCCTCGTAAAGCCTCCTTATTGTCGGCAAATGGAGGTCTCTGAGATAATCTGTTATCTGAGATTTCATATCAACCATAACAGACCTCTCTTTCACTCAACAATTCATCATACGTAGATAGGTTTATTTTCTCTATTACTACCTCGGTTACAGCCGGTATGGTCTGAGCAGATACGACTATCTCCTCTACTGCACCGGAAGAAACATCTTGCTCCTGATCAAAAAGAAACCGTAACGCATCATCAACTCCGCTTTGAGTCTCCTTCGACGCCAGATGAAGAATCTTTAGATATTCTTTATCTGCCTTTGTGGGATTTTTCTTCTTCAAATAATCATACACCATCCTGAAACGGCTCGTAGGGAACAAGTCCGCATGGTAACGATAATTCTCAAAAGCACCCGGCTTTCTCACAAGCCAGTCAATTACATGACGGTATTCAACGGCATGCTTATATTCTCCTTTTAGTCTCGGTATCGTTTCTATCTGTTTCTGCGCATACCAAATCTCTAAATACTCTGCATATATTTTAACATCAACCCTCTCTCCTATCAGACGACTGGGAACTGAGTATACATTATGCTGTACATGAATAGTACTACTTGGACCAACTTTAACCCTTTGCCTCTTACAATCATTAAGACGTCTTACAGGTAATGGTTTAATTACTTTCATCTCTTCAGCCAACCGACTTTGGCGTCCCGCATTTAACTGTTTAAAGAGTTGGTCTAAATATGATCTATACTCATTGCGACTGGAAAAATCTCTACTTCCACGCAGCATTAATGCCTGATCCAACGCATTCTTGAAACGAAAATGCCTTTGCTCAATATCTCCATTTTCGTTAGCTTTACCTGCCTGGATTTTCCTGCCTCGAATACCATAATGCTTTAACAATCTACTGTAAGCCCGTGTAAACTCTTCAGGATGACTCACCTTATGCACTGCAGCGCTTAATCTGTCTGTCTTGTGCTCAACCGGAACACCCCCAAGCTCCCACAAAGCATTCTGCAACCCTTCACTCAAACTCTCATAACTCTCAGAAAAACATATTGTCCCATGCTCCCAGTTAGAATAGGTCAGTACCATGTGATATAACAAGTGCTTGAAATGTTGACCTCCTATGGTTATTGATAGCTTTGACATATCGGTGAAGTCTGATTCTGAAAGTTGGCCGGGTTTGTGTACTTGTGGGAAAAATACCTCTTTACCGGGACCTTCCAGCGCTCTCCACATCTTTATTTTTCTCTGAAGTGTTCGTAACTGGCCATCAGAGAATTTCCCGGGACACTCTCTTTGAAGATAGGAAAAAATGGTGGTACCTTCAAGCTTTGGATTTGCTTCAAGATAATCTTTAATTTCGCTCCACACTTCTTCAAAGGGGTCTTTACGTGTCCTCCATGTATGGTCCTTCTTCTGCTGGCTTGGCAGCTTTCCGTTACGAAGATATTTACGTGCTGTCTTCTCATCCATACCTGCTTTACTCGCTGCTAAATATTGCGTCTTTTCCGTTTTTATCAGTTTCATTAGCATCCTCACTTGCTTATCTGTAACCATCCAGGCATCCTCCTGATTTTGTTAAAATCATTTACCTGGATAGTCTATAGATTTCTTCTAAAAACGGGAATTTTAATTGTCGTCGTACCGGAATTCTAATTGTCGCTCATCATAGGAACGAGAAAAACCTATCTTTAAATCCAGAATTGTACCAACTTCCAGATTTATACTGGAATAAAAGAAAATACCACCAGCGCTCAAATTTCTTGCAGCGAC
>JAAEPI010000857.1 GCA_024232835.1 Cytophagales bacterium
CCCAATGGTGGTCAACCTGGGCATAAAGGATATACACTTGTTGCCTCAGATGCCCCAGACCAAATCGCAATCCATAAAGTAGAACAATGTGAACATTGCCACATCCCATTAAAAGAAGTTGATGCTTCTGCTTATGAAGAGCGTCAAGTTTTTGACATTCCAGCGATACATATTGAAGTAACCGCCCACCGTGCTGAGATTATTCGTTGCCCCGAGTGTGGCCATAAAAACCAAGCTCAATTTCCAAAGAACGTAAATAATACTGTAGAATATGGGAATGGTGTAAAAACTTGGGCTAGCTATTTTACCAATCAACACTTTATTCCCATTGAACGCACTGCACAGATTTTCGAGGATTTGCTAAATCATCGTGTTTCTGAAGCAACCGTTCTGAAAGCTACAAACGAATTATCAGAAAGTGTCTTACCAGCTCATGAAGCAATTAAAGAGCAATTACGACAGTCGGAAGTTTTGAATTTAGACGAATCTGGGTTACGGGTAAAAAGTAAATTACACTGGTTGCATGTAGCGTCCAACGATAGATTGACTCACTATGAAGTCCACGCTAAACGTGGTACTGATGCGATGGATGCGGCTGGTATTATACCAGACTTCTCTGGTACTGCAACACACGATCATTGGAAACCTTACTTCAAATATGAAGACTGTAACCATGCTTTATGTAATGCTCATCATCTTAGAGAACTGAAATTCATTCAAAAACAATATCAGCAAGATTGGCCGAAACAAATGGCCTCATTATTGTTGGAGATCAAAGATGCGGTAGAGAAAACGCCAGATGAACAATTCTCAACTTCTACAATTGAAGTTTTTGAACATAGGTATGATGAAATTGTAACTGAAGGTTTTGATGCTAATCCATGTTCACCATCAGAATCTCAAGAGGCTTCTTCTAAAAAAAGGGGTCCTCCGAAAAATATACCTCCCGTGAATTTACTTAATCGTTTAAGAGACTTTAAACCACAAGTTTTGGCTTTCATGTATGACTTTCGTGTACCGTTTGATAATAATCAAGCTGAAAGGGATGTACGCATGGTCAAAGTTAAAGCCAAGGTGTCTGGTTGCTTTAGAACCCTTGAAGGTGCGGAACAATTTGGTCGTGTTCGTGGCTATATTTCTACCGCTAGAAAGAATGCTAAAAACGTTTTCGATGCCATCAAAGATGCCTTTAATGGAATTCCTTTTATTCCATTTAATTAAAATTTCAAAAAGCCCTCTTTTATCCAATGGATGAAAGGGGGCTTTTTTTTGGGGGCTGAGTAGTTACAACAATTTGTAACTACTCAGCCCCCCCAGAAAAAAGGGTTGCAAAATTACCAGGATAGAGTTTATGATATTTAGCCATGAATATTCTCATGCCCACTCACAATGAAATCCATACAGCCTTCTGCAAAGGAGAGGCAGCTATTGTCGATTTATTTGAAACTGTGGGCAAGCAAGTGGAAGGTTTGGCAAGACAGCTAGATAAACAAAATGAGGCGATAAAAGAATTACAAGCTCGTTTATCAAAAGATAGTCACAACAGCAGCAAACCTCCCTCAAGTGATGGATATGGAAAAAAAACACGGCGAACCGAAAGTCTACGTCAAAAAGGACAAAAACCCAATGGTGGTCAACCTGGGCATAAAGGATATACACTTGTTGCCTCAGATGCCCCAGACCAAATCGCAATCCATAAAGTAGAACAATGTGAACATTGCCACATCCCATTAAAAGAAGTTGATGCTTCTGCTTATGAAGAG
>JAAEPI010000858.1 GCA_024232835.1 Cytophagales bacterium
AACAAGAACACACTGTTGCCGATCCCTAAGATATTCAGTTAGAAACTTTAGTAGCCTACCTTCAATGTTAAACTTTGTCTTTAATTTATGAAGAATAAGGTCATGATTTACAGAATCAAATGCTTTGGCAAAATCAAAGTAAATTACATTTGTAGCCACATTTTCATTTAATGTTATTGCTAGACTGTCACAGAGGCCAATAAGGTTAGTAGAGCATGACTTACTGGGTAGGAAGCCATGCTGCTTTGTATTTATGTGATGGTGCACGTGCGCTAATATCTCTTCTTTCAGGATTCTTTCTTAAGTTTTAGCAACCAAACTTGTTAAAGATATGGGCCTATAGTTTGAAACTTCATGTTTGTCCCCCTTCTTAAAGATCGGCACCACGTGTCCCAATTTCCACTCCTCAGGTATGGTTCCACTATTATAGCACAAATTAAATAGTAATGACAATGGGTATGCCAGCCCAACCGCACAGTTCTTTAAAAGTTTCCCATGTATCCCGTCTGGTCCATGAGCCTTGTTGGAGTTAATCTTTGACAGCAGTTTTCGAATTCTCCTATGATTGAAATCAATATCGAAGAGTATATCATTGGAAAAGTCGATACTGATGTCATAGGATGAGGCATCAGAAAATTGTTCAAAAAAGAATTTATTAAACAAATTAGCCTGATCCTCAGGGCTATTCCGGATAACACCATTATAGCTGACAAATTCTGGTATCCTTTGGCTTCCTGATTTACATTTGACAAAGGACCAGAATTTTTTGGTTATCAAAGAATTATCGTCATCCTCGTTGAGAGTGTCACG
>JAAEPI010000859.1 GCA_024232835.1 Cytophagales bacterium
CCCATTCCCAATACTGATGTACCTTCTGTTGAGCCATCCTTGTGAAATCCACCCAAAGGCACCTTGCCTAAATAAATCTTTTTATCAATATCCTTGCCACCATCAAAACCATTGCAAGTTGTGTCATCGTATACATCTAATTCGATATCACAAAAACCCGTATCCCATGTTGAAACTTTGATATTTTCAGGGTCATTGATTTTCTGCTTGCCAATGCATTGATCTTCTTTAACCTCGCCATCCAAATACTGTAACAATTCTTTGTCGTGAAATGCCGCTCGAAGCACGCTCTTATTGTCGATCAGGTCATAACCATCAGTTGTGTACCCAGGTAAACTGTTACCAGTATTTGGCCATACATATGAAATAGAGGATTGTTCGCTGTCCTCTAAATCAATATTACTCATCTCATTTCCATCTTTCCATATAAATAAATGCTCCAAGCTTTCCGAAGGCTCAGAGAATTTTGTGAATTGACCATTTACATCCCTTTCAATAAAATCCTTACCACTACTATATAAATCCTTACATATAAAATCTTCATGACTGTATTCAATGTCGAGATCATGCAACTGATCC
>JAAEPI010000860.1 GCA_024232835.1 Cytophagales bacterium
CCGCTGTTATGGCAAACTGTGTTAAGATTGAAAAAGTTACTTTTGAGAAAATCGAGTTCAAAGTTTAAGGGTCTGCCGAAAATCAAGTTTTGCAATTTCGTTCGAGACACAGTGTTTGCTAGATAGTTGAAAGTGTTCTCAACAGCCTGCAATAGGTTTCGTATCAATAACGTTTGGCATATGTGTTTGGGAGCGATGCCAAGTAGTTAACTCACTTTGCCATATTTGACCTCTGGATTTTCCACTTGGCTAAATCGAGTTAGCTCAAGATGCACAAACACTTCTGATAGTTAGCTCCTTTTGACATCGAACAATTTCATTTACCAATTGGTGAATATTCAAAGGTTTGTGTTGCAACTTGATGTAGCACTTCGTTATCACTGCTCCCATAATCTCTGACTTCATAACCAGTCAAATCTTTGCATTCTCATTGGAGAAAGTCCTTTGTAGGAGTTGTATTTCCAGCTCCAGATCAACCAAAGCAATAACGTAGTTTGAATGCATGGGAATCAGTGAGACAAAACTAAGAATAGGTGCCGGAAATAAAGCAGCAGATTCTATACATTTTTTTCCCTGAAAATTTGCAAGTTGGTGGCTTTTCTTTTATGCATTAAAAACGGGAAACCGCTGATCAATCTTCCTTTGCATGCCCTATGGATCAAGGAATGTACTGAATCAATACCATGCCGGCCAACGCAGGTTTTTTTCAACATGCAGTGACTGGTAGAATCCTCAAATGACTCTTTTCCCTCTCCAGCAGCTCACTGTATTTCCCACTTACACTATGTATGCACTAGAAAACTTTTGGTAATATAGCCAGCTCAGTATGATGGGGCACCGACTGCTTTGTGTTCTCCCTGTTGATCTGACTGGGCTGTAGAAATCCCAAGGGGCTGGTCAGGTAGACTCGTCTGAAGCTCCTTCATAACCTCCTTTTTGGATTTCATGGATTTGTCTTTGGCAGGAACTTGATTGATGGATGAGCATGGATATTCTTCTTCATTCTTTAGATATTCCATTCTTTTTCTAAACATTCAGA
>JAAEPI010000861.1 GCA_024232835.1 Cytophagales bacterium
AGTGGCAGGAATATAGTAATGAAAAGGGAAGACGTGTTTGCGGCTCCAACTGGGAAGATTTGACAAGTGAAGACATTGCTGGGTATATATCGATACTGCTACATATGCAAATAAAGCAACTACCAATGGTTGTGGAGTAACCAGGTTTTGATTCTATCATGATTTGTAATTCAATCATGTTGTATCTAATACCAGAGACCAATGTATTGGTCCAGTCAAGAATTTGGATCTGCAGAAGTCAGAGAAATAATGTCCTACCGTCGGTTTCTGCAAATACATAAGGCCTGCTGCTTGCATAGCCCAGAGGCATCAAAAAAGACTGGAGAAGGTGTAAAGGGGTCCCCAAATTTCGATTCAAACTATAAAATTTTGCCTTGCCTAAGGGCACTTCTACTGGGTTGTCAGGACAATTACAGTCCATCTGAATCAATGGCTATTGATGAGCAAATCCTTGGTTTCAAGGTAAGAAATCTTTGCATAGAAAAAGTTTATTCAACAGTGGTACAACATTCAAATACAATTTGCATCAAATGCAAGCAGTTTACTTCAAATGGGGTATGTTTTATCAAAAGGCAGAATAGTGTAAAAATGGCTAATATTATTGACCCCATTTGA
>JAAEPI010000862.1 GCA_024232835.1 Cytophagales bacterium
TCTACTCGACCACATCGGCGCCGCCGACACGCTGGAGAAGCTCGAAGCGCTACTGCCCTGGAATGTGCCGCTAGAGAAGTTCGCAAAAAAAGTGAATGCCTTCGATGGAAAGCAATAGGCGGATTTAAGGGCGCTTACAAAACACCATGGGTAAGTTATGACTTGTTGGATCTGCAACAATGCGGAAGCAAGCACAAAAGAACATATTATCAAGAAATCCGATATTAAAAGAGCTTTTGGTGGAGGGTCTTATAATGGTGATAATGCCCCAGTGCATGTAAAAAAAGGAACCATTAAACCTATACAAGGAGCTAATTCAAAATTTCTAAAATACAGTGAAAGTTTATGCCAGTATTGCAATGGTGCATTTACGCAGCCTTTTGATTTTGCATACGATATATTTATAGAGTTTGTATATGAAAATGAAAGTTCAATCCTAAGAAAAAGATGCATTGATTTTACAGAAATCTATGGTGAAAAATGCGAAGATGGTCTAGTAAATTTGTATAAATATTTTGCAAAATCGTTTGGATGTCGCTTGGTTGATGCTGGAGAACCTGTGCCTAATGATGTTCGTGAATTATTGTATGAAAAAACATTTAAAACAGGGCTGCGCCTTAGTTTTTCAGTAAATGAAGATATCCTGATTTTGCCAAGTGAGCATCGAGACGGTTTTATCGGAAAAGGGGGATTGCTTGCATGGCTTGATAAAGATCACAACGGCAAGGCTATTGGTTATCAGTGGAGTGAACATGTATCATGGCTACTCGTATCATTTTGGTATAATGTCCACCCTGATGGGAATCTTGGCTCAACATGGGTTGCGGATAATCAGTTCGTTTACCTTGGCTGTACTTTACCGCTTAACGATGAACAGCGTGAATATGGCAAAAACAAGGTTAAAGAATTGTCCAATACGCCAGTAAAACGAAATGCCAAATAAGCCTAACCAGCACGTAAACGCCGACCCACCTAACTTTTGCGGCGATTCAAGTTTTGTGGTTTCAATTGGCTTCACCAGGAAGTCAGTTCAGCGCTGCCAACCCGGTGGTCGGGTTACGTGAAACGTTATGATTTTCGGAGTTCAATATTATGAGTAAAGCCACTACTGGAACCCTTGAGGACTTTATTAGGAAGTATCCTTCAATGAAAGGGTTAGACCCAATGGAAAAATTGGATTTTAATCAGAATGAATTAGATTCTGAAGAAGTGTCGGCCTTGCAGGAATTCCTGACGGATCTTTGTACAGATTTAACCTTATACATAGAAATGTTTAACATCGAGGAGAATTCGGCAGAGCTTTATAAATTTAGTGTAGTAATATTTAGTAGAATCGAACGAATGGCACTTGAGAGAATATGCCTGAAGTTCTCAACGTTAATGGACCCAGCTGTTTCATGCGGTAACGATAATCTGTCTTTTAAACGCTTTATCAGACAAACAAAGTCTAAGGTGCTCGATTCGCTATATCAAGATATACATGGGTTTTATGTTGGTTCGGGCATCAAGAACTGGCGAAATAAAGCTCTTGCGCATTCTGATTTAGAAACATTTACATCAAAGAAAATTGATTTAAAATTCGATAAAAGTGATATTGAAAATATTATCGTAAAAGCTCAAGAGCTAGTCGACCTTATTTCAGACCCAAGAGTTTCAACTGATCATCGGGTTCAATTTCCATACGGTAGTGACGTTGTTTCTCTTATCAATAAAGTTCGAAGAATTAACGAGTCAGAATCATAACAAGAACGAGCAATGCGACCTCAGTATTCGGCACATCTTTTGCGAAAAAGACCGCAAAAGCTGCGCCAAATACTGAGGCGCTTGTCGTTGGCGTTATGCCTAAAATACCTCGGTAATGTCCTCTAGA
>JAAEPI010000863.1 GCA_024232835.1 Cytophagales bacterium
CGCGAAAGGATATCCAGGATTTCAGAATAGCATAGTTAGGAAGTTATTCAACTTCGCTATAACCATCCTTTGTCCAATAATGCTTGCTTTTCTATTTATAGTTGTTGTACTCAATAACTATTTTGGGATTTCAGTTTTTTAGAGGTTTAATTATTCGACTTCATCTTTCGGATCACCTTGATGCGATCGTTTTTACGAAAGAGTTCGGCTTGCTCATCATTGAATACAATATAATACTCTCCTGACTTTAGGCCGGCAATGTCAATTTCCTTACCTGTTCCAGTTACAACCTCATAATTTTCATCATCGGTCACAACATAGGCACACGAGCGTGAAAGAATAAGAATATTTCCGTTACGCTTGAAGGCGACTGGTTCCGGATAGAATACATGTTCAATCTCATCCGAATAAAGTGTAAAGTCACTTGATGAATATTTTATTCGGTATTTATTTGTACCCTCTTCGAACATTGGGAAATAGGTGTACTCTGATCCCCCATAGCTTCCATTCGAATTTCTCAATTCAGCAGTTTCCCAATAACCCAAGTCAAATACTTCTACTTCATACTGGCCTTCATCACTTTCACCTTTAGTATTCCAATAAACAGAAGAGTCTGTAATCAATAACTCCTCAAAACTAAATACACTGTGGTAGTGGATGGCTTCAGGATTTAATAGAACAGGTACACAGGTGCTGTCACTATACTCAATATGAATTGAGACAGGGCTGTACATATTCACTCCCTCAAAATCAAGAATCAATGCACTGACGTCATAATTTATCTCAACAGGTTCGTTGTTAATTGTGATTTGGTTGATGCAATAAGCTTTTCCCGTCGATAGGTAGGGATTTTGAACAAACAGTGGTTTTCCTCTATAAACCCCTGAAAAGGATGTTTTATTTTGACTATCCTGAGCTGACAGGATGCTAACTACAAAAATTAAAAAAGTCAACACCATGATTCGTAGCATGGTTAAATGTGCTTGAGAATACCTTGAAGTTACGATGATGAACTCTAAAAAATAAATTCCTTGAAGAGTATGGCTACCGAAATTATTTTTATGGTATTTATAGGGGATTGTCTTGGATTATAAGACTAACAAGTATGGTGAACAAAAAAATGACAGTAATTTGGTATAACCCAGACATTGATAGGTACGAGGTAGGATTGCAACCAGATTATGTCGTGATCACTGCTCTTAGCAAAAATGCAGACCGTTTTGAAGTCCTTCATGAATTCGATACAACAATTGCATCGACCAAAATTGCTAAAAAAATAATAGTGAATCTGAACCAGATTAGATACAAAAGCTCAACAAATCAAGAATTTTTTGCATAAGTAACCTTCCTCGTTAACTTAGCCATTTTACATATATGGCAAAGCGGTTTTTCATTCTCATTCTTGTTGCCACATCATGTGCGCCAAAGGCGATCACTTATCTCAACGAAGAAGCAACCTTTCAAAACTTTAATACTTTCCGGATATTAAATACGAAGTTGGATAGAACCAATCTCAGTAAAGAAGGCCGAGACATTTTGGATTTGATTGAATTGTCCATCCGCGAAAATATGATTGATCGAGGCTATCAAGAATCCAATCTATCCCCTGATTTGATTCTTCGCTACGATATTTCTACCAACCGACGCTCAAATTCCAATAACAACACAAATGCTAGTCCATTCACACCGACTGTTTCCAGCTCAACCTACTTCGAATCAATTATTCTACTCGACTTGACAGATGCTCAAAAAAAGAAAATGTTTTGGCAAAGTAGTTATGACTTGAAGCAACAAACGAAAGTCCTAAAAAAAGAACAGGCTACCGAGGATGCCATTAGCGAGATATTTTATTCGTACCCATATCGAGCAAGTCAGAAGAAGGTTGATGACCAATTAGCAGATTGGAAAACCGGTCGAAAAGAAATAAAAAAGAAAAGGAAAATAGAGAAAAAGGAAGCTAAAAAAGAAAAGAAACAATGACGTCCTACGACTTCTGGTCAATCATCCCGCCGATCCTTGCCATTGCCCTAGCTATCAAAACGAAACAGGTCATCCCTTCGCTCCTTGCCGGTCTATTTGCGGGATGGATAATTATCAACAATGGAAATCCATTCACTGGACTACTTGATACGCTTAATGGATTAGTCAATGTTTTCCAAAGTTCAGGTAATACGCGAACTGTTCTTTTCACATTATTCATAGGAGCGCTGATTCAGCTCATACGACATGCCGGAGGTGTTTCGGGTTTCATTAATTCTATTTCAAAGAAATTTGAAAATGCCGAAAGCCCAACAAAGCGGCTGCAAGCTGGTGCAGCTTTGACAGGTTTTTTGATATTTATCGAATCAAATATTTCCATATTAACAGTCGGGACAGTCTTCCGACCACTCTTTGATACGTACAAATTGTCGCGGGAAAAGCTCGCCTATTTGGCTGATTCTAGTTCTGCTCCATCCAGTATTCTTTTCCCAGTGAATGCTTGGGGAGCTTACATCATGGGTCTGTTAGCGGTCTATGAGAGCATTGATCCATTTCAGGCACTTATTTATTCTATCCCATTTAATTTTTATGCCATCCTAACCCTGCTCATGGTTTTCTGGATGGCAACAAAAGGAAAGGACTTTGGGCCTATGAAAAATACTCAGCCCAAGCCAGTCCAGGAAACAAGTATAAACGTTGAATCTAAAGGCAAGGCAATTAACATGATCCTTCCACTGCTTATCATGATCCTGTCTATGCCTCTTTTCTTGGTTTTCACTGGATGGGATCCCGAGGCAACCGGCTCGCTATCCGAACGAATCTGGCAAAGTATAAGTGACGGATCCGGATCACAAGCCGTGATGTTTGCTGTTTGTTTCGCTCTTCTTTTTGCAGGAATCCAATTTGCCATTAATGGCTTAGTGACTCTCAAGAGTTTCACCGAGCAGTCTCTAAAAGGAATGAATGAAATGCTGACTATGGCAATTCTCATGGTACTTGCTTTCGCTTTAGGGGATCTTTGCAACACGCTTGGCACTGGCAATTACGTGGCAGAAGTGACCAGCAGTTGGCTCTCACCATCCCTTGCTCCTGCCTTGATTTTTGCAATAAGTTGTTTTATTGCTTTTGCTACCGGGACCTCCTGGGGCACCTTCGCTATCATGATGTCGATAGCCATGCCGCTTGGAATCAGCATTGACGCCAATATTTACCTGATGATAGCTGCAGTCCTCGGTGGCGGTGTTTTTGGTGATCATTGCTCGCCTATTTCAGATACCACCCTAATTTCCTCTATGGCAGCCGGATGCGATCATATTGAACATGTACGGACGCAACTACCTTATGCGTTGATTACAGGGGGCATTAGCATTATTCTTTATTTGGTGGCCGGTTTTGTTCTTTGATGCACTATTAGAATTTTGTCCCTCGAAGAATAATATAGGTTTTTGAAAGAATTCAGCAATTCTATTTCACTCATAAACAGAATTAATCAATCCAGCCAATCGAATGCCGGCCTGCTTCAACCTTAGCTGAATGTCCTTCCTGTGTTCTTGCGTATAGGCATAAGTCAAATTATCGCTCCCTTTTGTATCGTAAACGGATTCACGCATCGCCATAGACTCGTTGGCCCAGTCCAGAGGAGTGGAATTTTGTAGCTTCTCTACCTCTCCTATTTCATTATGATCGATAAACATGGCCCATTCCGTAAAGCTTAGTTTTTGTCCATCAATCATACCCGAATCCCAAACTCTATGCAGGTTTGAGTCTTCCCAGAAATATTTTATTTTAAAACTATTGCCTCCCCTATCTTCCCCATTTCCAACATGCAAGGGCTGGTGAATATCACCTACCAAATGAATGAGTATTCGTAGCGCGAATCGCTCTTCATCCAGAGTCAGGGTGTCAGATTTCAGCTGCGCAGTAAAATTGTTGATCGCCCATATGATGTCTCCCTCTTCAGGAGTTCCCGCTTGTTCATACGTTTGACCATCTGGTATGGTAGCATAGTGCCAGGGTTTCATATAATCGTATTCCGAATAAGATTTCATATCATCCATCCAAGTGGCGTTATAAGCCAAGCTCTCATGACTAAAAACTCGATTCAAGTTTTTCTTAGATTTTTTTGTAAGATGCTTTTGTGCAATTTCTCCGACTACACGATGGCCAGTTGCACCCCAACTTATCGCTTGATAGGAAATAATCAGTGCGAGAATAACTGTGACTTTTTTCATTACTTATAATTTATCTATTATTTGGAAGGGAGCATTCTGAAAAAGAACTGATCCAATTGCAAGTTAACGTCTCAACTTGAAACGCTACACGTTCAATTTATCTTTTAGCACGAGAGATACGGATTTGATTAAGCTTGAAATGTCCTCCTCCAAATTCGCTCTATCAATCATTTCATTGAGTGGGAAGATAGCCCCTACCCAATCGTCATTCAACCATGTTCCCAACTTCAATTCAGGAGCATATGACAAATCAAGAGTATTATCGGCATCCCAAGGGTATATATATAAATAAGGATATTCTGACATGGAATCACCAATAGCCCATCCGGCACCTATGGCCTTTTTTTCTCCAAATGGATAGTAAGTACCTGTATCAAAATGATGAGGCCAAACTCGAATAGCGGAATTTATCCCTACAACCCCATTTAATTCTGCCATCAATTCGTTAGCCATCGTTCGATGGTTCATCCAGGCCCTTAGTATTTCATCGGAAGGTTTGACAAATATCCCTCCCTTATCTACCGGATGTTCGGGTACTTCATAGTGATCTATATAATGAAGCTTTGAAGCCTCAAGTCCTGCATTTTCAACCTGCTCTGTCAGCCAATTAAATATTTCATCCTTCGATTTTTTTTCCGCAACAAATTCAGAAAGAATCTCATCTCCCTTTGACCATTGCAATGAAAAGTTAGAAATGTGAATGCTTAATTGGTATTCCTCATTTATCAATTGGCTTTCCAATCTTTCCGCTGCTGAATTCCAATTGAGGGTAGTGTTACTATCATCAGTCTCCTGACTTACTAGGTTCTTACCAACAATCGCTGGGAATTGTGCAAGTCGATGAATGAGGGTTTCCGCATCATTGTACCCTGAAATATTGACTTGACTAAGATTTACCATGAATTAAATTTATTTAAACACAACAGTTCAATTGGCGTAATGATTCAATGACTGAATTTTGATTTATTAATTCAAACCTCTTGATCAAAATCCTAATTATTTAGAAAGTGACAGTACATTTAAATCATGAACGTGTTAATCATTGAAGACGAAAAGGCACTAGCTGAAAATATGGTCTCATATCTTGATCATTCTGGCTACCACTGTGAATGGGTTGATAACCTCAACAGCGCCCAAGAGAAGATTTGGTCCTATAGTTACGATTGTATAATTGTCGATATAACTCTACCAGACGGCAGTGGTTTGGATGTAATTCAACGGCTGAAGACAATGAAATCGAAATCAGGAATAATCATCGTTTCGGCTAAAAATTCTACAGAAGATAAAATTGCTGGATTGGATATTGGTGCTGACGATTATATAACAAAACCTTTCGATCTATCAGAATTAAATGCACGAATCAAATCAGTAATTAGACGCAGAAGCTTCGATGCACAAAACGAAATCACATTCCAGGAAATCACCATATTCCCATACGATCATCTGGTAACGATAAGTGGTAAACCACTCAACCTCACTAAAAAAGAATTTGATTTACTTCTGTATTTTGTATCTAACAAGAGTAGGGTCATTACCAAAGAGTCTATAGCCGAGCATTTGTGGGGGGATGATATGGATATGGCAGACTCATTTGATTTCATCTATTCTCATCTAAAAAATCTCCGGAAGAAAATTGAGGAAATTGGAGGCAATGACTATATCCAAACTGTTTATGGAATTGGATACAAATTTATTAAGGAATGAAGCTCGTAAACATTGCCAACAGGAATTACATAATCACATTGATCCTTGTCTTTGTAGTCGGAAGTATTGTTGGCTATTTTGTGCTGAAGTCCATTGTAAACAAAGAATTCAACGAGAAACTGTTTGCTGAAAAGGACCAACTGATTTATGAACTACATACGTTCGAGGAATTAAAGGCCAATTACTATCTGAATATTGGTGATAAAATTCAACTAGATGAAGTGGATCGTGATCCGGATATAACACCTATTCTATCAGATACGGTAATGTACGACAAGTTTGAGAAAAAAAAACTACCGTTTAGGACACTCACTTTTTCAGACAAATTTCAGGGAAAATTCTATTTAGTTAGAATCACAAAGTCGCTAATGTCTAACAACGATTTGATGAAGGGGATTACGGAAATCATGGTGATAGTTGTCCTTCTCTTAAGCCTCTCATTGATAGTAGTCAACAGGTTTTTATCGAAAAAAATATGGTCTCCCTTTCATCAAATTCTTAGTGATCTGAATGAGTTTAAAATCTCAAAACCCGTACCTCTTTCTACCATTGATACAACCGTTGACGAATTTCGAGAACTTCAGAATGCTTTGAATAGCATGATTGATAAGAGTATCAGGGATTATCAAAACCTGAAAGAATATACAGAAAACACGTCTCACGAAATTCAAACCCCATTAGCGATTATTCGAAACAAATCCGAAATGCTCCTACAAGAACCACTAAGCAAAAAACAACTGACAGAGATTGGGAAAATATATGAAGCATCCGGTCGGTTGTCCAGACTTAAAGAGGGGCTATCTATTTTGACAAAGATTGACAATGAGCAGTTTGTGGATGCGGAGTTCATCCACTTAAAGAAATTCATCAAAAAGAAATTGTCCAATGTTGAAGAATTGGTGGGGATAAAAAATCTGACGGTCACAACAAAATTTCTAGCCAATCCTATTCTGGAACTAAACAATGATCTAGCCTACATTCTGATAACCAATCTATTGAGCAATGCAATAAAACATAATGTGGAGAATGGAGAAATTAAGATAACTGTTAAGTCAAGCGAATTACTTTTTGAGAACACAGGATTGGATCTGAAAATCCCAACTGAGGAGCTATTTGACCGATTCAAAAGATCTGGAAAAAACATTGAATCCATTGGGTTGGGATTATCCTTGGTAAAGCGCATTACTGATTATTATCACATGCAAATAAGCTACAGCTACTCTAATCAATGGCATGTAATCAAAATCCAATACTAAAATGGTTCTATACTGAGTTTAGACAAAACCTAGTAAGACCAGAGCCAAATCAAAAGTCCAAATAGAGATAAAAAAACAAGGTAGTTCCAAACGTCTTTGATTGGATTAAATCTGGATTTACTCCATTCCGTAATCAAGCTTAAATTGATTAGATAGATAACTCCAAGCATAGCTATAATGCATAGAAGCGTAAGAAGCAAATTCATGTCAAACCAAAGGTTAGAAGTAAACTTGAAATATCAAGGGTATCACCTTATTGCCTTAGTCCAAATAGGGCGATGTGCATGATTGACTACCTTTTTTGATATGCGTCCGGACAACAGATATAGTAAGCCATGTCGATCATGGGCACCCATAGCAATCATGTCTGCTTTAATCCCACTCGCAAACTTCATAATAGCCTTGGCTTGGTCAATATCGTGATCAACATTAATGGTGCAATTTTCAATTCCAAATTTTGTCACATATTCTTTCATCAAACCATTAATTTTTGATTTTTCTATCAAGATGGAATCGAATGCTTTCAAAAGATGCAGCTTAGCTCCAAATATTTTTTGAAATTTTTTGAGTGATTCTACAACTGGCTTTTCGTCCGTGCGAAGTGCAGTCGCAAATACTATGTTCTTGATCTTAGACAGATCACGACATTTTTTCACAGTTATTACTGGGCATTTTGAATACCTTACCACCTTGTCAGTTAGCGAGCCTACCAACAGCTCCTCTAAGCCATGTGCGCCCTTGGTTCCCATTACAATCAAATCCACAGAATGATTTGTAATATGCTTGGTTATCAATGAATAAGCATTTCCAACATCCAATTTGTACGTAATGCTTATGTCTCCGTAGGTTTCATCATCAACAATGGTTTGTAATTTCTCCTTCGTTTTTTCGATAAGTTTGATCACAAAAATCTGCTCCATTGGATCATAATGACTTTCTCCAATAATATTAATAGAATCGATGTAAGGATCTTCAATCACATTGAGCAGGATAATTTCTGCTCCAATTTTAGAAGCCAATGAGTGCGCACTCGCTAATGCGTTACTTGCTTCTGTAGAAAAATCTGTGGGTACTAAAATGGTTTTCATTTTCTGATAATTTATAATTCATATGTAAACGTATCCGACCATTCTGTAGACTTTCTGACTTTTATTCATTCGATTTCTTGTCACAGCTTTTCTGAAGCTGCTTTCTGAGGCAGATTGTAACATATCCATACAAATTCTGTCTCAGCTACGTCGTATTAATTCCAAATTCTCTACAGATTCTATGCTGTTATTTAAGGTAGTTAATGATTAAGGCATGAAACGAAATCTATTATCTTACCTTATTTTTTTAGGACTTCTTATATCCATTCTCTATGTCGGAAGTCATATTTTTCAGGAAAAAAATCCCACATTAAATGATCAAGCCGAAAGTCCGGATCTTTATCTTAAAAATGCCAAAAAATATGCCAGCGAACATCAGTTCGATAGAAGCCTACATCACTTAAGCAAGGCTATAAGAGCTATGAGAATTATTGAAGAAGATGTTGACATTCTCGGTGGCAAGAAGTTGGAATCAGCAATCGACGATTTACTTAGTATAAGAGCAGATATAAGGGCTAAAACTCTGAGAAGAGCGGATATGAATGCGGCCATTGCCAACTCACTTAATACTTTGGCCCTTGTAGAGCTACAAGTATCCGAAACTTACGCTGAAACCAATAAGAGAGGCAAAGCAAAAATTGCTATGAAATATGCACTTAGCCATTTGGAACATTCGATGAAATATTCGAATGGACCCATGAGAAAGCAGGAGCTTGGAATTTATAAACAACTTGACTCTTTGTTATATACGAAATCAATGCACTCCATTGATGTTACATTGAAAATCGACAAACTAGTCAGTGAGCTTGATAGTTTGCTGCCATATTAA
>JAAEPI010000864.1 GCA_024232835.1 Cytophagales bacterium
AGAAGAAAAAAAACCGATAGTATAGACACTTTTCTGACAAACAAATTTCTTGGATTTCCTGTCTTCATCTTCTTCATGTGGCTAATGTTTCAAACCACATTTACTATAGGAGCTTACCCCATGGAATGGATAGAATCTATAGTAGGGATATTCGGAAAATGGGTGAATACCACAATGGAAAATGGGATGCTGAAAGATCTTTTGGTCGACGGAATAATTGGTGGAGTTGGCGGAGTAATTGTATTTCTACCCAACATCCTAATCCTCTTCTTTTTCATTTCACTTATGGAAGATACTGGCTATATCTCCAGAGCGGCCTTTATCATGGACAAGCTGATGCACAATCTGGGCTTACACGGCAAGTCCTTTATTCCTTTGATCATGGGATTTGGGTGTAATGTACCTGCAATAATGGCTACTCGAACCCTTGAAAGTAAGAATAACCGACTTCTCACAATGCTCATAAATCCGTTCATGTCATGCAGTGCAAGACTACCCGTTTATATATTGATCATTGGAGCCTTCTTTCCTGATAATCCTGGAACTGTACTCTTTTCAATTTACCTCATTGGAATTCTCCTATCCATCTTCTTTGCGATGCTTTTCAAAAAAGTGCTATTCAAATTAGAAGAAGTCCCCTTTGTAATGGAGCTACCGCCGTACAGAATTCCCACGATGAAATCTATCGTGAATCATATGTGGGATAAGGGCTACTTGTACGTGAAAAAAATGGGAGGTGTAATTCTCATTGCGTCTATCCTGATCTGGGCACTTGGGTATTTCCCAAGAACAACCGATTTCTCTAAAGATTACGATGATCTAATTGCAAACGCTGAGGTTTCCAACCAGGAGGAAAGCAAAAGAGCCCAGGTAATTGTCGAATTAGAGTTGCAAAAGGAAGTGGAGAGATTCGAAAATTCCTACATTGGGCGAATGGGACACTTTATTGAGCCAGCCATCAAGCCTTTAGGATTTGATTGGAAAATGGGTGTAAGTCTAATCACCGGGATGGCCGCAAAAGAGATTGTAGTGAGTACGATGGGTGTACTGTATCATGCCGACACAGGAGCTGACGAAACATCAGAAGCGTTAATGGATAAACTGCAGTCGCATGAATATTCCTACGGTGAAAAAAAGGGGGAAAAAGTATTTACTCCTTTGGTAGCCTACGGTTTCATGCTCTTTATCCTCATCTACTTTCCATGTGTCGCAGCTGTTGCAGCCATCAAGAAGGAGTCCGGGGGTTGGAAATGGGCCGTGTTTACAATGGTGTATACCACCACGACAGCTTATGTCGTATCGTTATTAGTTTATCAAATTGGTTCATTATTTGTGTAAATAATGATACAAGAAATACTCACATATTTAATACTAGCCAGCGCAGTTGGTTATGTCATTTTTAAAATTATAAAAATGTTCTTGAACAAAGCTGACAGTTCAGGCTGTCAAACTGATGGCTGCTCTGATTGCAACTTCAAGACAGGTTGCGTCGATGAACGGAAAATTTAATACGCTCGTTATTCGCTTTGCTCAATATTATCGCATCACCTCACTCGGGAATACCACCAAACTCTCTTGTCTATCTGCTCCAATAGCTGCCACGCCAAATAGAAAATTATCAATCACTATTCCCTCAAGAACGAACTCTGTAATATCGGCTCCTAGCTCTCTTGAATATTGCCACTGGGGAGAAGTGGTATCTCGCCAATAAATTTTATAACCAACTGCTTCATCTACCTTTTCCCACTTCAGACTGGTGGAAGGCTTCACCACCCCTCCGATACTTACCTTCGAAGGTTGAGGTGGTGCCCAAGCCAAGGCGGCCAAATTGATCGCGTTAACAGCAGTGAGTTTGGCTGCATAGTCAAAGTTTACTCCCTCTATAACGTCACCGTATTTGATATCATTTTCTATTCTAATATCCTGATGCTGACGGTTGTAGTTCTCGTGAGCCTCCATAATCCGAATACCTGCAAACCCCTGATCACAAAAAGGGCGATGATGCCCTCCCCTACCAAATCGGTCTAGTCGGTAAACCAGCATTGGATTCATTTCGGGCATATACTCAGAAGTCATGCGATGAACGTATCTCGCCAACTGCCTAGAAATACCATCCACTTCTCCTCCGTAAGAGCGACGCATTCTAATCGCTCGTTCAGAATCCTTAGGAGACGTTGGTTCAGAGAAAATTCGAAACGTACGATTATCTACCACACCGTCCACGCCTTCAATGTTACCGATCATATCATTGTTCAGCACACCAAAAATTTTCCATTCTTCCTCAGTGGCCTTTTCCGCCAAGTGCTTCCCACCGTACAATCCTTGCTCTTCACCTGACAGACCAACGAAAAGGATTGAACTTTCAAAGTCATACTTGCTCAAAACTCTAGCTGCTTCAATCACCCCGGCCATACCCGATGCATTGTCATTTGCCCCTGGAGAATCATCCGTATAGTTCAATGGGTCAGAAATTCGGCTATCAATATCCCCAGCCATAATTATGTAGCGATTGGGGTGCTTCGTACCACGCTTGATTGCTAACACATTAACTACTTCTGTATCTACTGGGATTCGTGTTTTTTCATCGCCCTCTACTAGCGTTCGCTGCATGCTCACTTCCAGACAATCATTGCAAGTTTTAGAAATGGCTTCAAATTCAGATTTAATCCACCTCCGAGCTGCGCCAATACCACGTTTATCTGACTTTGTTTCCGACATAGTATGTCGCGTGCCGAAATTGGCAAGTCTTCGAATGTCATTCGCTATCCGATCTGCATTCACAGATGCAATAATGTCATGAAGTCTGGGGTCTTGTTGGCCATATGAAAAAATGATGAATAGGAAGAATAAAATTGTTAATAAAGATCGCATGGCTAGTTTTTGAAATACAATTTACGCATTGTTCTCGAATGCGGCCTCAATCAATTCTTTACTTTCAAGATGGTTATTTTCAATGACACAATACAGGTAGTTGACACCCAGCTTACCTTTTACCTCAACACCCAGATGAGAATTTTTAATTCTGAATCGTGGGTTCTTCAACCGATCGAATCGTTGAAACTTTATGAAATTGGGAACACCCAATTCAATCATTTTTAAAAAATTCGTGTTTACAGGTTTGTTCAAACTATAAACTAATTTCAAATGATTGTCAGTTTTTTTTGAGCTGATAATTTCAAACATCACTTTCTAATTGTGAAATTAATAAATGCGAAATTACATTTCATAAAAACCCAGTGCCATTGGTACTTTGACCGATCTTATCTAAGCAATTCGCATACGCAAATAGATTTGATAATTTGATGTTATCAATCAATCCCATTTATTAGTTTAGCGACTTCTTAAACCACCGACTTATGCCTCAACCAAACCTCGATCAACTGCAGCAAGTTTGTTCGCAAGTGCGCCGAGATATCGTACGTATGGTACACGCCCAGCAATCTGGTCATCCGGGAGGATCTTTGGGCTGTGCCGATTATCTGGTAGCACTTTATTTCCACGTAATGTCATTTAATAATTCCTTCAAAATGGATGGAAAAGGAGAAGATATGTTCTTTCTTTCAAATGGGCATATCTCCCCTGTCTGGTACAGTGTACTGGCAAGATCAGGTTTCTTCGAAGTATCAGAGTTGGCAACATTCAGGAAAATAGGGACGCGCCTTCAAGGGCATCCTGCTACCGAGGAAGGACTTCCTGGTGTGCGAATTGCTTCTGGCTCTTTGGGTCAGGGGCTTTCAGCAGCAATAGGAGCTGCCCTTGCCAAGCGGATTGATGGAGATGATAAAATTGTCCATTGCCTGATGGGTGATGGTGAGCAGCAGGAAGGCCAGGTATGGGAAGCAGCAATGTTCGCCGCACATAATAAAGTGGATCGCTTAATTGCCACAATTGACTTCAATGGTCAACAAATAGATGGAGCAACATCGGATGTCAATGATCTTGGAGATTTGGGAGCCAAGTATTCTTCTTTCGGGTGGGATGTTCTGACATGTGATGGGAATTATTTAACGGAGCTCATTTCCACAATGGATGATGCGCAAGCAAAATGTGGAAACGGAAAACCGATTCTAATTCTCATGAAAACAGAAATGGGTAAAGGTGTAGACTTCATGGAAGGAACTCACAAATGGCATGGAATTCCTCCCAATGACCAGCAATTGGCAGAGGCTCTCAATCAACTAGAAGAAACTTTAGGCGACTACTAATTAGATCATGACGAAACTTACTTATACAGATAAAAAAGACACACGTTCGGGATTTGGGGATGGATTACTAGAGCTTGGAAGAACCAATCCGGATGTAGTGGCGCTTTGTGCTGATCTCATTGGGTCATTGAAAATGGGTGCTTTTCAGAAAGAGTTTCCAGAACGATTTTTCCAAACTGGAATTGCTGAGGCTAACATGATCAGCATTGCGGCTGGTTTAGCAACGGCTGGGAAAATTCCTTTTACTGGAACATTTGCCAATTTTTCCACCAGTCGAGTCTACGATCAACTTCGTCAGGGAATTGCCTATTCAGACAAGAACGTAAAAGTGTGTGCATCACATGCTGGCCTCACTTTGGGAGAAGATGGTGCCACGCATCAAGTACTTGAAGATCTTGGAATGACGAAAATGCTTCCAAATTTTACCGTTATTAATCCATGTGATTATCACCAAACAAAAGCCGCAACCATGGCGATAGCGGATCACAACGGGCCCGTTTATCTTAGATTCGGTAGACCGAGTTGGCCGATGTTTATGGAAGATCAGCCGTTCGAAATTGGCAAAGCCATTAACTTAATTGAAGGAAGTGATGTCTCCATCTTTGCTACCGGACATTTGGTTTGGAAAGCAATAGAAGCTGAAGCTGAATTAGCTAAAGAAGGCATCTCAGCTGAGGTCGTCAACATTCATACAATCAAGCCTCTTGATGAGGAAGCCATTCTGAAATCTGTGGCTAAAACTGGTTGCGCTGTGTCGGCAGAAGAGCATCAAATGGCTGGTGGTCTTGGAGAAAGCATAGCTTCCACTTTAGTGCGCAACAAGCTCTACCCAATGGAATTTGTAGCTGTAAATGATCAGTTTGGTGAAAGTGGTAAACCTGATCAGCTGCTGGATAAATATGGATTGGGAGTAGTCGACATTGTGAATGCAGCGAAGGAAGCCATAAGCCGAAAATAACTTAGCACCGAAAACGCGCACAACACTGAGAAATGTTGAATGCAGTTTGAAGATTTACGACCATGGTTTAAAATATTTTGAATTTTCAAATCGTCAAATCAGGTCATTCTCAAATTAATAAATGAACCAACGCCAACTCTTCCTACATCACCTTGCTCAGACTTCTGACGCTCCGCTAATGTTGGAAATTGAGAGAGCAGAAGGTGTTTATATTTTTGATAAAAATGGAAAAGAGTACATCGATCTGATTTCGGGCATAGGCGTGAGCAATGTAGGTCACCGTCATCCTAACGTTCTAGCCGCCATTCAATCCCAGTTGGACAAATATCTTCATACGATGGTCTATGGGGAGTATATACAGTCCCCACAAGTGTTATTAGCACAGGCACTTGCCTCTACCCTTCCTGATCCTCTTGAGTCTGTTTACTTGGTGAATTCTGGAAGTGAAGCTGTTGAAGGTGCTTTGAAACTAGCCAAGAGATATACTGGCCGATCTGAAATAATCTCCTTCCAAAATGCTTATCACGGCTCAACCCATGGAGCTTTATCAGCCACTGGGGATGACGAGTTCAAGCGGAATTTTCGCCCGCTTGTACCGGACTTTCGACATATCCGATTCAACCAACTAGAAGATCTGAATCTTATCACCAATCGAACGGCTGCTGTCTTGATTGAGGCCGTTCAGGGTGAAGCAGGGGTCATCGTTGGAGAAACGGAATATTTTCAGGTGCTTAGAAAAAAGTGTGATGAAACAGGCACGCTGTTAATGATTGATGAAGTACAAACTGGCTTTGGTCGTACAGGAAAGTTCTGGGCTTTCGAACATTTTGGTATAACACCAGACGTTGTGATAAGTGCAAAAGGCATGGGTGGTGGTATGCCCATTGGTTGTTTCATTAGTTCGGTTGAGATTTTGTCAGTCTTCAAAAACAACCCGGTGCTTGGCCATATTACGACCTTTGGAGGGCACCCTGTGAGCGCAGCTGCCGCTTTTGCCACTCTGAACACAATAATGGAGGACAAGTTGCTAGACGGTGTAAAAGTGAAAGAGCAACTTTTTCTTAGCCTCCTTAAACATCCAAAAATCAAATCCATTCGTTCGAAAGGTTTGATGATAGCTGTGGAGTTTGAATCATATGACGTCCTAAAACTTATCATTGATCGAGCCATGGATTCAGGAGTGATAACGGACTGGTTTTTATTCAACGATAAGAGCATGCGAATAGCTCCACCGCTCACGATCACCAACGAAGAAATAAAAAAAGCCTGCGAAGTGATTCTTCTGGCTTGTGAAGATTCTTAGATTAATTCTTTCAATTCCAGAGTCACCTTCTTTTCCATTCGGTAACCTTTTGTGATGATCTCCACTGATGTTCCAGCTTCATTCAATAGTCTATTCAATTCAGGGATGGTCATTTCAGCGGCATTCACTCCATTCACAGATATGAGCTTATCTCCTTCTTTGAGGCCTGCTCCTCTCGCAGGTCCAATTTCATAAACGCGATGGACAATTACGTTTTCAGCATCCTTATCTAACTGAATTTCAAAGCCACAGGCATTCACTTGAAAAATATTGCTATTTTTTACATGCCGCTCGAAATAGATTGATTCATTAGTATAATCAAAGATTACGTTGAAATTTTTCAAAATTCGATTGCCGATAATACCGGCCATTTTCTTGTGGCCTTGAATTCCCTTCTTGACTTGGCTAATGCCAATAGGCAAATTTTCATAATGAATTTTACCAAATTGAAATTGCTGAACTCGACCCTCATAATGAAGGGTCTCGTCATAGGACAGACCTTTCACCAAATAAGAATAATGATTACCAGTTTTATCAACAATGCCATTTGTATTTGCAAACTTGGTGTTGAAATCTACAGTAGTACCAGCTCCTGTATTTACAAAATATTGCCCAGTAATCGTCTCTCCATTATTCAATGTAGTTGTAGCTACAATAAACGGACTAAATTTCTCCAACCCCATTGAGAGCTTCTCACCAATTCCTGTATAATTAAATGTCTCGCCATCATAAAGATTGAATTTCGAATTGGTGTAGTCAATCATTACTCCATAATGCTGAAGTAGGTCATACCCGATAATTCCATCGATATTTCTCCCAATACTAAGTTCTAAATGATCAAGACTGGTAGCGTAAACCTGTATGTCTTCTTCCAGTAGAATATCATTCAATTTAATGTAGTTATGGTCTATAAGCGTTCCTTTTATAGTGCCTTGAGCGCTCGTTTCTTTCTTCGTATGATTGAGTTGGAGATTGAGTGAAATAGCAACTTCTGTATCTATAACAGTGAGTCCATCTCCAGTATCAAAAATAAAGTCCAAGGGATCAGATCCGTCAACACTTAGATGGATGAATATATGATCCCCAAATAGCACCAGCGGTGTGGTCGTTAATGGCTTTTGAGCAAAAAGAATCCCTGAAAGGCTTAAAAAGCCCAAGGTAATTAGCTTCTTCATTACAGTTCTTAATGATTAATTTATGGCAATTTACGGACAGTAATTTTTCTTTTACTATTATTCCGTTACAAAAAAATATGAAATGATAGGAAAAGTCGGAGAAGCGCTAGAGTTTCTACAAAAGAATGGATTCGAAAAGCCAGCAATCGGAATTATCTTAGGTACTGGATTGGGTGCCTTAGCAAATAAAATCGAAGTAATTAAGTCTGTGGCTTATGGTAATATTCCCCATTTCCCATTGGCCACAGTTGAATTTCACAAAGGAAAGCTGATATACGGAAAACTTGAAGGTAAATTGGTGGTAGCCATGGAAGGCCGCTTTCATTATTATGAAGGATATTCTGCAGCAGAGGTTGTATTTCCCGTTCGCGTAATGAAGGAATTAGGAATTGAAAAATTGCTTGTTTCAAATGCTGCTGGATCCCTGAATTTAAACTGGAATAAAAGTGATCTCATGCTTATCGATGATCACATTAATTTGCTGCCTGACAACCCGCTCAGAGCTCATGGAGCTGCGTCATTTGGACAAATCTTTACGGACATGAGCCAGCCGTATGATCAGGAGATGAATCAGGTGCTTAAATCTATTGCAGTAGAAAATTCAATCTCTATGCACGAAGGAGTTTATGTGGCTGTTGCTGGACCTAATTTGGAAACCCGGGCTGAGTACAGATTTTTAAGGCAAATTGGAGCCGACGTAGTGGGCATGTCTACAGTGCCTGAAGTAATAGCTGCCAATCAGATGGGGCTTCCTGTATCTGCTGTCTCGGTGCTCACAGATGATTGTGACCCGGATAACTTGAAGCCAATCAATATCGAAGATATAATCGCGACAGCCAAATTGGCTGAGAAGGATTTGGTGACGCTATTTAGAGAATTGGTGAGAAGATTATAATCACATTAAAAGTTCGAGAAGTCAAAACGAAACTGGGATATTTATCCCAAACCGAATTCCAACCGTTTCGATAGTATTTGCAACTGATTCTTGCAACAAACCCGTACCGTTTGCATATCTGAGTTCGACAAAACCATGTCTGTATGGTGAAAACTGATAATCCAGTACCAACGTCCCGATGTTTTCGCTTATGCTTTCTGATACAATTAGGGCACTTGTTCCATCCTCGGTGAAAACATCGGTACCAGAAACTTGTTCGATGGTTCTTGACAAATTGTTGGAGCTTATAAAATTATAGATTCTACCTGCACCAATTTGAATCTCAATTTTTCCTGTGACAGGAAAGTGATATTTCAACTGCAAGCCAGCCTTAATAAGGTCGAGACTTAACATAGTCTCGTAGTAAGAATCACCATTTCTTGTGTCTATTGAAAAATTCCTGTTCCCAGAATACTGGACATCTAATTGAACTCGAAATCTTTTATTAATTCTGGGAAGCGAAGAACTAACAAAGCCAAAATAATCCATTCCAGATGATGAGGTTGTTTCATTTAAATCTGGTAATGCCAAGCCAAATGCTGAACTTGTAATTATCGAATAGCCGAGACCACCACCATAATTAACCTTTACTGGATCTCTATAATACACATGATAATCAGAATTAATACATTTATTAAACTTTTCAAAAAAGGGCACCATCGAACGATGCTCCAATCTTAATCTATTGGCATCCTGAATTAGTTTAAAGCATTTGTTTACTAACTGTGCACTTATGATTCTAATGAATTCATTACTTTTTACCCTATACTTTCTCCCTTCGACTACCTTTTCTTCATCTTCATTTTGCAGTTCAAAAAAATTCCCATCTGTATCGCGAAAAGCATACCTATCGTAATAGAACAGGCTAGTCTCACCTTCAACTAGAACTTCTATAAACATTGGAGTATCTCTTCTTAAATTGATTTCTGATTGGTTCGATCTATATAGCGCTTGGCCAGTCAACCCAAAAGACCTAATATCTGATGGAGAAAATACTTCTAACTTGTTTGTCTTTGCGCTCACGAATTCACAAGTAGACCTGAATGCTGCTTCACGTTTCATTTTAATAAGCCCTTACAGTGTATCCGACTCAAGGGTGACGATGAAACCTGAAACCAATTGAGCATTACAACTAATTGTAATAATTAAGCAAATGATCGTATTATTTATCTACTGACATCCGAGTAAAATCAGATTCACCGTAAAAGGGTTGATTCTGATCAATCTAGGGAGATTTTCCTAAGTTCTCAAAACCACCCCCCTCTATTTGTCTGAACATATCGAGTTGGACTATTTTGATGTTTCGCTCATCGCCTTTTGGGTGCTTTCTTTTGATCAAAGTAATCAAGCATGTGTAAGAGCTCAAGTTGTTTGAGGCCATGCTGACGATGGTAACAAACAGCTCGCACTCCTTTACTTGCCGATGTATGACCGTAAAGATCAGGTTGGCTATCAAAGCGACCC
>JAAEPI010000865.1 GCA_024232835.1 Cytophagales bacterium
CTCTTCAGCAGCAACAATTTTAAGAGTTATTTCTGATGGATTTAGAAGATTAAGATTTATGGAAGGTAGACTTCTTGAAGGTACGAAACCCAAACTTGAAGTGAAGTTGGACAAGGAGAATGTTATACGAATTACGGCAGAATACATGGAAATCAAAGTAGAGAATCATCCTGATGGACCCTGGGAACTGTTGCAAATAAAGGATAATTTTAATTATCTAGGAAATTTTCAAACTGTAAGGAATGTGATGTATAGTCAAAACATTCAACCAGGCTTTCTCTATGTTAATATTGTGGAAAACTCGTACATCAACGGAAAATTGTCTCGCATATTATCTGTTGTTCCCATTAGCAGCAAAGCAGACTGGTCATTTCATGAGTATTCACAACCAAACTATGTTCCCATTAATGTTAAAGAATTTTCCAAGATATTTCTTGAAATTCGTGACATGGATGGACATTACATTCAATTTAATCCCAAATACAAGACAATCATCACCCTCCGAACCATGGCTATAAATAGAGGCATAGAAAAATGAATATTAGCAATGGAGGATTTTAATTCCGAGAAGTTAAGGAGTTTAGCCTACCACACCATAATTCAAGATGGGCGTGGTGGTGATATGGATCGATATGTTTACACACAAGTAGGTGACGGACTAGGATCATTCTTTGGAAATCTTTTCAAAAGCGCAGTTCCATTCCTTGGACGGGCTATAAAAGGGGCCGCAGGGATCGCAAAACCCCATCTTGTAGCTGCTTGGAAGGATTTGATCAGTGCTGGTGCTAAACGTGGAATTGAAGAAATTACTAAACCTAAAAAGACAAAAGTTACCCATC
>JAAEPI010000866.1 GCA_024232835.1 Cytophagales bacterium
CTGGAGTGCTTTACTTGCGTATATTGCCTTCAACTCAGAATTCAGTACACGGTGAACTTGAGCGGGTTTTAAAAACATATTCTGAAGATGAGCTGAAAAATGCATTTGTAGTTATTGAAGCAGGCGGCCATAGGTTTCGGAAGCCTCTGAATTAGTCAGCCAATTAAATAAATGCAAAGGCAATTTGCAGAGAGCTATTTAAGCTCAACGATTGGATCGTATTTATAATCATGATACATAATGAAGAAGAGTATAAAACGACTTTAGAGCGGATCGGCCAATTTCAAAAGCAAGTTGAGAATCTCCGCGAAGTGGAGAAAATTCCGGAGAACTATCATCTATCGGTTTCAGGTTTTTTAGCAGAACTGGATCGAATGAATCTGGAAGTTCGGGAATATTTATGGTCACATCCCAGCCAATTCAGTGAAGATCGAAGAACTGCGTGAAAGTCGAACAATTCATTCGAACGGATGCCCAAAACCTCGCAGCTTCAAAGGTGGTTTGACTGTGCCCAAATTGTGCCCGTCAAGGTCAAATATTTCCAAACGTTTCCAAACGAAACCAATAGTTAGCTGAAAAAGTTGAATAGAATCAACTGGTTGAAATTATGACATTTTTGAATTTCAAGATTCCTGCACTTCGAAACCATTGATGA
>JAAEPI010000867.1 GCA_024232835.1 Cytophagales bacterium
GTGGTATGGGTAAAGACATTCGGGAATTTAAGGATGCTACCAAGGAAGTAAAGAAGGAAATCAACGACGGAATGAGTGACGAGGAGAAGTCTTAATCTCGCTCGTCTGGTTGAAATGAGGTCGGTCCTCTACTATCTAATTTTTCTAACAGGTATTGCGGTATCTGCTCAAAAGGCAGCAGAAGGTTTTGGCTATGACTATATCCCTGATGTTGCTGATTCAGTCATTGAAGCAAGACTAAAAGCCATCGAAGCAGATATTCCTCTACATTTTAGTCCTGAAGTAAAGAAATACATCAATTTCTATACGATTACTCGACGAGACTATGCCAGACGAATGCTTAATAGGTCTTCTAAATACTTTCCACTCTTCGAAGAATACCTTGCTAAGAACAACATGCCCGATGAGTTGAAATATTTGTCTGTAGTAGAATCGGGTCTTAACCCAAATGCCGTTTCACATGCTGCGGCTGTTGGCCTTTGGCAGTTTATATATTGGACGGGTAAAAAATATAACCTCAACTCCTCCTGGTACATAGATGACCGAATAGACCCTGATATGTCTACACAGTCCGCATGTGATTTTCTTGGCTTCCTTCATGGTTACTTTGGTGATTGGGAACTTGCCTTGGCAGGTTACAATTCCGGTCCTGGGCGAGTCAATCGATCTATTCGATATGCTGATGGTCAAAGAGATTTCAGGAGTATTTACAAATATCTCCCAAATGAGACCAAAGCATACGTTCCAAAATTCGTGGCTGTCACTTACGTTTTCAACTATGCAGAAGAGCATAATCTGTATCCAGATGCCTCAGAATATTTGCCTCTTTATGACACCATACATGTAAGCCAGTATCTACATTTGGAAACCTTCGCCAATCAGGCAAATATTTGCATTGAGGATCTGGAATTGCTCAATCCCCAAATCAAACATGGTGCTATCCCATCTACAGCTCGAAACTATCCATTGAAAATCCCGATAGAATTCAAAGATTCAATTGTTGTCAATCGCCAAATGATTTATGAAGAAGCCTCCAAGGTAGGACGAGCAGAACTTGAGAAAATGGCCAAAAATGAGATTGGTGCAGTAGCAGGACGGGAGCGAGTGATTCATAAGGTAAGAAGCGGCGATGTGCTGGGTACGATCGCTGAACGATATCACGTCCGAGTATCAGACATTAAGAAATGGAACCGCCTGAAGGGTTCTATGATTCGTGTGGGTCAGAGTTTGAAAATCTGGGTATTGCCCAAATATAAGAATACCCCCAAAGCAAAGACCATTGCCAGCAAACCGAAATCTGCTTCTCCAAAACCCAAACCTGGTCAAAAAACACATTTTGTGAAAAAAGGAGACTCCTTGTGGGGCATAAGTGTGGCCAACAAGATTTCAATTGAAAAATTGAAAATTCTTAACAACCTAAGCTCCGACAACATCAAACCAGGACAGACGCTTATCGTGAGTGCTGAGTAGAGAACTGTCCCCTATTTCCAATCGACCGAATTGCTAATTCTACGTAATCTCTGTCAACAAGGAGTGTAAGTCTATTACTGGGTTAAAATATCCCCTATGGAAAACAGCCATTCGATATCTTAATCATGTACCTCGGAGCAAGCCTGTCTGGCCCGATAAAGGCAAGCTCACGAGGTATGAATGTGGAAAAATATTTCTTTATTCGATGCAAGCATCGGGGAACCTGCCCACCGCAGGCAGGTAAAACTCACTAGTGAGTTTTTAATCGGGGGTCAAATGGTTCGATTGCCACGTCTAGCAACTTGACATTATCATAAAAAGCCGGATGCCTGACATTGATCAAAAAATTGCTTTCACTATGACTTTGTGCCGAAGGTACTTTCAGAAGCAGCTTCCCCGATGTGAGAAATTTTGTGGTGAACTGGACTAAATCCGGAGGATAAGGCTTATCCATCCAATTGTTTGGCAATGATCTGTAGTTGATCGTTTGAATATCAGCATCATCTGATACCTCCAAAGTCATACATACATAGTTGATTGGAAGGTTATTGCGATTTGCTAAAATTTCCAGTTTAGCCAATGATATAGTAGGTGAAGTATAAATAATCCATTGTCGAGGCTTATTCCAGCGACCAGCAGCATAGAGTGTACCTTCCGGGGGCCAATGTTCTCTGTATTTCCATTTGTCGAGATGATAAAGGATCATCCGTAAGTACTGTACTCTATCCGCAGAAAGGCTTTCTCCAACTCCCGTCTTCCCATCCGGCTTGATATGAGATCGATTGGTTTGATTTGACCCAAGTTCTCGTTTCGAATTTCCAACCACTCATTGAGGGAGTCTTTATCACCATCGAACGCTTCGATACCCTTGCGCCACAGCATGGCAAAATCGGCTAACGCATCAATGTTTTTGCTTCCTAACTTGTCCAATTTTATTAGATCATAATACTTGCTTTTGCTAACACCAACAACGCTCGCCAAAGCCTGTGGGCTAAGGGATGTTTGCTTCTGCATATCTTGAAGAGCCATCCCTGACAATTCTGAACCAGCAATATCCTGCATAGACATTCTTGCGAAAATAGTAAGGGGCAGCTCTGTCTCATAGGCCACCAAAGGTTCCTTCACATGGGAGTTCTTTTTTTTAATAAATTTAGGCTTGGATTTTTTCATAGTCTAATTATGGACAATTAGTTTCCATAAATATACGCTATTCACATCTCAATGTTGTCCAATTGCGGAATTTTCTTTTCCAAAACTATACAGCAATCTGTTTTAAGATTCCAAGTATCTTTGATTTTTAATCTTTCAAAATGAAATACCTCTGCATAGTTATCCCCTTCCTGGCAATTCTCTGGTCATGCGGTGATTCCAGCTCCATCCCTGATGAATACAAACCTCCAGCAAGAGGAGATGCAGATGAACTTATCCTAGTGATTGATTCTGCTGTGTGGGAAGGTTCTGTTGGTGTCGAAATCAGAAAAACACTCGAGGCTCCCATGCTTGGAATGCCACAAGATGAGCGCCTGTTCGAAGTGTACAAAGTAAATCCACTAAAGCTGAATTCGGTCCTGAAATCTGCGAACAATATGATTTTCGTAACTACACTCGACAGCAAAACCACTCAAAGCAAACAACTGAGGTCTTTTTTTACAGATGAATCATTAAAAAGAATACAGCGAGATACATCGTATTTTCAGGCCACTGAAAACAATAAGTTCGCAATAGGCCAAAAGGTGCTTTATCTTTTTTCAAACACTGAAGCCGAGCTGGCTGCAAAAATTGCCAAAAACAGTGATGCCATTCTCAAACTGTTTGAAGATCAGGCTATGAAAATTACCAAGAAGAGACTCTTGAAATCTAGATCCAAAAAAATTGAAAATGTTATTAACATAAATCACAGATACAGCATTCAAATTCCATATGGTTGGGATCTTGCCCAAGATCAACTTGACTTTATCTGGTGCCGAGAACTAGGATTGGGAATGGAAAAAAATATCTTTATTTATCAACAACCTTACACCGGAGTGGAGGTGTTTGATGATATGGGCAACCTTAGAGACAAAATCACAGAGTTACATCTTCGAGATGGCCAAAAAAGCAACCTGTACATACAGCGACAAAACAATATTCCAGTATTCAGCAATCAAATCTCCTTTAATGGAAAATTTGCCATGAAATCTCGTGGGCTTTGGGCAGTTAGCGACATGAGTGCTGGTGGCCCCTTTCTTAGTTATGCAATGGTAGATGAAAAGAGTCAAACTTTGTATTACATCGAAGGGTATGTGTACAATGCTGGTGGCAAGAAAAAACGATTTATGAGAGAAATGGATGCCATCTTATCTACTTTTAAAATTCCCTCAGAACTAAAGGGAACCTCGATTAATTAGTTTGCATCAAAATTTCCATAGATTTTTTCAGGTAAGGAAAATTTTTGAAGTGCTATCGCGATAACATGATGGATTTTGAAGCAGCATGGAAAAATCTATGGAAACCCCTTGGGAACAAAGAGAATGAACAATCTGTCTCGTTATATTTTTTATGAAATAGCTTTGGCTATTACAAAAAAAACATGCCTCACAGCTTATCCATTCTATCTGTTTTTTGAAAGTAATGAATTAACCGAGGTTCCCTAAAAAAGTGGTATGGCCAAAGTCAGGAAAAATGATGCACTAGACTATCACGAGTCCAAGCCGGAAGGAAAAATTGAAGTCCGTGCTACAAAACCGCTCAGTAGTCAACATGATTTGGCATTGGCCTATTCTCCGGGAGTAGCTGAGCCTTGTTTGGTAATTGCAGAGGATCAAGAGGCAGTTTACCGTTTTACGGCGAAGGGGAATCTTGTAGGTGTCATTACCAATGGAACTGCTGTTCTAGGGCTAGGCAATATTGGCCCAGAAGCTTCGAAACCTGTAATGGAAGGCAAGGGGGTTCTATTTAAGAAATTTGCAGGCATAGATGTTTTTGATATTGAAATCAATGAAACTGATCCAGACAAATTCATTGAAATCGTCAAATCGCTGGAGCCCACCTTTGGTGGAATTAACCTGGAGGATATCAAAGCCCCTGAAAGTTTTAAAATTGAATCGGCCCTTAGGGAGCAAATGAATATCCCAATCATGCACGATGATCAGCATGGTACAGCTATCATCTCAAGTGCCGCACTCTTGAACGCACTAGAGATCACAGGGAAGAAAATTGAAAAAATCAAAATTGTAGTGAGTGGAGCAGGTGCTGCCGCCATGGCGTGCACCAACCTTTATGTGAACCTTGGAGCAAATCCAAATAATATTGTCATGACTGACAGCAAGGGCTGCATCCGATCAGATCGTGAAAATCTAGATGAAAGCAAGGCCACTTATGCCACCGACAGTGATGTTCATACTTTAGAAGACGCTTTGATAGGTGCCGATATGCTTCTCGGTCTTTCGGTAGCCAATACGGTCACACCAAAAATGTTGAAAACAATGGCAAAGGATCCCATCGTTTTCGCCTTAGCTAATCCTGACCCTGAAATTGCCTACGAACTTGCAATGGCTACTCGAGATGATATTCTCATGGCTACAGGTAGATCAGACCATCCCAATCAAGTAAATAATGTTCTTGGTTTCCCCTACATTTTCAGAGGAGCTTTAGATGTTCGAGCAACTGCCATTAACGAAGAAATGAAGTTAGCTTCTGTTAAGGCCATAGCCGACCTTGCAAAAGAAGTCGTCCCAGATCTGGTACTCAAGGCGTATCATGCAAAGAACATGGGATTTGGGAAAGACTACTTAATCCCAAAACCACTAGATCCAAGACTCATTACTACCATAAGTCCGGCAGTGGCCAAGGCTGCCATGGATTCAGGAGTGGCACGACAGAAAATAACAGATTGGGAAAAGTATTCTATCGAACTTCAGGAACGGATTGGAATCGATAATCGCTTTATCTCAAGAATAATTATTCGAGCTCGAAAAGAACCAAAGAAGGTTATTTTTGCAGAGGCTGAGCACATTAATATTTTGAAAGCAGCTCAGATGGCCATTGATGAACGCATTGCCAAGCCAATTCTAATGGGTCGTATTGATAAAATCACTTCTCTGATTGAGGAATTTGGACTGGATGATCTCAAATCCTGTCAGATTATAGACCCATATCTCGAAAAAGAAAAAATCGAAGAGTACGGCAAGGTGCTTTATAAAAAACGTCAACGGAAAGGTATGACACCCGAACAAGCCCGGCGAAAAATGCGCGATCGAAATTATTTTGCATCCATGATGTTACATCAGGGAGAAGCGGGTGCACTGATTGCCGGGGTATCTAACGATTACCCTAAGACCATCCTCCCTGCGCTCCAAATCATTGGAGTTGAGGATGGAATTAACCGTGTGGCGGGCATGTATATCATATCCACCGGTAAAGGGAATTACTTTTTCTCAGACACTACAGTAAATAAAAATCCAACTGCTGAAGAATTGGTGGACATTATTGGACTTACTAGTCGAGTAGTCAGATTCTTCGATACAACACCACGTATGGCGGCCATTTCTTACTCCAATTTTGGATCAGCCACAGGTGAAGTGCCGAGCAAAGTATCAAAGGCAGTAGCACTGGCAAAAGAAAAATGGCCCGATCTGATCATTGATGGTGATCTGCAAGCGGATGTGGCACTAGATAAGAAACTAATACAAGAGCGATATCCCTTTAGCTCTTTAGCACTAAAAGCCGCTAACACCCTCATTTTCCCGGATCTGGCTAGTGGAAACGTAGCTTACAAGCTACTCATGAAGATCGGTGGCGCAGAAGCCATTGGGCCGGTATTAATGGGGATGAAAAAATCTGTTCACGTGCTGCAAGCAGGAAGCTCTGCCAGAGACATTTTCAATATGACTGCAATCGCCGTGGTGGATGCACAAGAAAACTATGATCTATGATTACATATCTAAGAGGCAAGCTTGTTGACAAAGATCCAACATACGTGGTTATTGACATCCAGGGGGTGGGTTACTATATGAAAATTTCGCTAAATACTTTTTCTGCTATTAAAGAAATGAATGAGGCCTTGATCCACGCTCATTTACATATAAGAGAAGATGCACACACGTTGTATGGCTTCAGCGAAGTGGCAGAGAAGAAGCGATTTCTTGACCTAATTTCTATTAGTGGAGTAGGTGCCAATACGGCAATGATGGTTCTTTCGTCGCTCAGCCCCAGCGAATTGCAGCAAGCCATAGTGAACGAACAAATAAATGTAATAAAAGGAGTAAAAGGTATAGGTCAAAAAACGGCTCAGCGAATCGTGCTGGAATTGAAAGACAAAATGATTAAAGAGGGTTGGGAAGAAAAGAGTTTGGAATCACCTAAAATCAGCAATACATTGCAAAACGAGGCGTTATCTGCTTTAATCACGTTGGGAATACCACGGGTAGCAGCACAAAAGACCATTGATGCAATCTTAAAAGAATTCGGTCAGGAAATTAAACTTGAAGAATTGATTAAGCAAGCATTGAGGCGAGCCTAAAAGAAACAAATTTGTATCGTAGAATTTACATACTTCTTCTAGTTGGAAGCGGGTGGCTAGCCGCACTTGGTCAAGACCCCATTTCCGGTGATACTGCTAAGACCGATTCGGTCAAACCATATTCTCCATCCTTTAATTCAAGTTTCAACCCTTCTTATCGTTTTGGTGACCCCTTCTCTAATCAAACAAGTCGTTCACCTTTTGTACTCCCCGATCCTTCCAATCTGGATTTACAAATTGAATATGATTCGGGTTTCCAATACACAATTTTTGAGCGAATAGGCAATATCAATTTTCGGCCTATTACGACTATGTCCTTTCGAGAATATGATCGGTACAACAATACACAAATAGCCCATGATTATTGGAAGGAAAAGTCCATAGGACTCGATGGAGAAAGTGCTGTGAGTGGAAGACGACTCATTCCAAAACTTTATTTGAGTCCGGCTTTTGATCGGATTTTTGGTGGATCCTATGTAGACATCACTCCTACCGGCTTTATTAATTTGGACTTTGGGGGTACATGGCAAAATACAGATAACCCTCAAGTTTCAATTCGCCAACAACGAAACGGAGGGTTCAATTTTAAGCAACAGATAAGCATGAATTTGGTAGGAAAAATAGGGGATAAGCTTGAAATAACTGCCAATTTTGACAACAACAATACCTTCGATTTTGAAAATAACATGCATATCGAATATACGGGGTATGACGAAGAAATAATCAAGAAGATAGAAATTGGGAACGTGAGCATGCCTGTGTCGAATGGTCTGATGACAGGAGCTCAAACCCTATTTGGATTGAAAACCGAACTCCAGTTTGGGAAAATGTACTTTACCGGAGTAGCTTCAAGACAGCAGGGACAGCTAAATAGCTCAACCCTCGGAGGTAGTGGTGGTGGAATTGACACTCCAGACTATGGCGGTTCATCTAATGAAGAAAATGAACTCCGCGCCTCTAACTATGATGAAAACAAACACTTTTTTCTCGGTCATTTTTTCAGAGACAATTACGAGACGTGGCTTAAAGATCCTCGAAATATTATATCAGGCCTCAATATCTCGAATATCGAAGTGTATATTACCAACACAAACAACGACACAGAGACCACCAGAAACACGGTAGGTTTCTTAGATCTCGGTGAGAAAAGTAGGTTACTAAACACAAGCTTTCAAATCTCAGGGGGAGACATTCCAACTAGCAACTACAGTAATCAGCTCTACCAAACCCTGATCAACAGTGGATTTAGAAATTCAAATCAAATATTCAATGACATTCAAACATTGGGGTTGGATCCTGCTAGCGAGTATGTGGTAACCGGTACTGCCAGGCAATTAGAAGAAGGTGCTGAATTTGTTGTCAATAAACAGCTTGGATACATCACGCTTCTTACCAATCTCAGCGATAATCAATCGCTTGCTGTGGCGTATCAGTATACCTGGGACGGTCAAGGTCCTTTCACGGTTGGTGAAATGAGTAGTGAAAGAAGATTGAAAGACGATGAGTCTATTTTCCTAAAACTTATCCGCCCCAACAGCATTGATCCTGACTTACCTACGTGGGATTTGATGATGAAGAATATTTACAATTTGAGAGCAAGCTCGATAGATCAGGCCAATTTCAAACTAAGAATAAAATACAAGGATGATGACTCAGGGATCGATAATCCGTCACTACACGAAGGAGGCGCAGGGATTGAAAACGAACCTTTAGTTGAACTTTTAGGACTAGACCAATACAATCAAAATCTTGATCCTCAACCAGACGGTCTATTTGACTATATACCTGGAGCGACCATCAATGCAGATAGAGGATACTTGATCTTCCCTGTACTTGAACCTTTTGGGACTACTCTTGAAAATTTATTTCTTGAAAGCACACAACTTGATGCAGCGAGCAAGGCCAGCCTTATTGACAAATACGTATTCAACGAAATATATTCCAACACCCAGGCCATTGCCGGAACCATTTCCGAAAAGGACAAGTATCGAATTGCATTTGCAGGAGCCGGGCGTGGTGGTGGGAGCGGTTCAAGTGGCCGATCAAATGTCATTGATCTTGAGGGATTTGGGGTGGCTGACGGCTCGGTAGTGGTTAGAATGGGGAGTCAAAAGTTACAAGAAGGAAAACATTATACAGTAGACTATAATTTCGGAACAGTCACTATTACAGATCAATCACTATTAAACAGCGGAGCAGAAATAACAGCATCTTATGAGACGCAAGATTTATTCAATTTTCAAACTACCTGGTTCTACGCAGCTCGTCTGGATTATCGGTTCAATGAAAATTTCAACGTAGGGGCAACTGTATTGCATCTGAACGAAAGACGCGGCAGCACTACTCGTTTCAACATTGGTAATGAGCCATTAAAGAATACAAAATATGGTTTCGATATTTCTTTGACAGAAGAGTCTAATTTTCTGACCAAGATGGTGGATGCTATTCCACTGGTGAGTACAAAAGAACCTTCTCAAATAACATTCAATGCTGAGTATGCGAAGTTCATCCCCGGAACATCTAATGATCTGGAAGGTGAACCCACATCATTCATTGAAGATTTTGAAACTGCCGCATCTGCACGACCTCTGGGTGGAGGCGGGCCTGCTTGGAAGATGGGTGCTACACCCGAAACGAACACTGGCAAATTCTTTAATCAAAACGTACCTATTCCAGGTCGGGAATTTAATTTCAAAAAAGCCAAAATAGCCTGGTATATTGTTTCTAATGATTTTTACACTAATACTGTCAATAAACCAGACAACCTATCAGAAGAAGAATTGAGCAATCACTACGTTCGTGCAGTACCTGCTCAGGAAATTTTCAAACAACGAGATAATGGCCAAATTGTTCAACCTGAGGCAATTTTTAACCTCTCTTACTTCCCCAGGGAGCGAGGGCAGCAGAACTATACCACCGATTTGACATCAGATGGAGAATTGAACAACCCCACCGAGAATTGGGGTGGGATCAGTCGTGAACTTGAGGAAACTAATTTTAACGAATCCAATTTTCAGTACATTGAATTTTGGTTGATGGATCCATTTATTGATGGCGAACGAGGAAGGGTGCTAGATGGCAGGGAAAATCAAAATAATATCACAGGAGGAGAGCTGATTTTCAATCTTGGAAGTGTATCAGAAGATTTAGTACCTGATGGTGTATTCTACTTTGAGCAAGGGATGCCGGAAGATGGAGATCCAAGTGAATCACAAATTAATCCTGACTGGGGTCGTACACCAGGTAGACAATACTTAACTCCAGCATTTGATAACAATCCAAGTTCTCGACGAAATCAGGATATAGGTTTCGATGGGCTTAGAAATGATGAAGAAGCAAGTTTTTTTTCCAGTTATTTGAATTCACTGGGTGCAGCTAGAGACGAAGTAGAGGCGGATGTTTCAGCAGACGACTTTATCCACTTTTTAGATAACAGTTTTGATAATGCAGATGCAAACATTATTGAGAGATACAAATACTATAACGGAACTGATGGTAATTCTCCTATCAATTCTGGCCAAAGTTTCACACCTTCCAATGGTATTTTCCCGGACAAGGAGGATATCAACGAGGACAATACTATATCCTTTCTAGAAGAGTACTTCGAATACAAAATACGGTTAGATAAAACCGATATATCGGATCATCAGTTCGTTGTAGATCAGGTTGTAGATGACTCGGGTGAAGCCACCTGGTATCAATTTCGAATACCATTGGAGAAGTTCACCAATAAATATGCTGACCCTAGTTTCCAGAGTATGCGATTTATGCGTATGTACCTTACCGGATGGGAGCAGCCTGTCGTACTGCGTTTCACGAAATTTCAATTGACAAGTAGCACCTGGAGAAAGCACACTACTTCATTGCGTGATCCGGCACTGGGAGAAATCCCCGAGCCACAGCTGAGCGATTTTGAAATATCAGTAGTAAATGTGGAGGAAAACAGTACAGGGAGTCCCACCCAACCACCCTACGTAACTCCTCCAGGATTGCAAAGAGATCTGGACAATTCATCAACTGTATCAACTCGTATTAATGAGCAATCCCTTCAGATGTGTGTTGAGGATTTGGAAAACGGCGATGGACGTGCAGCTTTCAAAACCCTTACTGAATTAGATCTGATCAACTACGATCGAATTGAAATGTTCTTGCATGCACATGCTTACAAAAACGACAACCCACAAGATGGGGACGTCAACGCATTCGTCAGATTTAGCACGGACAATACCAAGCACTATTACGAAATTGAAATTCCATTGGTGATGACTCCTTTGGGGCTGTCCAGTGGGAGTGGAAATGAGCGGGCCATTTGGCCTCTAGAGAATGAAATAAATCTTGAAATAGATTTATTAAAAGCTGTAAAGGTCGAACGTGATAGATGGAATATTGATATTTCCATTCCTTATTCAAAAGTAATTCCTGATACTAATTACAAAATAACAGTAGTTGGAAATCCTGACTTGAGTGACCTTCAAACCCTGCTTATTGGTGTTAGAAACCCAGATAAAGGACTTGAAGACGATGGCCTCAGTAAGTCCGTGTGTATATGGGCAAATGAACTCAGAGCTGTGGGATATGACACACAAAAAGGATGGGCTGCCAATGCTTCACTTCAAACCAAACTGGCAGACTTAGGACAAGTGGACCTAAACACACGGTATAGCTCAATCGGATATGGCGGCTTGAACACCACGGTGGCTCAAAGAAATCGATTTGAGTCATTTGCCTATCAAGCAAGTGCACGCATAAACCTGGAGAAATTCATGTACCCAAAAAAGACGGGTCTTGTGGTTCCGATGTTCGTAAATTATGAAAAAGAAAGAATCACACCACAGTATGATCCATTGAATCAGGATATTCTGCTTGAGGAATCTTTGAAATTATTCGGAACAGATAAAGAAAAAGAAGATTACAAAAGTTTGATGGAATCAGAAAGAGTATCCCGCGGGATCAACTTTAGTAATGTTAGAAAAGATAAAGTGAAACCGGATGCCAAAAGTCGAGTGTATGACGTAGAAAATTTTTCGTTCACCTATGCTTACAGCGATCAAACCTCTAACAACCATTTTACCCAGAGCAAATTCAGTAAAAATGTATCGGGTGGAGTCACATATGACTACACCCCTATTTCTGTTTCCTGGGAGCCATTCTCTAAGGGTGAAACATTTAGCAGCCCCTATCTTCAATTAGTAAAAGATCTCAATTTTTCACCCTTCCCGACAAGCTTCTCGGTAAGTGCATTACTCGACAGACAATATTCACGCACACAGTTTTTCAATGACGATCTGACGATAGATGGTATCGAGCCCAACTTCGAACGGTTGTTTACTTTCAATCGACTGTACAACCTCCGTTGGAATTTCTTCAAAAGTTTAAATTTTGATTACACTGCAAGTGCTAACGCAGTAATTGATGAATCTGAAGGAATTATTATAGATGACATAAACACCAAAGATGAACGCAAATATGTTTGGAACCAGATATGGAATCTGGGTCGAATGAAGTCTTTTGATCAAAACATGACATTTGCCTACAAAACTCCTCTTGACAAATTGCCCTTCACTAATTGGCTTGGAGCCGATTTGAAATATGCCGCAGGGTACAAATGGACTGCTGGTGCATTGAACCAGACCGATGCGAATGACAACACCTTTGGAAACATAATCCAAAACAGAAGAGATAGAGGTGTTATAGGTAAAATTGATATGATTAAGCTCTACGATAAAGTGACTTTTCTGAATTCTGCTAACGCATCGAGCACAGAGGATCGAACTACCGGACAGGGAATACTACGATCTCTTATGGCCTTGAAATCAATCAACGTAACCTACAATTTTAGAGAAACCACCAGTCTGGCCGGTTTTACACCTCAGGCATTCTTGCTTGGTCTGGATAGTGGATTTCATGCGCCTGGTATCGGGTTTATATTTGGAGATCAGAATCCAAATATCCGATTTAAAGCAGCAAAAAATGGTTGGCTAACCACCAGTCCATTTCTCACAGCACCCTTCCTCCAAACAAAAGGAACTGATTTTGCAGTACGTGGAACTTTTCAACCGATTGAAGATTTATCGATTCAAATCGACTTTACTAAGTCAAACACAAACGGCTATCAGGAAATTTTCAGATTTGTTGATGGACAGGGATTCCAAAGTCTGACTCCCTCCTTATCCGGGAGTTATAGTATTTCATTCCTGAGTATAAAAACGGCTTTCGAAAAACAAGGAGGTGATAATTTTTCCAATGCGTTTTCGGCTTTTGAAAAAAATCTGGATACCATGTTTAATAGATTGAATGATGCAAATCCAAGTACTACACCCTACGACAGTCTTTCTCAAGATGTGTTGATACCGGCTTTCCTTGCAGCCTATTCCGGTAAAAATGTCAATAATTCAAAATTGAAACCTTTTCCGAAAATCCCGTTACCTAATTGGCGCGTTGACTATACAGGGCTTATAAAAATTCCGGCAATAGCCGAAATATTCTCATCCTTCACCATATCTCATGGGTATCAATCAACGTACACCGTTGGTAACTTCACCAACAATCTGAGGTACTCTGACAATCTCACCTTAGATCACAATACGCTGAATTATCAACAAGCAACAGAAGTGGATACAATTACAAACACGCTGGTGCCTGCCTATATTATTAATCAGGTGATGATCTCTGAGCAATTCGTCCCGCTGATTGGCTTCAATTTCAGAACAAAAAGTAATATCAGTACCCGGATCGAATTCAAGAAGGAAAGAAATTTATCATTGAACATGTCCAACGCTCAAGTAACAGAAACTACCAACAATGATGTGACTCTGGATTTTGGTCTTACCAAGACTGGCTTTAAGGTGCCTTTCAGATTTTCAGGCAGAACCCAAACTCTCCCAAATGATCTGACCATTCGAGTGAGTTTTACAATAAGAGATTCAAATACCATTCAGCGTAAAATTGAAAGAGATGGTTCTGTTACAAATGGGTCATTCAATTATCAGATACGTCCTACGCTCAGTTACAATATCAACAGACAATTGGACTTGACCATGTATTTTGAGCGAACGGTCACCGACCCTAAAATAGGCACCTCATACCGTAGAGCCACTACAGCTTTTGGCTTCCAACTAAGATTTAATCTGGCTCAATAGGATGATTCCTTTTCGAATACTACTTTTGAAAAAAAAACAGACAACATGAATTTTCCGACTGACCTTAAATACACAAAAGATCACGAATGGGTTAAAGTAGATGGCGATACTGCAACCATTGGTATTACTGAATTTGCTCAAAATGAATTGGGCGATATCGTCTTTGTAGAAATAGAGACTGAAGGTGAAAATTTGCAAGAAGGTGACGTTTTTGGTACTATCGAAGCTGTGAAAACTGTTTCGGATTTGTTCATGCCCATTACTGGGGAAGTCACCGAAATAAATTCTGGACTAGAAGACAATCCAGAAATAGTTAACTCAGATCCATACGGTGACGGATGGATGATAAAAATAAAATTTGATGGATCAACTGATGATTTTCTATCAGCCGAAGCATACCAGAAGCTTCTTGGAGAATAATCTTCAAGTTCGTGAGGGGTTCGGGCATTGGAATTGCTAGATAGATAGTATATTTGATTTACGGCTCTAAACAATAATAACACATGGAACTGAAAAAAGCACCCGATCATGACCTGAATAAAAAGTCTGGCATGTTTCTTAATCTTGGCTTAACCATTAGCCTTTTGATCACAATTTTAGCTTTCGAATGGCCAAATAGAGGTGATCAGGGAATTATAGATTTAGGTTCAGTTGATGATGATTTCGAGGATATTCTTGAGATTCCACCTACTCAACAACCACCTCCACCCCCGCCAAAAATTCAAATTCCTGAGATCATAGAAGTTCCTGACGAGGAAGAAATCGAAGAAGAGATCGAAGTGGAATTAGATGTGGAAGTTACTGAAGAGACTATTGTAGAAGACATTGTTTTCGAAGAGGCACCAGAAGAGGAAAATGTAGATGAAATTTTCAATATTGTGGAGGATCAACCTGAATTTCCAGGTGGACTTGCTGCTTTTTATAAGTATGTAGGAAGCAAAATGAAATATCCTTCTCAAGCAAGAAGAATGGGCATTGAAGGACGA
>JAAEPI010000868.1 GCA_024232835.1 Cytophagales bacterium
ACTTACAAGCCAATCATTCGAAGTTTGCTCGAATATTACTGTCGTTTATGTAATCAAACAAAAATCAGTGATATTCAAGAACTAGAAAGTGTTCAGAAAACGTTCACCGCAAGGATTGCTGGAATGTGAGATTTACACTATTGGGACCGTTTAGTTTACCTGTCGCTTCAGTGCAGACGGGAGCGAATCATCATACTTCATATTATGTGGATAATCCTCCACAAGAATACCAGTAATGATTTAGATGTACTATTCGTTTCACACCCTAGATTTTGGGACCTTGCAGTAATTCCATCGGCAAGAAAAGTCAGCTCAGCATCTAATCAGTCTTGGTTTGACTACCCATTTGCAGTCCAGGGACCAAGATTGTAGAATGCAGTGCTTTACCATCTGAACGTCATCCAAGACCTTGCGCAGTTCAAAAACAAGCTCACCCAGTTCATGTTGTTCCCAATCAGGGGATACAGTCCGTCAGAACTCAAATCCCCTGCTGTGCTGGCGGAATGATCGAGGAGCAGCCTCGCACTGGCGTTTATTTAGTTGGAAAATATTGCACCCTACTCCTAAGACCTCACAGCCAAATAATAGCACCAAAATTTTAATTCA
>JAAEPI010000869.1 GCA_024232835.1 Cytophagales bacterium
ACAAGGAAATCTATCGCCCTATTTAGGGTCTGCTGAAAAACACTTAACAAATTGATTATCAAAGAATAGGATAGCTATTTCAAGTGTTGAAGTGCATGCATTTCAAAATTAATTGATGATTTTTCTTGCACCTTGAAATACACCTTCGGTATTTTTCATGTTAGCCTCAGGCACATCATCTACTTCACGAGCTTCAGCTCGAAGTAGCTTATACATCTTCGCTTCACCCGTTCGTATCTAATGCGCCTGAGACTTTTTCAGCAGACCCTATTTACTCACCCAATCTTCTTTCTTGCCATTTCCACAAGCAGGCGAAGACCCTCTTTAAGATATGGGTCTTCAAGCAATCGTTCTGCGTGCTCTTCGGTAGTTAGGTCACCAATACTGATTTCAGTAGTGAGGTCATCACTCTTACCTTCTAGTTGCTTTCTTTCTTCGATGTTCAACGAAACACTGACTTGATTCCTTAATTCCTTCTGTCTTTCAATTTCCTTCACTAGCTTAATCAGTGAAGGATCAGAATTCAGGTGATCTCGATATAGCGCATTTAGCAAATCAATCAGTTCGGGCGTTACATCATTTGTCGGATCAAAATCTGCTCTTTGAATTTCGTCCCAAGGTAGAGCATTAGAACGGCTGCTCTCGCCTACTTCAGCTGGATCGAAAGCTGATGGAAAATGAACATCAGGAGCAATTCCTACCCTCTGTGTACTGTTTCCTGTGACACGATAAAATTTCGCCATAGTCATTTTGAGCATCCCAATGTCTACTTTACTTTCACTCATGTAGGTCTGCAACTTCTTCATCTCGCTCTCAGCCTTTATATTTCCACTATTTCGGTAAATGGACACCATTCGATTTATTTGTCGTTTCATTTCAGGCCCTAAGTCCACCAGATTCTGAACTGTCCCTTTTCCATGTGAATTCTCTCCAACCACTACGCCGCGTTTATAATCCTGGATTGCTCCTGAAAAAATCTCAGAAGCCGAAGCACTATACCTATTCATAAGAACAGTCAGCGGTCCGTCGTAAAAAATTTTCCCCTTATCGCTATCATCATGGCGCTCTACCTGATTACGCATGTCCCTCACTTGTACGATTGGTCCCTTTGGTAGAAATAAACTCGACAACAGGATGGCTTCATCTAAATAGCCTCCACCATTATAGCGAAGATCAATCATCAGACCATCCATCCCCTGTTCTTTCAATTCGGTGATTAATCTCTTCACATCATCAGTCGTGCTCTTCACATCCCTTTCACCAGCTCTAAGAGCATCAAAATCCTTGTAAAAACTTGGGATTGAGATTACTCCCAAATTAAAAGCTTTCCCATTCTCAGTAATAGGAATCATTTCAGCTTTAGCCTCCTGTTCCTCCAATTTTATTTTATCCCGAACAATACGGATCGTATCTGGCAATGCGCTCTGTCCCTCACTTGCTTTCAAAATTTGCAGTCGGACTACCGTGCCCTTTGGACCTCTTATTTTTTGCACCACATCCGACAATCGCCAACCAATGACGTCATCAAATTTGCCTTCATCTCCTTGGGCAACACCTATAATTTTATCTTCTGCCTTGAGTTCGTTCCCTTTAAATGCCGGGCCGCCAGGAACAATATCAGTTACTTCCGTATAATCCAATTGCTGACTTAACCTCGCTCCGATACCCTCAAGTGAAAGACTCATATCAATTTCAAAATCTTCTGCTGCCTGTGGAGAAAAATAGCTAGTGTGGGGATCATACGCTGATGTGAACCCTCTCATATAGAGTTGGAAAACGTCTTCACTATTGTATTGATAGAGTGCCCTTTCTACACGCTGATATCTGTTTTTTAAAGACTTAGCTATGTCCTCCCATTCGCGCCCAGCCAATTTATAAGTCAGTGCTTGATTCTTAATGATTTTCCTCCAAATCTCATTTTGCTCTTTCACATTCTTTGGCCAAGGCGCCTTGTCTCTATCAAATTCAAAGTACTCTTCTTTTCCAAAATCAAATTCATTTTCCAAAAGCTCATACACGTATTGTATTCGTTCAAGTCCTTTCTCACGGTAGGCTCGAAATACAACATACCCAAATTCTAAATCTCCATTTGGAATATCCTGATCCAGCTCATATCTATAAGATTCAAATTTCTCAACATCCTTCTTTAGAAAATACGCACGATTGGGATCCAGATCACCAAATAGATTGTCAAAAACTACGGACGATAGTGAATCACTAAAAGTGGTCTTGTTGTAATGATATCCGGACAAAAACTGGGATATGAGAATGGTCTCACGTGGATGCTCTTGTTTTGGCTCGAGGGTCACGAGTGAATCCACCTTATTTTGGGCGAATGTGCCCGTGGATAAAACCAACGCAATTAGAAACAATCTCAACTTCTTCATATCAATAACTTAACGATGTACAAATCTGCAACGCAATAAACGTGCAACGGATATTAAAACTACGAATTTTTTTATTAGCGGTAAATTTTGTGATTTGTAATTGTGACCGAAATGAACATGACTAGAATCTGAATAAATCAATTATGAAAAAAAATTCAATTATCCTGAACATTGTCCTTGTCTTGGTTTCAGTGTTCTTTATTGTCTATGCTAACATACAAACCAAATTGGCTAAAGAACAAGCAGGAAAAGCTTATCGATTGACTGAGGAAAATAGCGCGCTTGCTACAGCGGCAAAACAAGAAGCAGCAAATACTCGGCAAGCTGAAGCCAGTGCTGTGATGGCTCAGAGCAAAGCTGAATTAGCGATGGAACGCTTTTTGGAATGCCAAGGTAAGAACTAACCCCTTCGGGTGATATCTAGTCCTATCTAATTGTAAGGTTGGCTCATAGGTGTTTTTGTTCTTAACATTGAAGAAAAAAATCATGGAAAAGCGAATAACAGGCATTGGTGGTATTTTCTTTAAGTGCCAAGACAAAGAGGCCATGCGTACGTGGTATGATAAACATTTGGTATCCCAACAGAAACATGGGGTGGGCAGTTTGAGTGGCGTGATAAGAATGATCCCAACAAAAAGTGCGTCACGGCTTGGAGTCCATTCGAAGCAGCGTCAGATTACTTCCAACCCAGCGAGAAAGAATTTATGTTCAACTATCAGGTAAAAAATCTAGTTGAACTGCTAGACATCCTAAAAAAAGAAGGTGTGGAAGTCGTTGGTAAAATCGAAGAGTACGAATATGGGAAATTCGGCTGGATTATGGATCCCGAGGGACGCAAGATTGAGCTTTGGGAACCAATTGATGAGCCGTTTTTGAATTAGTTGCGAATCAAGGAGGTGTCATTCTGATTTACACAAGAATAATTTGCCATCCTGAGGCTCTAGAAGGATGAAATCATTATTTTCACTATCTTGAACTCAAACTCTAATCCACATGGTCAAAATACACTTAATCGCCATGCACTGCATGCTCAACGAAGAATCTGACAAAGACGAAGTATTCTTAAAACACAAAGGCAAACGCATCTGGCCTCAAAATGGGAAGTACCACGCAATGGCCTCCAATGAGCGAACCCCAGTTGATGTGAAGATTGATCATGATCCAGAAAATGATTTGGCGCTTGAGCTATGGGATTGGGATCTCCTAACACCAAATGATCTGATCGGCACCTTCCAGATGCATGTGAATGCTGATGACTATGGGAAATTCACAACCGCTCTGAGAATTGCTCACAGCAAAAGTACAGCGAGCTACTTGCTTGAATGGGAAATCGCCGAAGCTTAGCGATTCATCATTTTCTGGACGTACTTACCAAGAATGTCAAACTCGATATTCACTTCATCTCCGACCGACAATTCTGAAAAAGTAGTATGTTCATAAGTAAATGGGATAATCGCTACGGTGAAAGAACTATCGGTCACGTCAAAGCATGTCAGACTTGTGCCGTTCAAACACACACTTCCTTTTTCTACGATCAGTTTTGTATTGCTTGCGCTAAAAGTAAAAATCCAACTTCCTTCCTTCTCTTGAACTTTGCTAACCGAAACCGTGGCATCAACATGACCTTGGACTATATGCCCATCAAATCGACCATCTGCTTTCATGCATCTTTCCAGATTTACTTTGGATTCAACAGCCCAGGCATCAGCATTTGATTTTTCCAGACTCTCGTCAATAGCTGTCACCCAGTGAGCATCCTCTTCTAATTTTGTAACCGTCAGACAAACTCCCTGATGCGACACGCTCTGGTCTACAGATAGTTCATCACTAATCACCGACCTCACTTTAAAATGCCTATTGGCACCCTCAGATTGGACATCTATAATTTCTCCTATTGTTTCTATTATACCGGTAAACATATCAATCAATTTTATGCGAATTTAGCACCATATTGGAAGACACCTACAAACATCAGGGTATGCGAAAGCAGCTTGTAAAAGAAGTGGCTACAAAAGGCATTAAATCAAGAGCCGTTTTGGAGGCTCTTGGAAAGGTACCTAGGCACTTTTTCTTCGAGAAGATATTCGATGTACATGCTTATGAAGACAAGGCTTTCCCGATTGGCGAAGGCCAGACAATTAGCCAACCTTATACAGTGGCATTCCAAACAGAGCTACTTCAAGTAAAGACCGGTGACAAAATTTTAGAAATCGGGACTGGATCGGGTTATCAAGCCACTATTCTTTTAGAGCTTGGAGCGAAGGTATTTACGATAGAATATCAAAAAAAGCTCTTTGAAAAAACAATCAAATTTCTTCCATCAATGGGATACAAAGCTAATTTCTATCAAGGAGATGGATCCAAAGGCTTGCCAGAAAAAGCCCCCTATGATGGTATTTTAGTGACAGCCGGAGCACCAACAGTTCCTGAAGCTTTAGTCCAACAGCTTAAAGTCGGAGGACGATTAGTAATACCTGTTGGAGACAATAAAAAGCAACAAATGATTTTGATTCATAAAATCTCAAGAACAAAGCTTACTAAAAAAGCATTTGACCATTTTCGCTTTGTACCTTTACTTGGCGAAAAGGGATGGAAATGAAAGAAGCAAAATCATGTGAAGCATCAAGGGTTACAATGACCGAATTGGTGCTTCCAAACGATACCAATACCCTGAATAACTTGATGGGCGGACGTCTGATGCATTGGATGGATATTGTATCGGCAATAGCCGCTCAAAAGCACAGTAACAATATTGTGGTGACGGCCTCAGTTGACAATATTTCTTTTGCTCAACCCATCCAACTTGGAGATGTCGTTACATTGAAGGCTTTTGTAACAAGAGCCTTCAGCTCTTCCATGGAAGTGTACATAGAAGTAATGGCAGAAAATATTCCTGCCGGAGAATCTGAAAGAACGAATAGCGCTTTTTTCACTTTTGTGGCGGTAGACAAAAAGGGTAAACCAAAAAAAGTGGTAGAATTAATTCCAGAATCAGAAAAGGAAATTGAGTTGTTTAATGGTGCACTCAGAAGACGTCAGCTGAGATTAGTACTGGCCAAACGGATGAAACCCTCAGATGCTGAAGAAGTAAAATCTCTATTTATGGACTAATGGAAGACCTTTCAAATTTTATAACCGAAGAAATTTTTATTCTCAAGGATGAGACTGTCACTCTTGAGCCCGTTAAGACCACAGGTAGTGCAACAAGTAAATTAGCCGTAATCAGCGGAGATATTTCTGAGGAAGAGAGCATACTATTAGGAAATATACTCTCCGCATTAAAGCTTAATGAAGGGGACATTTCACATATTGGTAAAATTATTGAAGAGGTAAGTGACAAGTGGCTAATATTTGCCCAGTCGTATGAGGTGAAATCAATCGAATTGGATTTCTACAAACCAACAAGAATTGGGAATGGTACCTATGTTCTGGCACAACCTTTGTCTGTCCTGCGAGAATCAAAAGAAGAAAAGCAAAATCTTTGGAGTTCGCTAAAGGAGCTTTTCGATATTTAGAATAAAAATAACTCAAATAAAAAACGGCTTTGATTAAGTATAAACCAAAAAGATTTTCGAAATTGTAGTCCATTTTCAAACAAAAAAAAGTGACCATGAAAAAATTATTAACAATCGTACTTACAATTGCCGTAACCTCAGCAACTCTGGCTCAATCCACAGACGGGATGGAATCTGTCTTCAAGGACAAATAAATTTGGTTGGGAGACCAGTATGTCTGGAGACAATACAACTAGAGTAAACAATGACAAAGAATACTTGATAAACATAATTAACAAGGCCGGAAGCAATGAAAAAGTCTCAGCGTACACTCGACTCGACTTCAATAAAGATTTTTTAATTAAAGCAAGTATAAAGTCTGAATCACATGATAAAAAATCCAGTGAAAAAGGACAGTATGGTCTTATGCTTGGTTATTCTTCTTTTAAATATAGGAAAGAACAAGGGTGGTATGCTTTCAGACTAGGTACTGGGGAAGAAAACAATATCCTTCTATCTGCAAGGAACAAGAATGGTAGTGAATTATTTTCGAAGCAACTAGATAATGTGAGATATTATGAAAGTGATTATACAGATATTGCATTACAGAAGAAAGGCGGGAAAATTATTTTCTATTTGAACGGAAAAGAAATTTATAGAAATGCTGCAACTGAAGCATCAGGAGGTGCCGTCACTTTTTATGCATATGATAGGCAAAAGGCCTTTATGAATAACATTGAAATTTTTCAACCTTCAAAACCTACCACTGAGGAAGTTGCAGAAGAAAAGGCAATCGCACAAGTAATCACCGAGGAAGAAGAAGATGTAATCCTGGAAGCAGTTAGCAATCTGGAATTTGATTCAGGGAAGTCTACACTCAAAGCTTCATCCATAGGTTCACTGAATAAAATGGCTGAAATGATGGTGAGAAATACAAAATTCAAAGTACTACTTAAAGGACATACTGATAGTGAAGGCAGTGATGATGTTAATTTAACATTAAGCCAAAGTAGAGTTGATTCGGTGAAGAAACATCTGGTTTCGAGAGGAATTGAAGGTGGGAGAATCGTTGCACTTGGCTATGGTGACAAACAACCGATTGCAACTAATTTAACAGCAGAGGGTAGACAAAGAAACAGAAGAGTTGAATTTGAGATTATTCAGTAGTATCAAATTTATAAATGAGATTTAATCGTATAATTATTCTGGTTTTTTCTGCTTTGATATGTCTTGACGGAAGAGCTCAGTCTACTGACGGCATGTCAATCGTTTTTTCTGATAATTTCAAAAACAATAAAAACGGCTGGTTCACTAGCATGTCAGGTTCCAATAGAAGCAGAGTAAATAACAATATGGAATTTCTGATCGTTGGCGTAAATGATAAGGGGTCATCTGAGCGTTCTTGGGTCAATACAAATGTTGATTTCAATAAAAATTTCGTGTTAAAAGCCAAAATAAAATCTGAAACGGATGGTGGAGTCAATGCAGATATAAAGTTTGGACTTTTAGTAGGAATGAGTGACTACAAATATCGAACGGAACAAGGCTGGTATGGGTATAGGCTCTTTAGTAATGAGAAAAAAGCCTGGATATACGCAACTAACGAAAATGGAACCCAGCTTTTCAAAAGAGAAGTTGAAAAGCCAGGCTCCTACAGGGCAGATGATTATAATGAAATTGCCATTCAGAAAAAGGGTGAAACTGTCACCTTTTACTTAAATGGTGATGAGGTATATTCCAATGATGCCACATCAGCTTCAGCTGGTTCAATAATTTTTGAAGCAAAGAATGTTCAAAAGGCTTACTTGAATAAATTGGAAATTTATCAATAGAATAAAAGTATTGTAATTTTAAAGCAGGGCTAGTCACCCTGCTTTTTTTATACGCTTTTCTTTCAGATCAACTTTTCCATGCCCAAATATATCCTGTTGATTTTCCTTTTTTCTCTTCTTCAAGATGATACCCTTTTATTTTAATAAACTCCACCAAACTTTTGTGATTTTGTTTATCGTCCGGACCTTAATGAGTCTCAATACTCATGCGACCAATTTTAGAGAATGCCTCATCACTAAGGTTATATAATATTTCATACTCAGAGCCCTCGCAATCTATCTTTAGAAGATCTACCATCTGCTCATTAGTCATAATTGAGTCAAGAGTCACGCATTTGACATCAATGCTCTGTCCCTTTTTCTCTGTGGCAAAAACACTCGAAATTGTGCTGAAATTTTCAGAAGAAGTCGTATGAAGCTTTAATACTTCACCTTGCCCAACGGCTTGGTTAAAAATTTCAAAATCAAATTCCTGGTAGGTCGCGCGATATTCATTTAGGTGATCAAAACAAAATGGCATGGGCTCATAGGCCGAAATTGTTGCTTTAGGGTAATAATAAAACATGAATAAAGGAAAAAATCCAACATTTGCTCCTATATCTATTGCCCTGAGGGAGTTAGTTTCCAATTGCGCCATTGGTAAATGTCTTAGATATACGTCATCAAAAAAACATTCCTGTGTCAAATCCAACTATCTTTCTGAATAGATACATTGGCCAGTTCGACAACATTGAAAAAATGTTTTTGTAACGAGTGAACTTATTAGTTGTTTTCATGCGAAGAAATCATTAAAATTCGGCAATTAACTAAAAATTACCAGAATAAAAGTTAAAGGAGCCATTTAAAAGCCCGAGGTTTATTAAATAATGCATACGACCGGTTGTGCTAAAAATTTACGCCAGAATCTATTTTAGGATTCTGAATCAAATAGCTCTTCAAGTTTAGTTTCCAGAGAAGATCCTCTAAGATTTTTACCAACTATTCTTCCTTCGGGATCCACTAAGAAAGTAGCTGGGATTGCATTCACATTGTAGAGTGCCGCTGCTGCCGAATTGAAATGTTTTAAATCCGAAACATGCATCCATTCGAGTCCATCATCTGAGATCGCCTTGATCCACGCCTCTTTGTTCCGATCTAAGGAAACTCCCAAAATCTCAAATTGATCCCCATGATATTTTTCATACATCCTCACCACATTCGGGTTTTCAGCACGGCATGGCTTACACCAAGAGGCCCAAAAATCTAGCAGAACGTATTTACCTCTTAACTCCAAGAGGCTAATATCAACGCCATCAGGGTCAGGCAAAGCGAAATCTGGTGCCATTTGACCAACTGCAAGGACTCTGCCGTTATCTACTCTTTCCTTCATCTGACTAACAATAGTGTTTTCGGGATAAGCCTCGAACGTTTTATTGGTTACAGAGTCAAACAAGTCATAGTTAGATTCTATATCTAGGAAATTGAGCCCATAAATGGCTGCAAGTGATGGGGTAACCTTACGAATAATACTTTTCAGTGCGGTTTCGTTCTTCTTTTGTAATGCAGTATTTTGCTCAATTATCGCTTGTACGGTGCTTTGATCACCTTTCTGGTTTGCCTGAACTACCTCTTGCCTCAGCTGTTGTAAATCACGCTGTGCCTTAGCCATTAGTTCATCAACTTCTCTGACGGCCCTTGATTTCTCTGAACCTGAAATTGTTGTTGAGCTTCCATCAAATTTTATGATTACTTCACTTTCCAACCCATCGAGTACTAGGTTAGCAAACTGAGTTCTGAATGCAGCGATGCGATAGAAATTTTCTTCTCCAATTTCAATACTCTTCTCAAAACGATTGGAATTAATTGAATCTAAAGTGTCAGTTGCCACCATCTGACCATCCCTCAAAGTATATAAAATGACGAATTGACCTTGAGATAATGATAAATCCGTCTCAACACTAATTTTTGTTTTCTCTTGGGATGTATCACAACTAAGGATCGCCAGTACCAATCCAACAATTAACAGCTTATTATATTTCATGTAGATCGGATTTGTGAGTTTAGATCAGCCAGGATTAAAAACGGAAAGCAAATATGCCATGTTGATTCTTTATGTAAAAACAACTAGATCAAAATCTGTATTACGAAAAGAACAGCAAGCCTGATACAAAGCAGCAATAAATTATTAATATCACAATAATGCAATCAAGAAATAAATATACAACAATCAAGTATTGTTTACTACTACCCAAACAATAGTGTCCTAAACTTTTTCCATGAGATTCAAAATATAGATTTCAGAGTTCTGTGGATGAATTATTCTTCAAATCTAAAATAGAACCCCTTGAATAAACTTCTCTGGTGGATCATAGTGCTGCTCAAAGGGGTGATCTACCCATTGTTGAAGATCAATTTTAACAAAAAGGGTGAGCCTGATAAAGGCCACCAAATTGGATAGATTCCATTTGTATTTAGCCATTGCTTTGAGTGCTTTTAGCAAAAGGATGGTTATCAAAGCAGTCCATATTTGGATCATGACTGCATTCTGACTAGTTCCGATAAATGACTTGATGTGTAGTACCTGTTTGATCTCCCTAAAGAATATTTCGACTTGCCATCTTGCTTTATAAAGCTCACTTATCATGTTTGCTGTCCAAGACATTTGATTGGTTATCACTTCGATCACCTGCTTGTTCTCTTCATCCCAAATGGCCACTCTTCTCAACCGACCTTGATACTTCTTCTTGGATTGGACACCTGTTAACTTTACGATCTCATCCTTGAGTACATGTTCATGCCTGTCGTCAGGTAAGTCATTTTCCTTTATGGAGGCATATTGGATATTTTCTTTGTGCCTGACCACAAAATATACCCCGCTGCTGTCCCAAACGTTGAGCAGCGAAAAAT
>JAAEPI010000870.1 GCA_024232835.1 Cytophagales bacterium
CTCTTCAATAACTTGAACAAAATTTCCAGCCTGCATGAGTGAGGTAAATGTTCCCGTATCTAGCCAAGCCGTACCTCTATCCAAAACTTCAACACTCAAATTCCCGTGACTCAAATAGACATTGTTAATATCAGTTATTTCCAATTCTCCTCTTGGACTTGGCTTTATTTCTTTCGCAATGTTAACCACTTGATTATCATAAAAATAGAGACCAGGAACCGCATAATTTGATTTTGGTTTAATTGGTTTTTCTTCAATTGAAATGGCTTTATTAGAGTCATCAAACTCTACTACCCCATATCTCTCAGGATCGTGTACGTGATAGGCAAATACAATCCCACCGTTTGGATTATTACAGGACTGAAGTTTTTCTGAAAAGCCAGAAGCATAGAAAATGTTGTCACCAAGAACTAAGGCGACCGAATCATTTCCAATAAAATTATTTCCGATTAGAAAAGCCTCAGCAAGACCATTTGGTTCTTTCTGAACAGCATAATCAAATTGACAGCCGATCTGTGATCCATCTCCAAGCAATTCTTCAAAAAGTGGAAGGTCTTTGGGCGTGGATATTATCTGTATCTCTCTAATCCCTGCCAGCATCAGAGTGGAAAGAGGGTAATAAATCATTGGCTTGTCGTAAACGGGTAGCAGCTGCTTACTCATTGCGTATGTCAATGGATGCAACCGTGTACCTGATCCGCCTGCAAGTATGATCCCCTTCATTGCGTATAATGTTCTTTATAAAAATTCATGTAATCCCCAGAGGTCACATTCATCAACCAGTCTTCGTTGGCTAAGTACCAATCAACAGTTTTTCTGATTCCCTCTTCAAACTGAAGCGACGGTTTCCAACCAAGCTCTCTGCTTATTTTGGAAGAATCTATGGCGTAGCGCATATCATGACCAGCCCGGTCGGTCACAAAGGTGATAAGTTCTTGTGAGCTACCTACTTCCTTTCCAAGCTTTTCATCCATCACATCACAGAGCACACGGATAAGGTCGATATTTTTCCATTCATTTTCTCCGCCTATATTATAAGTTTCTCCTATTACTCCTTTATGATAAATGTTATCAATAGCAGAAGCGTGATCCTCCACAAACAACCAGTCCCGGATATTCTCGCCCTTTCCGTAAACAGGAAGTTGTTTTTCGGTTTTTATATTATTAATAACTAGCGGAATAAGCTTTTCGGGAAATTGGTTTGGACCATAATTGTTTGAACAATTAGATATAACAATAGGTAGCCCGTAGGTGTTTTGATAAGCTCTCACAAAGTGATCGGATGCTGCTTTTGAAGCTGAATAAGGAGATTTGGGATCATATGGAGTGGTTTCTTTGAACAGTCCAGATTCTCCAAGAGACCCATAGACCTCATCGGTAGAAATATGATAAAATCTCTTTCCCTCAAAATTGGACCATTTTGATTTGGAGGCATTCAACAAATTCATAGTTCCAATCACATTCGTCTGTACAAATGCCAGAGGATCTTTAATTGATCTATCTACATGTGACTCTGCAGCGAGATGGATAACTCCATCAAATTTGTATTTGTCAAACAATCCTTTGAGTAGTTCTTCATTCAGAATATCGCCCTTCACAAACTCATAGTTTGATGAACTCGATATATCTTCTGTGTTTTTAAGATTTCCCGCATAAGTGAGTGCATCCAGATTTACTATCTGGTAATCAGGATAGTTTTTAACAAGTCTGCGAACGACATGCGAGCCGATGAATCCAGCACCTCCTGTCAC
>JAAEPI010000871.1 GCA_024232835.1 Cytophagales bacterium
GCAAGTAAAGGAGTGCGAGCTGTTTGTTACCATCGTCAGCATGGCCTCAAACAACTTGAGCTCTTACACATGCTTGCTTTCTTTGATCAAAAGAAAGCACCCAAAAGGCGATGAGCGAAACATCAAAATAGTCCAACTCGACATGTTCAAACAAATAGAGGGGGGTGTTTTTGAGAATCCTGGAAAATCGCCTTAATTTGAACAGAATCAACCCTTTTACGGTGAATCTGATTTTACTCGGATGTCAGTAACAAACTATAATAATTATGAAAAATCTAGTAATGATGGCCATGATGCTGTCGATTTAATGTGGGATTTTGGCACAAGAAAGGAGAGGACAAAGACCAAGCCCTCCTGATGAAAAAATGATCAAAGCTGCAAAATCGGACTTGAATTTGTCTGATGAGCAATTTGAGGGTTGGAAAGCTGTACACAAAAAGTACGGCGAGCAAATGAAAGAGCTGACCAAAAGTCGCGAAAAGGAAAAGGAACTTCGAGACTCAATGCATGAGGAGCTCAAGGCAATCTTGACAGAAGAGCAAATGAAGAAATTTGCCGAACAACAAAAACAAAGAAAGCGGCCAAAACACTGAATAAAAGTAGGGCGACCCGGCAAAAGCGGGAAGCCCTTTTCTAATCGAGTACCTCGGAGCAAGCCTGTCTGCGACAAAGTCAGGCTCACGAAGTATGAATTTGGAAAAACACTTTTCCATTCGGTGCAAGTATCGGGGAACCTGCCTACTGGGCAGGTAAAACCCACTAGTGGGATTTATTCGTCTCGATACTCAGGAGAATGGAGTTTCTCTTTCTTAATTTCACTCTGTGAATTATCGAAAAATCATTCATATCGACATGGATGCTTTCTATGCTTCAATTGAACAGTTAGATGATCCAGAGCTAAGAGGAAAACCAGTAGCTGTTGGTGGTGACTCCAAACGTGGTGTGGTAGCCGCAGCAAGTTATGAAGCTAGAAAATTCGGTGTGAAATCTGCCATGTCGTCGGTCATGGCTGCCAAACAATGCCCACATCTGATCTTTGTTCAACCAAGATTCGATCGTTACAAAGAACTATCCCGTCAGATTAGAGAAGTGTTTTTTGAATACACAGATTTGGTAGAACCTCTTTCCTTAGATGAGGCCTATCTGGACATCACCGAGAACAAAATCGGGTTAAACTCTGCTACACTTATTACCAAAGAAATCAAAACAAAAATCAAAGAGAGAACAGGCTTGATTGCATCAGGTGGCGTCTCCTACAATAAGTTTCTTGCGAAAATAGCTTCAGACATGGATAAACCTGATGGGCTTTATGTCATACTGCCAGAGGAAGCGGAAGACTTTGTTTCTAAGCTTCCTGTTCATCAATTTCATGGCATTGGAAAAGTAACGGTCCAAAAAATGGTGAAGGCTGGGATATTTACTGGTGGTGATTTGAGAAAGAAAACGCTCGATGATCTTAAGCTAAGGTTTGGAAAATCCGGTAGTTATTACTACCATATTTCACGAGCAATTGATCACCGAAAGGTGCAGCCAAGTCGTGAAGCAAAATCAATCAGCGCAGAGCGAACTTTTGAAAGCAACATCACAGAGCTTGCCGAAATCAATTTTCAACTTGATCGTATTGGGCGGATTTCCTTCGAAAGGTATCAACGCAATAAGACCAAGGGGTTTACTATCACGATCAAACTAAAATATGCCGATTTTCGACAAATCACTCGTAGTACTACACTTGATCAACCAATTATATCAGAGGAAGAATTTGTGCAAACGGCCATGGCCTTAATGACGGAAGATTTATTGAATGAAGCAGGTATACGATTGATTGGAGTAGGTATATCTAACTTCAGAAAAGAAGAAGTCCCCACCCCATTGGTTCAACTCACTCTTGAATTTTAAGGCTCATCTCTTCCCAAAATTCACCGCTAATCACAAATAATAAAACATGTTCATTTCAGTTCGTTTAATATTCTTATGAAAAATATCCTGGCTTCCTTGCTCACACTATTTTTTGTTCAGCATGCATTCACTAACGAAGTGAAGCTGCATGGAAACCTTAGCAACAATAAAAAAATCTCGAGTGATATTTTGGGCTATGTCCTGCAATATCGAGTATACACACCCCCGAATTATGAGAACCTGACTAATCTCCCAGTAATATTTCTAACTGATGGCCAGTGGTATTTGGAGAGTGGAAGAATGCATGAAGAAATAGACAAACAAATATCATCTGGGAAAATCAAACCAATTGTCGCAGTATTTGTAGACAACAGAGCTCCCGAAAACTTATCCAACAACCGACGAAATAGTCAGTTTTTAGGAAATGGGAAATATGTAGACTTCTATAAAAACGAACTCATTCCGGCCTTAGAAAAGTCACATAAAGTAAGCAATCGACAAGAAGACAGAGCTATAATGGGGATGTCATTTGGAGGATTAAACGCTACTTACTTTGGGGTTATGGCTTCTGACAAATTTCATATGTTAGGCATTCAGTCACCTGCACTACATCCTGTTCCAGGAATACACGATATGTATTCGAATCAAGGAAGACTTCCCTTAAAAATTTTCCTGAGTACGGGAACAGTCAATGACACTGCGGAACATGCCAGGAAACTGAAGAAAACGCTCGACACTAAAGGATACCAATTGAAATATATTGAAGTCCCTGAAGGCCATAACTGGCAGAACTGGAAGCCACTATTGGATGATGCCCTGATTTATTTCTTTGGGATTTAATAAAGAGTGTGGTTCTGGAATACTCCAGTACATCGCCCTGCAGCGCAACCCCTTGTGATCCATCTACTCTAGATTTTACTTCAGGAATGAAAAATCTTGTATGTGGGAAGTACTGGATTCGAACCAGCGACCCCCGCCCTGTCAAGGCGGTGCTCTAAACCAACTGAGCTAACTTCCCATTCCTACCTAATTGATATCTCAAATATACTCACTCATTCCAATGTTATATAACACTTGTTTAGATAGCTCCAAGAAATAATAAATCAGTTAGTTTTGGAATCAACTTCGATGTTCTCTACTGATGCCATTTCGATCTAGCAATACGAGACTTCTGACCATTCCAAACCTATCATCATGAAAAACCTCGCCATAAAAACCTTTATCCTTTTTGGTATCATTATTCAATTCTATACCAGCAAAGCTCAAAATATCTATAAAGACACATTTGCTCACACTTTTTCGATTGTTGCCAGAGATGAAGTCACCGGAGAGATGGCGGTAGGAGTTCAAAGCCACTGGTTTTCGGTAGGCACACTAGTGTCTTGGGGTAAATCCGGAGTAGGAGTTGTTGCAACTCAATCTTTTGTCAATCCGGCATTTGGTCCCGATGGTTTGCGACTAATGTCTGAAGGTACAAATGCGGCTGATGCTCTTGAGCAATTAGTTGGCAAAGATGAGGCGAAGGACTTCAGACAGGTGGCGTTCCTCGATACTAATGGGAAAGCCTCAGCATTTACAGGAAAAAAATGCATAGCATCGGCAGGTCACATCGTTGCGGATAACTACTCTGTTCAAGCCAACATGATGCTCAACGACGAAGTGGTTCCGGCAATGGCAAAAGCTTTTGAAGAAAATGCTGGTCTTCCCTTGGCTGAAAGAGTGATGAACGTACTAATTGCAGCTCAAACAGCGGGTGGGGACATCAGGGGCAAACAATCTGCAGCATTGATTGTAGTAAATGCTACTCCCGTAGAAAATTCTTGGCTTGATAAAAAAATTGACTTGCGAGTTGATGATCATCAAGATCCTCTGATTGAACTTCAGAGGCTCCTAATGGTTCACCGGGCGTATGAATTCATGAATCAAGGAGATCTTGCTGTGGAATTAGGGGATATGGAAAAGGCACTGGAGGAGTATGATGCTGCAGCACAGCTATTTCCCGATAATCTAGAAATGAAATATTGGAAAGCTGTAGCAATGGCAAATAATGACAGACTTCAAGAGGCTCTTATCATTTTTAAAGAGGTATTCAGCAGAGACGAAAATTGGAGAGAACTTACCAAAAGACTTCCTAAATCCGATTTATTGAATTTGTCAGAAGCTGATATTAATAAGATTGTTGAGTTATAGTATTCGAGAATAAATAGTGAATAGATTCACATCATCAAATAAATGATATACCAAGTGCCTACTGCTCCTAAAAATCCCAAAAGAGCAGGGAGTGAGCCTTTAATAAAATACTCCTTAAACGTGAGGCTTTCTACCTGTCCCATCGCAGCAACGCCGGCTGCTGACCCAATTACCAAAATGCTACCTCCTGTACCAGCAGTAATTGCCAATAAAATCCAGTAAATCGTATCGATGCTCTCAGGGAGCATTTTGATTGCCGCAGCTGTCAGAGGAACATTATCTACCAATGAAGAGAATAGGCCTAAAAAGGTATTGCCATAAATGAGTGTAGAGCTGCTAGCACCTCCCTCCGTACCAAAGAATGAACTTGCCATTGCTTCTAATATTCCGGCATATTCAAGGGCATTTACGGCCAATAGGATTCCAACAAAAAAGTAAATTGTCCCCATGTCTATCTTCTTAACCAAATTGACAATATGCCCAGCCTTTTCCTTGAGCTTCCCACAACTTAACTGCCAATCAATGACAATGGCAATAACACCAAGGCCAAGTATAATTCCGAAAAAAGGAGGAAGGTTTAGTATGTTGACTATCACCGCCATGCCAAATGTGGCAAGCCCCAAAATAATCAGACCCCACTGTAAAGGAAGCCCATTACCGAATTCTTTGGATGCTCTTTCTCGTATGAGTGAAATTCTTGCAGTAAGTAAAGTTTGAGGTATTATCCAGGCAACCAGTGAGGGTAGCATTCCATAATAAATTATTTCCCATGCCTTGAACTTACCAGCTAACCACAGCATTATGGTTGTGACATCACCTACTGGCGACATGGCTCCTCCAGCATTTGCCGCAATAACCGTATTGATGACAAACAGATTAAAGTTTTCCTTTTTAATATACAGATGTCTGCCAATCTGAATCATCACCAGTGTACTAGTCAGATTATCTAATAAAGCAGAAGCCACGAAAGTGATGGATCCCAGCAGCCAAAATAAGGTTCTATTAGATATTTTATACCTTGTAAGGTGTACCTCTATCCAAGTAAAAAACCTGAAATACCCAAGCATTTCCACTATGGTCATGGCTCCCATTAGGAAAATGACTAGCTCGAATATTTCCGCAAATCCATGGTCAAGTGACCTGTCCAATACCTCTTTGGATTCACCATATGAAACCACCATCCACATAATAGCGCCGGTGAACAGGGCAATCCAGCTTTTATTTATTTTGAGATTATGCTCTAAAGCAATTCCCGAAAATCCTAAAATGAATATAATTGATAGTACTATGGATAGGGTATCCATTTAGATTGAGTTTGCAGTTGAAAACTAAATTTTCACCGCAAAAAGACGTTATCCAATTTCCTCTTTTTATGATGATAATCATACAACGCAATGAATATTATCTCAATAATTATTGACAGTAAACATAGAAAGGAAGTGCCACTGTAGGCTTCTAGCTATAATGGCAACTTATAAATCCCTTATTCAAGAAATGAGATTTACAATACTTATTAATATGATTAATTTTTTCTGGACTTATAAAGATATTTGGTGAAGCTCTCTCCATTGATTTCGGTGTACTTAGCATCAATATCATCTTCAACTTCCATCCTATCAATATCAAACATTCCAGATACATCCAGATACTTGATATTAAGAGACTCACGAAATTCCGCACCGTTGAAGCTTACTCCATTTTCAAACTCAGTGTATTTAAAAATCGCGTCATCATCAAACATGGTACTTGAGAAATTAGCATTCTGATCAAATTCCGCATACTTGAAGGAATTTTCTCTATTGAACTTAGATCCTTCAAAAGTCACTACCTCATCAAATTCGGAGTACTTAAACATTGCCTTTCCTTTGAAATCACAATTCTTAAAAGTTACGCTTTCTTCAAAATCAGCGGTAAAAGTGTACCCGCTTCTATCAACATGAATATAGGCAAGGACATCATCTTCAAATGTGCAATTATTGAATGAAATTTCAACTTCAATTTCTTCATTCACTGTATTTGAACCATCCCACCATTTATGAGTACCCAACTTATCCTCCTTCGAATTCCGATAAGTAAAATCCAACCCTCCTTTAATAGTAACACCGCTATATGATATATTGTTTCCCTCTCTTATGTCTTCCATGATTTTTAAGGCATTTACCGTATTCTGACTAAAAGTATGTGTTCCTGTAATTAGATATAAAACTGAAGCTAAAGTCAACAAGTATATTTTTCTCATTTCAAGTGAATTTAAAGTTGATGTTGAATAAGTACGAGATTTACCAAAAAAAGATATACTTATTCGCATTCACTATTCTCGATCCAAAAGCCCAATTTCTGGATTACACAAATCAGATCATCGAAACCAATCAAAGTACCTTGGAGCAGGCCTAAAGTGCCGACAAAGGTAGGCTCACGAGGTATGAATTTGGGAGCATATTTCTTCGTTCAATGCGAGCTTCGGGAAATAAAACCCACTAGTGGAATTTAATAGGATTAATAGTACATTTGCGCTTTATTAATTAATTATTATTTACAATGAGTACAGGTACAGTAAAATTCTTCAATGATTCAAAAGGATTTGGATTCGTAATTGAAGAAGGTTCAAACAAAGAATATTTTATGCACGTTTCAGGCTTAATTGATGAAGTCCGAGAAGGTGATAACATAGAATTTGAATTGCAAGAAGGCAGAAAAGGATTGAATGCAGTAAATGTTAAAGTAGTTTAATAGTTACTCGTTTGCTTTTTTGCAACCAAATAGCCTGTCTTTGTTGATAGGCTTTTTTATTGCCCTCTTTTTTTTTGCAAAGCTCATGACGATAACAATACGCTTTCATGTCTTTTGAAAACCTAAACTTAATTGACCCAATTCTTAGAGCTGTGAAAGCTGGAGGGTACACTACACCCACACCTATCCAAGCACAAGCCATTCCGCTTGCGCTCAACAGAAAAGATATTCTTGGATGTGCTCAAACCGGAACAGGAAAAACAGCTGCATTTGCTATTCCAATCATACAATTACTGTGCGCCAGAGATGAGAGAACATCAGGAAGACGAGTGATCAGAAGCTTGATTTTAACCCCTACCCGGGAGCTGGCAATACAGATTGGAGAAAGCTTCGAGAATTATGGAAAAAATACGAACTTAAAATACAAGGTCATTTTCGGTGGAGTTAGTCAGCATGGACAAGTAGAAGCTTTGCGTCGAGGAATTGACGTGTTGGTGGCCACACCCGGACGTCTACTGGACTTAATGAATCAAGGTCATATTCATTTGAATAGTATTCAATTTTTTGTGTTGGATGAAGCCGACAGAATGCTGGATATGGGCTTTGTACATGATGTGAAAAAAGTCATTGCCAAATTGCCCCGAAAAAAACAGTCCCTCTTCTTCTCAGCGACCATGCCACCGGCAATTGTGCAATTGGCAGGAACAATTTTGATAAATCCCTCCAAGGTAGAAGTTGCTCCCGTTTCCAGCACAGCAAATACGATAAACCAAGTGGTGTATTTTGTAGATAAAGGAAACAAAAGGCATTTATTAATCGACATCTTGAAAAACGATCAAATCGAAAGAGCTTTGGTCTTCACTCGTACAAAACATGGAGCAGACAAGGTAGCTAAGGTGCTGACCCGGGCGGGAGTTCATGCTCAAGCCATCCATGGAAACAAATCTCAGAATGCTCGTCAAAATGCACTGAATAACTTTAAATCAAAATCTACGCGAGTGTTAGTAGCAACAGATATAGCCGCTAGAGGAATTGACATTGATGATCTCACCCATGTAATCAATTTTGAGTTGCCGAATATCCCAGAATCTTATGTGCACCGAATTGGAAGAACGGGGCGTGCAGGAGCAGATGGAATTGCCATTGCATTTTGTGATGCTGAGGAGAAAGCCTATTTGAAAGACATTCAGAAATTGATTGGTAAACAGATTCCCATAATTGACGATCATGCCTATCCACTAATGAATCATGTGGTGGAGAAAAAGCAACCCAAACCTCCCCGACCCAAACGAAATCCAAACCGACCCAAAAAAGCAAATTCAGCAAATAGAAATGAATCTCAAGGAGGAAACAGGAATGAATCTGGAGGCAACAAAAAGTCCAAGAAAAAGAAATGGTACGGGAAGAGGTTTTGATTAATGAATTAGGATTCAGCTACAGGGATTAGTGTATACTCAAATCAGCTCATCGCAAAATCAACACATCAATTCTTGACAAGATCAAAGAATATACTGTCAACTCCACCTTGGTTCACTACGAACCTTAAAAAAAGCTGATACAAATTCTAGAAATTATGAATGAGGACACGCTCACCTTGGCCTAGAATTTATTTTCAATCAGGCGGGATCAGGCAGGTTTCCTGGTGACATTCCTCCACCATCTGGCATTAAATAGGAAACCCATCCTATCAAAACAGCAGACAAAATCCAAAGGAGTAGAATTATACCGAACTTGATACCTTTTTTTTATTTCCTTTTCTATAGACAAAATAATTGTATGGTACCTTCACTAAGGGAGTATTTATCAATATCAAAAATGCTAATGAGGGAGTCAGAATCAATTTCCAATACTTGGCGATATCCCAGTCAAAAATTATGTTAATCAAAAAAACGATCATTGATCCCACAGCCATGGATATTGTAAACGCTCTGTCCTCTTTTGAGGGTCCTAGTTCCTTTCTTTCTGAATTTGCTTGTTTCCATTCATTATGAAATCTGAATGAATAAAAGAGAATCAATATGGTAAGAGCAACAGGTATTGCATTCTGTTGGTTCTCCGGATTTTTTAAAATTAAATTTGCTATTAGCGGTTTATTTTCATCAAACTTTAGACCAATTACTGTCCAGACGAACAATAATCCTGAGTAAACCCCAAGCCACCTTCTAGCTTTGTAATAAGCATCATGGAAAAATGCAGGTGCTGAATTGGATTCAGCCATTTTTTATAATCGGATTAACACAAAGTTAGATGTAATTACATCAACCAAGATGTGTTGAACTACCCAAAAATAGGTACAGTCTCTATACATCTCTTTTGCGAGAAAACTTCAAAGATCAAGGTTATTGGCTTCTCAATCATTCCCTAACAATATCAAAAAAAACACTGTCGGAAGCAAATGCCGAAAAAATTCCAAATCCGTTGACAACATTGGATGGTGGGACCGTTAGATCACGAGAGTCCTGTTCTGGGTTATTGAAAAGGTCTGCATACTCTTGATTGACCCGGTACACCTTGGCTCTATGCCTTCCGTATGTTTCAAAAGCAATCCCAATAATACTGAAAGTATCTACCTCCAAGGCTTGTGGAGCGAACTTAAATCCAGATAAAAAATCTTTTCCTTCCTGAGGAAATCCTGTAGGGAAAAGGGAATCATATTCAGCAACCACCGGTTCTATGGCAATGAAATGAAGATCCTCACCTGGATTATCCCAACTAGCTGTCAGCCTGGATGTAAAAAACAATTCAGCTAGCTTATTTACCAAACCGAAACTCAATATAATTTCAGGTACTATTAGCTCAGTCCCTGAGATTGTAAGTCCTTCGGTAGCTGCAGGTACTATCGTTTCAGCAGACGCTATTCGGTCGCCTACGGTTACTTCCAATCTTAACAAGTCGCCAGATTCAACCAACAGATTACTTCCAAAATATTTATAATTTCCTTCATCATATTGAAGAGGGTATTCCTGACCTTCCTTGATCAAAACAACTACTGCATCTCTGATTAAGCGATCAAGACTGTCTGGTTCATCAATCCCGATTTGTTCTTTCACCTTGATATCCTCCACACGCTCACCAGCAAATATGAATCCCTCGATGACAAATTTTGGATCCGTATCATCGATCTGATTGCACGAATAACCCAACAGCAGAAACAACGATATGATTAATGATTGCTTCATCAGAATTTTACATTTAGTGAAATATTCGGCGTAATTCCTAAATAGGTTATTTCCGTAATCACCGACGGATTTTGCTGAAAGTCGTACTGGAAATAGGACGTATTCCTTCGGTTGAACACATTGAAAATAGAAAATCCCAGATCATATTCCGCATTGCCACGAGTAAACTTATTATGAGCAGATACATCAAATCGAGAATATGCTTTTAATCGTGATCCATTCTTGTCTCCAACTCCAATATAATTCAGTGTTCTCCCATCCAGCAATTCCACTGAGTACTGACCGGATGGTTCTGAAAACGCCTTGCCTGACCCATAAATGAAAACCGTAGACAAAGTCCAATCATCCACATCTACGCTCTGCACCACTTTGACCTCATGAAGTTGGTCATGTAGTGCCGGAAAAGGTTTTCCATCATTAAAGCCATCAAACGTATTTCTTACATTTCCCAATGTGTAAGCCAACCAACCCGTGTACTGTCCGCTCTTTTTTTGGATGAGAAACTCCAATCCCTTTGCCTCCCCTTTTCCAGCAAGGAAGAGCTGTTCAGGATCAAGCGTACCAGCAGTTCTAAATCTAAGAGTAAATTCCGAAAGCCCTTTTAATCTTTTATAGTAGCTCTCCACATCGAAGAGCCATCCCTTGGTTTCGTACGAAACACCGACAACATAATGACGTGCCCTACTCACGGGGACCAAATCATTGTCAGCTAAAAGCCAAAAATCTCTCGATCCTTCGGATAAATTTTCGTTAATAATTCGATTAACATATTGGTAAAATTTGCCATAGGCCAATTTCAATTTGACTCGATCCGAGAACTGATATAGAGCTGAAAACCTTGGCGATACAACAGTTTGATCTGAAAAATCATAGGAAGCCAGGCGTACCCCAGGTGTAATGGTCAGCTTGTCAGATAATACCCATGAATCAGAAATATAAGCCGCTGCATAAACCGCTTCTTCCCTTCGTTCCAATACCTTGATTGAATCATCCCGAATGTTGAGATAATCAATGTTCGTGTTGATATAGACCAACCCTGACTCTATTGTATGTTTCGCATTAGGTTTCCATTCAAGATCGAATCTGAAAGAATGATCCCTCACCTTATTGTCTTCAAGTGTTTTCAATGAACCACCCACAATAGTTGAATCTAGTTCGGGAATTGTAAGAGCAAGACTAGCGTCGCGATTGTATTTGCTGAAATATTTTGACCGAGCACCGATCAAGTTTGTGTACACCTTGCTGTTGCATTGACGTGACCATTTTATGGAGGTTCCATTATTCCCCCAATCCGTTGATGACAGAATATCTATGGTGAGTAAACGATTTTCAGTTTCGTCTGTACCTACAGGGATAGTTGCATTCAAATCTCTCGACTCATCTAAAAAGTCCTTTCCACCATAATAGCTAAATGTTATCAAGTCCATTTCGGTAGGGCGATAAGAAACTTTAGTATTTACATCATAAAAATTAAAATCCGGATTGACTTCTTTAATGATGACGTTATTCGATTCTTCAACATTAGAAAATTCATTATCACCAAATAGGTTATCTCTCAAATCTCTAAATAAACCACTGTTAATCACCTCATTAAATGAACGACGACCAGCAAACATGATAGCAACGTTTTTACCAATTGGTGTTTCTGCCTGAGCATTGAAAGCAAACAGATTGAAACCTGCGGAAGCGCTTGATTTCTGAAAGCTACCTGTCTTTAGTTTCATGTCTACAACACTGGAAACGCGACCACCATATTTAGCTGGGTAGGCTCCTTTATAAATTTTCACATCCTTTACAGCATTGGCATTGAAGGCACTAAAGAATCCAAAAAAATGATCCACTTTGTAAACAGTAATCCCATCTAGCAAGACCAGGTTTTGCTCGGGGGTACCTCCTCTGACATAAAGGCCTGCTGAACTTTGATTGGTGGAACTAATCCCGGGAAGAAGCTGCAAGGATCTGAAGATATCTACTTCGCCGATGCTGGGGAGTAGAGCCAATTGTTTGGTTGACAAGGTAGAAGTGCTCACGCCAGAGTTGGCTTTCAATACTTTATACGCGTCAGCAGAAACAACCACCTCTTCCAAATTGGTAGATAATGGCTCTAATTCTATAATGATCAAGCTGTTAATCGTCTCTTTAGATAATTTGATTTTCAGTACATCATAACCCACATAAGAAACTTGCAACGTGGTGGTATCACTTGGTACATTATAAAGAGTGAAGAATCCATCAAGATTTGTGTTGGTTCCGACAGTCGTGTTCTTGATACTAACTGTGGCATACGGTAGAGATTCTCCTGATTCTTTTTCGATTACCTTTCCTGTTATCGCAAACTGGCCAACAACTGATGATGCCAAGCAGATCATCAAAGAACTTGCAATAATTATTTTGCGAACCATTCCAATGTAAGCATTCAACTAATTAATCAAATCCTAAACTACGATATTTCTCGTCCTGTAGAATAATTGATCGTACTTTTGTATTGAAAATTAATCAACGATCTGTATCCATGAACGCCAACCTCCCTCCTATTCAAAAAGTATTATTCGACGAAGCTACCATTCAAAAACGGATCAAAGAACTGGCTGATGAAATCACTGCAGATTACGAAGATATCCTTGCCATAATTGTGCTTAAAGGCTCCATGTTTTTTGCAACCGATTTACTAAAACACATAACAGTACCGGTGGAAATCGACACCATGCATTTAGGAAGTTATGGAATGAAAGGCATGAAATCGGAGGCAGTCCGCCTTAATAATGATATTGTTAGCTCTATTGAGGGACGTAATGTTTTGATTTTAGAAGATATAGTTGATACAGGCAAAACCATGAAGTACATTCATGAGTTGTTTGCCCTTAGAAATCCTGCATCTGTGAAGCTTTGCTCACTTTTGAGCAAGCCAAGCAAAAGAGAAATCGAAATTGATATTGACTATTTGGGGTTTGAAATACCAGATGCATTTGTGGTTGGATATGGGTTTGATTATAAAGAAAAATATAGGACCTTGAGGGATATTGTAGTCATGGAGCCTGAGTAAGAATTTAATAAGTACCGACAAACATGAAATTCAAAGGACTTCAAAAAACATTCAAATATAAGCAGATCAATACTGGCAACATTGATGATGTATTCCCGCTATTGTGTCCTGTAAGAGAAAAAGATTGGATTGATGGATGGGATTACGAGATGATACATTCACACTCCGGTCTTATTGAAAAAAATTGTGTATTCTCAACACCAAATCACGGAAGTGAAAGTACAACATGGCACGTTACCCAATTCAACAAAAAGAATTTTACGATTGAATTTTTACGAATGACACCAGATGAGAATGTGGTCAGAATAAATATTGAGTTAGAACCCGAAAATGACACCACAACCATTTGCCGCATTGCCTACCAATACACAGCATTGAATGAAGATCAAAATGTTTTCATTCAAACGAAATTGGGAGATCAGTTCGAATCATCAATGATATGGTGGGAAAAGGCAATTAACCATTACCTCAAAACAGGTCAAATGCTTAAAAGGGCTACTTGAGAAACGAAAACAACTAGTAAACTTTACTGATTACACAATTGTACTCGTGGCTTTTGTTCAATTGGGATGCTAAATAATGTCGAAGGCACCTTTCAATGTCCAAAGGGCTCTTACTAAGATTTCAGACAAAGAAGAGATGTTGGTGGCCATTGAAAAGCACGTATAAACTACAAGAAAAATTTTATCAAAACTATTAGTAGGATTATTCTAGGACGGCAGATTCGACAAGTTATTACCCCTAAAGAATGTATCACATCCCCTGCATGATCATCCTACTTTTTTTTAGAAAATTCAAAATGATGTAAGGTCATTACATGACAGGCATATAAGTGTATTACTCTATATCATAGGTTTACCACCAATTCTATATTTGTGACACACTAAGAACTGATATATGAATTCTAAATACTACTATATCAATATTCTTCGAAGTTGTATCACCTTGCTGATAGTCACATCAGCATTACAAGTTTCATCTGCCCAAAATGCAGAAGTCGACAGCCTGATAAACCTTCTTGAACAACACCCAGAGGAAGATACGGTGAGAGCCAACTTGCTGTATGAGCTGGCATACAAGGTGATAAACAATGATCCTAAAAAAGCCTTGGGCTATATCGAAGAATCCCTGGAATTGTCCAAAACGCTTGATTTCAAAAAAGGAGAAGCGCAAACTTTAAGTCTTATTAGCATCCATTATTATTATAAATCAAAATATTCATTGGCTCTCGATTATAATCAAATGGCAATACGTATTTATAAAGAAATTGGAGACAATTCGGGAGTAGCATTTTGCTTGAAAAATATTGGATTATTATACTTAAAGCAAAGTGATTTCAAAAACGCGCATGATTTTACGAAAAAATCTTTGAAAATATATAAAAATATAGGAGACAAAAACGGAACCGCAAGTTGTTTCAATAATATTGGAATGGTTTTCAAACTACAGGCTAATTATCCCCTATCACTGGACTATTTTATAAAAGCATTGAAAATTTTTGAAGAAATTGGTGACAAACAAAAAAGATCAAATTGTTTGAATAATGTAGGAAACATATATAAAAGGCAAGAAAATTTTCCATTGGCCCTTGATTATTATCAAAGCGCATTAGAAATCTATCAAGAAATTAACGACAAACGGGGTATTAAGATTGGTCTAAACAATATTGGCCTAATCTACATGCGCCAGGGCAATTATTCCGTAGCACTTGACTATTATCAACAATCCTTGAAAATAAGAGAAGAATTAGGTGATAAATCTGGAACTGGAATCGTTCTTCATAATATTGGTAATTGCTACTTTGAGTACGGTAAAGATTCTCTGGCACTTAGCTATTATCAAAAAGCGTTGAAAATAAGGGAGGAAACTAATGATAAACGACGTGCAGGTTCGACGCAAAAAGTCATTGGAAGAGTTTATTTAAGAAAAAACCACTACAATAAGGCACTAAGTTATACCCGCAAAAGTCTCAAAATTGCTGAAGAGCATGAAGTCCTTGATGAATTGAAAGAAATATATCAACAACTAGCTGATATCTATGCAGCTACCCGAAACTACAAAAAAGCTTATGAAAACCATGTGTTATATAAACAACTAAATGACAGCATATTCAACGAAGAAAACATAAAGAAAATCACCGGACTGGAATATCAATATGAGTTTGACCAAGAGAAACAAGCCATCAAACTTGAGCAGGAAAAAAAGGATGCCCTTCTTGCAGAAGAAGCCAAACGGCAAAGTATTATCCGTAACTCTTTTATTGCCGGATTTATCTTTATGGCCCTGCTTGTTTTGCTTGTATGGCGAAGTTTAACGCAAAGACGAAAGGCAAACAATCTTCTAAGGACCCAGGCGGAAGAATTAAAAACACAAGCTCAGGAACTTTACTTAGCCAAACAAA
>JAAEPI010000872.1 GCA_024232835.1 Cytophagales bacterium
CCCATTTTGGGGTACTTATTTCTCTCAACCAATGAGGGGGTTATTCTGTGTGTCAGAGGCTTCCGTAGGCTATGTCCAGTCTTGAAAATATTGCAGGATGGGTTACACTTGTGTACCCCACATGTACCCCATTTGGGGTACTTGGGGTACATATAGGCTTTGTACCCCATTTTGGGGTACATATTACAATCGGTCAATGAAAATGCAGTATTACAATGTCACTTTATTCTTTTACTCATGGATTTGTTACACATATTTATCTGTAGCATCCAACAATTCGTCATCACGTATCTGAAATATCTTCCATCTATCCTTTGACAATTGATCTACGTCTGGCATCTCATTGCTGAACACTACAATTATGTTAGGAGTATGAAATTTTAATTCCTTGGAGTCAAATTTGCCGGCTAGCGTTCTTCCATTTTTCACTTGTTCTATCAATTCATAATTCATGTCATCTTCTGTTTTAGCTTTCCCAACATCAAACAGAAATATATCGGTTGTCATCAAGGATCTTTTGCTAAGGATATGACAAATGCTTGATTTTTTCATCCTGATGTCCATCCCACAAATGACTCTGCTCCATCCAAACTTTGATGCTAAAAACTCTTGAAACCATGTTTTCCCTTCGTTTCCTTTACGTCCAATAACCCAGATAACTTCTCTGTAACTAGGTTTGATATATTTGAGTAAGCTTTCTTGCCAGGAACATAGAATCACATTCTCAACATCTATGTTTTGTTTGTTTTTCACATACAAATCCTTTGCCTCCTTATATTCTTTACAAAGACTTTCTTCAGGTATTCCACAATCTTTTGCATGTCTATACACTATTTCACCGAGTTGCAATGCATGTTCATTGTCTTCATCACGGCCTCCTCATTGATGGAAACAGATCTTGTAG
>JAAEPI010000873.1 GCA_024232835.1 Cytophagales bacterium
GCATGCCCAGACTTGCTCAGTGATTCGACTTGAAATTTTATCTAGGTGGTTAAATTCTATTCATTGAATTAAATATTTTTTATGTTGATTTTTTCTATATCTAAATCAAGAACGATTCGCCATCTTGAATTTGGTGACCTTCCCTTTTGCCTGAGACTAAATGTAAAGCTCAAATGAATTAGAAAGTTTGAACACGCTTCACCGATCAACACTTTTCATTCATTTGAGATAAACATAAGTTTTCATGACTTTCATATTTTCTTTTGCCAGACTTACAAGGTGTATAAGGGGAAAACAATCATGATAATTCATTTTGACACTGAACGTTGTCGATGAAGGTTCATCTCAGTATTCAAGATTATTACAAAGTCAAGATGAGTCGATCTACTACACACTTTACTTCAATGACCGAGCAAGAGAAGGGGAAGATTACAGATCAAAGAAACGCATTAGTAAAACGGAACCAGGGACTTGCCGTTGGTCGCTACAAAGCCATCTATCAAGCTAAAGATGAGTACAAGACATGCAATATGCGAGACTGTCAGGCGGAGGTGTATAATGTATTTGGTATCAAACAAGACGAGGCAAGTTTGTTTGTGGTGGATGTTTTGAAAATGATACAATCGAATGCGGAGAAATTGTTATCGAAGAAAACTTATGCTGACACTGCCCTACGCAACATCAGTGCGATTCAACTGCCCTTGCTGCAATCAAGATCAAGTTATTGGACTATTGAAGTCAATGTTAAAAAACGAACCCCTTTCGTAAAATTGATGAACATCAAAGATGGGAAGGAACACAACGGCATATATTGTTTTGTCAAAGAGCTGCTGCTTTTTGCTCGCTTCATCAACTCAAAGATGCCATCAGTGGATAACTCATTATTTGAGATGAAC
>JAAEPI010000874.1 GCA_024232835.1 Cytophagales bacterium
TCTAGACCACCATACTTTTTAAATTTCTTATGAGCTCTCTCCTTATCCCTATATGCATCATAACATTCTGCATCAAACCAAGGGGAGTCAAAATTACCTTTTAGAGTTATTGTAGGGATATTTCTGTCAACTAATTTAAAAAGAATAGATTTAAACGATCTCCATGCTAATTCTGGCTCTGTGCGGTCAATGAGGCTACTCCAGGGGACACCCCTCAGATCATCATTCAACCGATCCCAATTCCCTTTCTTAAAATTATAGACTTTTCTTTTAGGAGCTTTTTTGATTTTTACATTAGCTTTAACTTCAAATGAGATAGGAAAGTGATCAGATTTGCATATAGCAGAATGCTCCGAAACATGGACATTGGAGACAAGAGATGTTGTATTGGTAAGGAGAAGGTCTAGTGTCTTACCTTTACAGTGTGTTGGTACATTAATACATTGGTGTAATCCCAATTCTTCAAAGGAATTTACAAATAGCCTATCAAGGTGGTTACACATATTGGGATGGTCCTCCATAACTGGCCAGGAAGCTGTGCTCAGATTAAAATCACCAATAATAAAGACTTTTTTATGATTTCTTCCTCCATAAAATGTTTTAATAGAATTTACAATGCTATTATGGTTGTTTTCTCCTAAGGTGCCCACCCTATACACTGTACAGAAAACATATTTATTACCACCAATATCCAATTCAATGGCCAGTATTTCAGCACCTTTCCGCATACTAAGCCTTTTGATGGAAGCAGCAATATTTGACTTTACCGCAATTAGAACGCCACCACCATATTTTCTAAATTTGTTCGGATTATTTGGATCAGCAGGATGGGTGAGCTGCGATCGGTCGTTCCTATACATATTATAGTTTACATTTCCAATCACTTCAGGATCCTTAATAGACTTTTTAAGCCATGTTTCATTTAACACGAGTAGGTCTGGCTTTGCACTGTTCAAGTATGCATTTAGTTCCAATATCTTCGCTCTATCTAGGTTTGGGTGAGGATTATTTAACTGGGAATAAGGTATAAGGCCGCGTACGTTCTGATAGCTCACTTTTATACTCTGAGGGCCAGGATTTAACATGCTGGGATTGCAAATTCCAATGAGAAGAAAGTTTAAGGTTAATATCCCAAGAGTTACAGAAGAAACTAAACGTGAAAGTCTCGTTGGGCTTTTGTACAAGCACAATTTCAATTGTAATAAATTTCGAGAGGAATTAGGTGCCTTCTTAGCCAATCTAATAATAACATAAGAGATTAAATAAAAAAATGCAACTTTAATTTGTGACATGCATAGAAACGACAAGCCACAGCCCATCTGAGATACAGAAGATATCAGGAAAAATGGCCCTAGGGGTGTCCCTCCAGTTGTGAGGTGAGATGATGTGACCATGACCAGCAATGCAAAATATGAATATAAATAGTAGAAGATTGTAGGGTATATAAATTGCTGAGGACTATAAATTGTTCGTTCTGTGACACAAGAATTTTGTCGATCCAACACTAGGTATTTGATAGGAAGAGGAAAATTTTCAGGACTAAACGGAGACAACTTTTGTCGGTCATGAACATGTTTTCCCACGTTTCTCCCATGCTCCTTATCTTGTGTCCACTCCCTATATGGATATACATTAACATTTGAGTTCTGTCTTGCATATTTCCCACAGTGTTTCCGTGTATAGCTATTATTTAGATTAATCATGTCGCAGCAGTACCGGACTGACGTGATATCACTGCCACATGATCCCTACCCACTCTATTGACACCACCACCTTGAACTACAGAATTATAAGGTCTGTAGGAACGAGCTGGAGATATGGTACTATTATAGACCTTCTCTCTGATCATTCTGACCAGGAGACTGATACCTTGTGAACCCAGGTGGAGTTGATCTTCTTGGTTCCAATACCTACCCAGCTCGCTACGTAGGTTACCAAACCTATCAGCAAATACATTAAAGTTAAGAGTAGTGAAACCATTATATGATAAACTATCATTAAACTCAAATAGTAAACTGTTAAAGTATTTGGCACGATTATTAAGCTCCTGGCTTCTAGTTGGCAAAATCGGACTTACAACTAATCTAGATTTCGGACACAGTACTCTAATTTGATTAATCACAGTTTTGAGTTCCTCAAATTTTCTTCTCATTTTATCTGACGAATTTACTCTATGGTGTTTAATACCATTTATACCACAGTGGAGAATGATAGTTTTATATCCACAACAGTCAAGAGGGTTGATATCAGTGCTGTGGATAGCCTCAATTCGCTCCCCTGGAATATTGTGCCCAAATGTTCCTGCACCAGAACCAAATTTAAGGAAGCGAGTATTTGAGTCTCCGATAATGACTGTGGACTTCAGATACTTAGTGGACACA
>JAAEPI010000875.1 GCA_024232835.1 Cytophagales bacterium
AAGATGCGTCTCTGAGGAAGCCTGCATCAGAAAACCCGCAATGACCTCAAATTAAGACAAGAAGCATTAAATAAATTTATGTTAGACAGGAATATTACATTGGACAATTGTCTATTGGCCGTGGCACCTTCGCTACTTCCTCCAACATCACCCATGGAGAGTTGTTCCTCCGTGATGCCGTCTAATTTATAAACAACTTCCCAGAAATCAGCCCAACCTTCAAAAGATTTCCCGTTTAGTTGCACACACAAATTTAAAAACCGCAGTACAATCTCACAATCTCATTGTGCAAGCATACAAGCAAAAATGCATAAAATTACTAAATTACGAAACACCATGACAGGCTTGTCATTCAATACCTGATGGAGAACCATCCATTAGATAAGAGGCATTAGATACACAATGGAGAACCATCCATTACATAAGAGGCATTAGAACAAATAAAAGCCACTTTTATTCAAGATTTACTTTCAAATTCAAATGAAACCACACAAAAGTGACAGCAATATCAATTCTGATTCAAAAACGAAATGCATATGAACAATGTGAACAACGACAATACGATTGCTACAGAGTGGAATAAAGTCCAAAAAGCAATGATCCATTTGACCTTGACCTAAATCAAAAAGAACACTCACAATGGAGGGATGGGGATGGCAGGGATGGGGAGATCGATTTATCGGCTTGCTTGTTTCCTTCACCGTTTCATCTCTGTTCTTTCTTTGGCACTACTGCAATGCATTGGGGAATCCTAACTGGAGGATGAGCAGAAGAAACATTGGGGAATCCTAATTTGTTACCCGTCGAATGTTGCTTTCATGCCTGGTACTTAAAATGAGGGAAGAGAATATCCTTACTCATCGTGCCGCGCATCGCCTTGACAATTCTTGACAAACTGACTTTTTTGACAGCCCAATTGGTAAGAAATTGGGCAAAACAAAGATT
>JAAEPI010000876.1 GCA_024232835.1 Cytophagales bacterium
ATCCGAAAAAGTAATGTCTTCAAATTTGCAGCAAAATATTCTCAAGAACCTCTCCGGAGCCAATTCCTGGAAAAGTCAAAATATTTCTTTGACAAACCGGTTGAGGATTTATTCTCTTTTGAAACCAAAACGCTAGCACGACCTCTTATTCTGTTGATGACCAATACTACTATGCATACCTATTTTCAGCAGCATCCTGATGAAATGGCACCAACTGTAGAATGTCATGACGATTTCGGACAGCCTCAAGAATTCAAGCCCCAACTGTATTATCTCTATAAGATCAGAAACAGGCTATCCAATGCCCTTAATACCATAAGAACACTCTTCACGAAGTCTTGAATGAGGAGCTCGAGCCTTGATGATACTGTCGCAGCTTTTCCCGATACACTTTTAAGGCCTTCTTTTTTCTATCGCGCTCATTAAATAATGCTTTCATGAACAGCGTATGATATCTTCTCCTGGATACGTTCTGAGGAATTTGGTCTTCCATTGTGGCGGCCTTCGTGTTGGGTCTGGGTTGGAACGCGTACACTTCTACTAAATCGAAGCTTACTTCGTCAAGCAACCGGACGGTATCGTGAAATTCTTCC
>JAAEPI010000877.1 GCA_024232835.1 Cytophagales bacterium
CCTGGAGGGATCGGTTCAAAGATATGAGAATAAGATCAGAGTAACTGCTCAGTTGATAGATACCATCAGTGGCTTTCATATCTTTTCGGAGACTTTTGATAGGGAATTGATTGATGTTTTTTCAATTCAGGACGATATTTCCTGGCTGATCGCCGAAAGACTCAAAGAAAAAATCAATTTGGACGAAAAGCATCAATTAACATCACCCAAGACTAAAAGTATTCAAGCACTGGAATATTATTTGAGGGGGGTGGAACAAATGAATACAGGAGCACATCCCAATATGATTAAGGCGATGGAGATGTTCCAGCAATCACTTGAAATCGATCCTGATTTCGTATTACCCTACACCGGGATTTGTAAATGTTATACCTTTCTTGGGGCATGGGGATTCATGGACAAGGACCAGGCCGATGGCAAATCCAATGAATATGCACTAAAAGCTCTGGATAAGAACCCAAACCATCCTGCTGCCCTGGTGGCCCATGCATTAAGTTCGTTCTGGAGCAGTAACTGGGACTTTAAGATTCTCGAATCAACCATAAACAGAGCGCTGAAAATTGCACCAGGATCTTCAGAAGTTAGGCTGCTTCATGGGATATTAATTC
>JAAEPI010000878.1 GCA_024232835.1 Cytophagales bacterium
AATTAATTCTAAAAACAAAAAATAGAACAGCCGCAGTGAGGAGCGGATGGCAAGCAAAGGGAAGAAAATGCAAATAGGGTTTTTCGTGTGGTGGCTAAATATGCGCTGCTCGCTGATACCGATTTCACCTGCTGTAGCTTTTCGCAAAGCTGGTAATCCTTCAACCAATTATCAGTGTGGAGCGCATGTTTTAAGGCGTGAAGATTTGCATTTTTCTGGACTGCAGCCTTGCCAACGCACCGCAGATGCTCCGCTTTTCCTGTTTCTACCGAAGCTTTTGCGAAGGTAGATGAGTGACGAGTTCAGCGAGGAACGAAGGGTATGCTTTTGGGTTACTTTTGAATTGGTTCTTGACTTGTATGAACTACATTCAAAATATCAATCGTATTTTCATTGACCTCATAGATAACCCTGTAGCTCCATCTGAAAAACCTTCTGATATTTCCAGGATTACTTGGATAATATTCATCGACTGCAAACCTCTCAGGGCATTGGTTTAACTCTTTTGATGCATTAATGATTTCCTGTTTCACTTTTTTGGCCGCAGAAACTGAATCTTTAGCAATGTACTTATAGTGCCATTTTAATGAGTCGATGGCCTTGGGTGACCAAACAACCCTTTTCTTTCCCTTTACCAATTTTTAGATTCTTTTTCGAGTTGCTCAATGGTTTTAAAATCACCAGCATTGATCTGTTTTCTGGCAGTATCAATGGCTTCTGTGTATTCAGCCATAGACATGGGCTCAAAAGCAACTTTCGGACTTTTTAATAACGTGTATATAGCTTCCAGCTTTTCACTATCTAGTTCTGCATCGATGATTTGATGTAATTGAATTCTTAACTCAGCTGTTCCCATGATCAATTCCTTTACCACAAATTAACGAACTATTCCCATATTTGATTTGATTGAGTTCTAAAATTCCACAAACCCCACAAAATCCTTCCACTCTCCCTGCATAGTCTCGAAGGTGGATTCATCAATGACAGATGGAAGTTGATGGAAGGGGTTCACTTTGAACAATTGCCTGAACATGGATTTTTCTGGTAGTTTGGTTAGCATCTTTCTGGCAAGGAGTGTTCTAAATCTTCGCCTCAATGTCCCCTCACTCATACGTAATCTTACCTGAGCATCTAAGTAAGTGAAGGGTTGATCTTTGAAGTAATGGAGTAATCTTTCATGGGTCTGCACACTCTTGATGTCGATGGGTTGAAGAAGTTGTAGTGCGTTCAGCATGTCGGATTCGGTGGCGATTAGCTGGCCTGCTTCGTTTGTTCTGCTGTGTGCGTTCAGTTGGGTGATGGCTTGAAGTAAGTCGTGGAATAGTAGTTGATCTCCTAGGTTCAAAAAACTCAGGTTTTCGATTTGATCGGCATATGGATTCTGCACCTGCTTCTTTGGGCTGATCTCTTTGATCAGGCGGATCAACTGGTACAGAATTAGGCGATTGTTGTCTGGGCTTTTCATGATGGTTTCGTTAGTGTTTTCTTCCGTTTTTTTTCGCCTGCTTACATTTTTCAGGCTTGTGTCGTCCTACTGGGTTTTTGTTGGTTTCCAGCCTCTGGACATTGATTTCAGTCGGACAGTAACCTACTGGCTAAGTCATGTCCGACTGGGTTCATTTTCAAGCTGATTTTCGCTTGCTTTTCTGCTGCTTTTGGTGGGCTTGGTTGATCGTCTTGAGCGAGGTATCCATCCACTTGTCAAGCTCATCTTGAATATGTTGGTCGCTCGTATAGCCAGCAAATTGATACTTGTATCCTCCCTTGTGCTTGTTGCCTCCAATGATTCGGATACGTCCAAATTCAGTCAGTTCGTTTAGGTAGCGGTTCAAGGTTCTCGGATGAATGGAGCTTTGCTCTCTGATTTCATTGGCGTAGTAGCCTTCTTTGTTGAGCTTCAAGTTCTTGAGATAGTCATAGAATTTCCTACATGCATCGCTCAACTCATCGCTCTTTCTGAACAGTACATTTCGCAGCAACTTAGATGCCCACTCAATATCCTCTGGTATCGTCTCGATGTACGCTTCTCCGTTTTCATCTGCTATTTCCTCCCTTTGATGCT
>JAAEPI010000879.1 GCA_024232835.1 Cytophagales bacterium
AAATCATACCTGCTTTCGCTCACTGAAAACGATGAAGAATGGTCGCCCAACCCTGGCATCCTCTTTCAAATACAAATGGGGGCGTGAAAGGCAAAAGGGAGCTTAAGGTGAAACAAATTACTTGACTTTTTAATGGCTTACTTTAGATGATCTATCTAAGAGTGTCAATGTTTAATTGAGTATAGAGGGCATAGTCTTGGCAAAGTTACCATCTTATGTTCGTGAAGTACATACTGCATTTGAATACCTATTAGAAGAGTACTGTAGCGAAAGCTATGATATAGCTGAGTCAATAGCTCAAATCAATAATAGCGATAAGAACATAGACCCGCAATTTAACATTGCAGATGAAGAAAAGCTGGTGGCTTCTTTTTTGGAAAAGCCATGTCCGTGTTCTCAAAACTGTCAAAAGCAATTCACTCATGATGAGGTCATGAAGAATCGAGCATTTTTCCGTTCTTTGGAAAAACACCAAAGAAACCTTCTACTTCTGGTACAGTTAAAATCTCTGGTCTCCCATTCAGAATATTCGACGTCAGCCCGTTCAAAGAAAAACCGATCGAGAAAAAGGCGGCGGGGGGGGAAGGACTGCATATCCTTCATTCCCCGGGCTGAAGTCCGGGGTGAATGATAT
>JAAEPI010000880.1 GCA_024232835.1 Cytophagales bacterium
AACAACTTCAAATGATTTATAACCACCTGCTTACGAACAGGATCAATGAATGAAATATTATTAGCAATAAATTCTACTTCTTTGGATATCCATGACTTTTCAAATTTGTTCCATACCAAAGCAAAAACATTGATGTTCTAAACGCAAGTGGAATTGCATATGTTTAATAAAATATTAAATAATTACGTGATTAAACTTAGCTTGAATTAGTAATTTCACGTACTTGATACTACGTAGAGAAACTGATATTTAGTCCTTTCGATAATTCATAGCGAGATGTTGACTACAATTTTTGAATCAATAAATTTCCGAATACGGCTGGTTTTTTTTATCTAAATTCGACGGTCGAGCACTAGATTTGGCGTTACTTTGCAATCAAATAATTACCCATTGGACGTAGTAAGTATTAATAACATTTCGAAAGCATATAGCGAACATCAGGCGCTGAAAAATATAAATCTTTCGATCCCCTCTCAAAGTATTTTTGGATTACTTGGTCCTAACGGAGCAGGGAAGACCACTCTTATTCGAATTATTAATCAAATAATTGATGCTGATGAAGGTGAAGTGCTGATCAATAACGAACCCCTTACCCCGTCTCACGTTCGAGCGATTGGTTATTTGCCTGAAGAACGGGGCTTATACAAGAAGATGAAAGTAGGGGACCAACTAATCTATCTCGGGCAGTTGAGAGGGCTGTCTTCCAAAGAGGCCAAGAGAAGGGGAATGGAGTGGTGTAAGAAGCTTGACATACTTGAGTGGTGGGGAAAAAAGGTGGAGGATCTTTCTAAAGGAATGGCTCAAAAAATTCAATTCATTGCCACGATTCTTCATGAGCCCAAATTGATTATTCTGGATGAACCGTTTTCTGGTTTTGATCCTGTTAATGCTGAAATGATTAAGGATGAAATCCTTGAGCTTCGAGACAATGGGAGTACTATTATATTTTCTACTCATCGAATGGAATCCGTAGAAGAACTTTGCGATCATATCGCTTTAATAAATAATGCAACTAAAATTCTTGATGGGAAGAAAATAGATATCAAAGAGGCGCATAAGGATGGCTCATTTCTGTTAGAATATAAGGGAACGTTGAACAACATTCAAGGATTGGAAATCGTCGGGACGGAACAGACTGATTTTGGGCTTACCAGATCAACCTTGAAAAGTGATTTAAATCCAAACCCAAACGACATATTGAAGCAATTGATCAATCAGGTGGAAATACACTCATTTATTGAGAGGATTCCATCCATCAACGACATATTTATATCTAAAGTGAAAGGAGCTGACAATGAATAATATTTGGCTAATCATCAAACGAGAATACCTGTCACGAGTAATGAAAAAATCCTTCCTTATCATGACCTTTCTTGCGCCTTTGGTCTTTGTTGGGGTTTTCGTGTTAATTGGTTACCTCTCTTCAAGGGGTGGAGAAAGTAAGACCATCGAAATTTTGGATGAGAGTGAACTCTTCATTGATACCTTTAAATCGGATTCTACTAGCGATGAGATATATCGGCATGTGAATATTTCTCTTGATTCTGCAAAAAACAGGGTAAGTGCTAAAGTTGTTGATGGATTGGTCTACATCCCTAAAATGGACAATCTGGATAGTGCCGCTGGAGTCACCATCTATGCCCCAGGAAATCCAAGTATCAAACTCACTACTTTTGTTGAAAGGAGAATTGAAAGAAAAATTGAAGACATAAAATTAGAGCGTTCAGGCTTGAACCAGGATGTAATTGCGAGCTTGGAAGCTGATATCAGTATCTCTACTATCAATCTAACTGGATCAGGCGAGGAAAAGCAAAGTAGCTCGAAGGCCGCTACTATTGTGGGATATATCTCGGCTTTCATGATTTACATGTTTGTATTCATATATGGGGCTCAGTGTATGCGTGGTGTCATCGAAGAAAAAACCAGTCGAATTGTAGAAGTTATCCTGTCTTCCACCAAATCATTTCATTTGATGATGGGGAAGGTGATTGGAATTGCTTCGGTAGGCCTTACCCAATTTGCCATGTGGATTATTTTGTCAATGCTACTTGGTACGATTGGACTTAGTGTAGCAGGTTTTTCGAGCATGCAGGAAATGAAGCAGGCCCAGGCGACATCAGGAAGCGACATGGTCGAAGTACTTGCGGCTCTGGAATCAATTAATACCACGATGACAGTATTTGCGTTCATTTTCTTTTTCCTTGGAGGCTATCTGCTTTATGGAGCTTTGTTTGCTGCCGTTGGATCAGCAGTGGATAGCGATGCAGATGCACAGCAATTTATGTTTCCGATTACTCTTCCTTTGATAGCATCTATTGCCTCTCTCGGTGTGGTTCTAGTAGAACCCAATGGGTCATTTGCATTTTGGATGTCGATGGTACCAATAACCTCGCCTGTTGTGATGATGATGCGCGTACCATTTGGTGTGCCTGTTTGGGAGCTTTTGTTGTCAATGTCATTATTAGTTGGAGGCTTCATTTTCACAATATGGTTGGCCAGTAGAATATATCGTGTAGGCATACTTATGCACGGCACAAAGGTGAATTATAAGACGCTGGCGAAATGGTTTTTCCAAAAAAATTAATCCTGCATTGATTATCTTTCCAATTGGATAATTGCAACAGTGGGAAGATTCAAAGAAGTACCAGCACTACAACTTAAACCGAGCAATCCGTCAAGAAAATGGTTGATTTTCGGCTTTGCACTTTTGATAAGTGGGGGATCCATTATTTACACAGATATGCTCGTGCGACAAATCAAAGTGCGCGAACGTAATCAAATAGAACGATATGCGCATACCTTAGAATATCTGGCCAACGAAAATGAAAACCCTAATATTATCTTATTGCTGGATGAAATTGTCTTGTCAAATACGACGATTCCGGTTATCCTGACAGACGAAAATGAAAATCCCGGTCAGTATCGTAATCTTCCTAGAGCAGATTCGGAAACCGACGTTGATAAAAGGCAGACCTATCTACGAAGGGTGCTTGAGGAGATGCGTGGAGAACACGAACCGCTGGAGATAACACTTCAGGTTTCAGATGAGGTGTTTGGGAAAAAGTTCATTTTTTATAAAAACTCCATTTTACTGTCGCAGCTTGCGTATTATCCATATGTCCAGTTAACAATCATTGCCGTTTTTATTTTGGTTGCTTTTTCACTTTTCAATTACTCCAGAACTGCAGAGCAAAATCGTCTATGGGTTGGGTTGGCAAAGGAAACTGCTCACCAGTTGGGCACACCTTTAAGCTCGTTGATGGCCTGGTCGGAATTTTTTAAGATTACCTATCCAGATCAGATTGAGGTGTTGAAAGAATTCGACAAAGACGTAAAAAGTCTTGAGATAATAGCAGAGAGATTTTCGAACATCGGGAGTGTGCCAAAACTGACTAAAGAAAACGTAACAAGGGTAGTTGAAGAAAACGTATCCTATTTAAGCACTCGATTGTCGACAAAAATTAAACTATCGGTGAGGGCGTTTCCAAATAACGAAATTACCGCAGACCTTAACAAGTCACTTTTTGCTTGGGTGATAGAAAATCTATCAAAGAATGCTGCAGATGCAATGAGTGGAAAGGGAGCCATTGACATTAAAATAATGAAAATAAATGATGGAGTCGCCATTGACATTTCCGACACAGGCAAAGGAATGGCCAAGTCTAAAATGCATCAAATTTTTAAGCCAGGTTTTACAACAAAGAAGCGAGGTTGGGGGTTGGGGTTGGCTTTAACCAAGCGGATCATTGAAAATTACCATCAAGGAAAAATCTTCGTAAAATCCTCAGA
>JAAEPI010000881.1 GCA_024232835.1 Cytophagales bacterium
TGTGCTATATACTCTCTCCAGCAACAGTAAATGGTCCCCATTTTTTAATGCATTCAGCCATCACAGGTTAGAATGCTTGAATTCCGATGTTGCCTGGCAATTGATCAATGACGCCCTGACAAGGATGGGAGCGGTCATTGAACCTGACTTGTATGATTCAATCTTCAATTGGACGGGAAGGAAACCTTTCTATCTCAAGTGGATTTTATCCAAACTAGCTGATATTTTAAATCAACGCCAATTAGACCGAAATGTTAAATCTTCAATTTTAGAAGATGCTAAAAACCAGTTTTTCGCTGAAACGGATTTATATGTTCACTTCAAGCACTTATGGTCACATGCCAAGCAGCGGTATTTGCCAACAGTGTTATCACTGATTGCTCCTGAAACTGGCCCTTACGATGACAGTGGAATCTTAGAAAGTCTCAAAAAAAATAAATTAATAGAAGGTGATGACAAAGCGTTGCAGCATCTTAAAGATGATTTAAACCGTTTGACAGAACTTCATTTCTTGTATAAACAA
>JAAEPI010000882.1 GCA_024232835.1 Cytophagales bacterium
AGCGATTTAGTATTAGATGGATTCCATGAACCATTTCTGCAGGATCCTATACGGAATTCGGGCAGGGGCGGAGGTCTGGCCATCTATGTCCACAAACGTGTAGCAGATATAGATAATTTAACCAAAAACCGATAAATCGGTTGCCTTCTTTGACCGGGGGAGAGTACTGAAACGCAATTCAACGCAATAAACGAGTGATATTAAAAAAACCCGGGGTGTCTGCCGGTCGCTTCGCTTGCTTTTGACGAATTCTTATACCGTTCGTTAGTATGCTAATTGTTTTGTTCAATTTGAATTACAATGAACTTACAGCTGAGCAAAAAAAAAACTTCTAGTTGCTTGCTTTTACCAAATTCTTGACCGATCATTACATGTTAATCCTTTAGAGAATCTGCATCATAAAAGAAAAGGTATTCAATAAGCAATCTAATTCCATAAGCATTTCCTTATATAGATTGATATAAATATAGACCCCAGATGTTCCCGCTTTAGGCCTGAATCCCAATCTCATGGTAATATTCCTATCACACG
>JAAEPI010000883.1 GCA_024232835.1 Cytophagales bacterium
TTAGACAATCCATTGGCTTGCAATTGTTTATTTTCTTCCAGTCTCTTTTGCCGACTTTCTTCTCTCTCAATTACTTCAGATTGAAACTGATCATACATACAGGAAAGCAAATGGGCTTTCCCTATTGTGCCAAACGATTGCATTTCTATGCATGCGCATCAGTGTTTGGGCACTATCATTGTGAACTCGGAGACTGAAGCTTAAGGCTTACTGCATATCGAGGGCTTGGAGCCAGAATGAGGGAACTCGGCAAATTGGCAGTTTTGAGTTATTGGTAGTAGTAGGTTTCTACATGAGCCCTACAAACCATGGCACAGCTTATTTGTTGGAATTCCTCTCATAATAAAAGATATTTAACAAAAAGGGTTGAGTTGCCTCATTCTGGCTTGGAGACGACCATGAGGCAACTCGAGTTGCCTAATAATTTTCTAGTTGATAATCATGTTTTTCGGCGATTGTCATTATCAAAACAATCTTAATGGTCTTGAAAACACTTTGCAATGTAGCTACACCAAACAGATTCATTTTGTTGCTTTGAGGAAGGCCATAATACACACGTGACACTGTTTTGCCACGTTGAGGCAGTCGAGGGTGTGCTTGCAGTGCCACTTGGTCAAAGAACTGCACTTTTAATGCTAGTGTATGCCAATTCAGTGTAAAACTGCTACACTGAACTTGTTAACACTCATCGAAGTAGATTTTCTAATCAGCGAAGCATAGCATAGCAAAGCAGTTCGAAATTGTATTAGCAAAGAATGAGGCAACTCGCTGGTGCTTTGGAGCCAGAATGAGGCAAACCAGTGTCTGATTGTTTCTCGGCTGCACAACTATCAAATAGGTCCAGTTGGGCCATATTTTCAGTTTGTGACTAACGCACAACATATTTTGCTACATTTTGATACCTAAGCCACCTCAAAACATGGCTTTGTTCACCCAGGTGTTTTGAACTCAGTATGCAAATTCGACCTTCATTATCAGGTTAAAGATTATGGTAAACATGGCTCCAAATGCAAGGACCTTAGTTCCTTTATACTCCAA
>JAAEPI010000884.1 GCA_024232835.1 Cytophagales bacterium
ATCACCACCAAAATTCGGGGTTCTGGCTCGGAAGAAATGATTAAAACCAAGTTCAAAGATCTCTGCCGCTGATGCGTAACTTGCAATGTGACCACCTAAACCTCCGTACGCTTCATTCGCTCTGACAACAATAGCCAAGGCATTCCAGCGCATAATCGATGTCAACCGATTTTCAATTTCCAGATCACCAGGGTAGATCCCCTGCAACGCCAAAGGAATGGTATTTTGATAGGAAGAAAAAGGCTGATCGTTAATGGTAAGCCCTTCTAATCTTGCTTTTTCTTCGAGTGTTCTAAGTAGGAAATTCACTCTTTCATTACCCTGTAGAGATTGAACACTGAGAAGGGAATCAATCCATTCCCGTGTTTCAGTTGGATCGATATCTATTAAAGGTTTGGCGTGATTTCCATTCATAAAATTCATCCTTTTCTGATAACCGTAAACATTCGTTATGGGGATCCCTCTTTAAAATCGTACCAATGAAGAAATGAAATGTGCTTTCTTTATTTTGATGTATTATTTATACAACTATCATTAAGTAATGTAATA
>JAAEPI010000885.1 GCA_024232835.1 Cytophagales bacterium
CAGGATGCGATTCTACTACGTCACTCTTCGGTGTTCCAAAGCACACAACTTTTAAAAATGGCTAGAAAGTGATACATCCATAATGACAGCAATGGCTAATCTTACAACGCTAAATTTGAATTTTCTGTCATTGACTGAAAATCCTGACACCGCTGTTGTTGAAAGATTCATTAGTTCTATGTTCTGGGAACCTTCAACCTCAATAAATGATGCAAGATTAGAGCTTTTCCTTCACAAAGGTAAACAACTGACTAAACTGCCTATGACTTCGCGTCTTCGCACACCTTCATCAATAAGCTGAAACGATCAATGTATCAAGCAAGTGTCTGGAATAAATCAATTTCCAAAGCCACAATTCTTCCAGATCCAAGAAATTGGGGTTATGCCGAGAATGAAAGTGGCAAAAATCTGGAATTTGATTGGGGAACACAGCTGGACATCATATCGGCCAAGAAATGGGACACATTCAGAAGCTGCAGTAGTGCAGTAATAAGACTGAATGTACAACCAATGGAAGATGTGGATGCCATAATCAAATTGCGTC
>JAAEPI010000886.1 GCA_024232835.1 Cytophagales bacterium
CATATCGCATACCAATCGCTCAGAGGCCAATAGTGGATCAACATATCAAGGACATGACTGAAGCAGGGATAATACGCCCTAGTGGAAGCCCATTCTCTTCTCCCATTATCCTCATTAAGAAAAGTGATGGAACATATAGATTTGTGGTTGATTACAGACGACTTAACAATGTTACTGTAGTTGACAACTTCCCCATTCCAAGATCTGATGAAACGTTGAACGAGTTAGTAAATGTTAAATATTTATCAACACTCGATCTATCTTCTGGATTTTGGCAAATCCCAGTTGCAGAAGATTCCATTGAAAAAACTGCATTTGTTGTCCATGGAGGACTCTTTGAATTCCTTCGTTTGCCTTTTGGGCTATGCAATTCACCTTCAACGTTCCAAAGACACATGGCAGAGGTCATCAGAGGATTGATTGGAGTGCTCTGTTACATAGATGATATTATTGTTTTCTCAAAGTCATGGGAGGAACATCTGCAGAATCTTAGAGCACTATTTGATAGACTACGGCAGTATGATCTAAAACTTAAGCCAAAGAAATGCACCTTTGCTGCTTCTGAAGTCTTATACTTAGGACATGTTGTTAGTCAAGAGGGGATTCGTCCAGAATCAAAGAAACTTCATGCCATTCAGAATTTTCCTGTGCCAAAAGATGTAAAAGCCATTAGGTCATTTTGTGGCCTGGCGGGTTACTATCGCAAATTCATTGCTAATTTCGGGTCAATTGCAGCACCATTATATGCTCTCACAAAGAAAAATACTAAATTTGTTTGGTCCACTGAACAACAGCAAGCTTTTGACACATTAAAGAAAAAGTTATGCGAGTCGCCACTGTTAATTCTGCCAGATTATTCAAAAAAGTTCACGTTATTCTGTGATGC
>JAAEPI010000887.1 GCA_024232835.1 Cytophagales bacterium
CAAAATGGATACCGACTTCAAGTCGCGAAATGAACAATACGCCGCCCAGGTACAGTTCCTAAAAAAACACTTTGGCATCCAATAAAGAATGATCAAAATGAAGAAGACATATGGCCTTGAAATGATTAAATAATTTCATGGAGCACCTCGGATGGGAGTTGAGAATACAGCATATTTAGAGCACACACGAAAGACACATGCAATCCCCAAAGGAACTAGGGCCTGTTGCCCAATTCGGCAATTTTCGGTATAATCTTTGTATTCTAGCAGAATATGCAAGGAGGTAAATTATGTTAGGATGCAAGCAACAGCGCCATCCCAAATTGTTTTATAGTTTGATAGATCTTGATGCGCGAATTAGGCCAGATAATCCCCTACGGAGAATCCATGATATAATCGATTTTTCCTTCGTTCGTCCACAGGTAGAGCATTTCTACGGTAGTCGAGGCAATCCTTCAATAGACCCTATAGTTTTGATGAAGTTGATGCTTATTCTGTTCCTTGAGAATATTCCCTCCGAGCGGGAATTGATGC
>JAAEPI010000888.1 GCA_024232835.1 Cytophagales bacterium
CAGCTCGCACTACCGATCATCAGCCACTGGACTTGGGCTATCGATAATTACCTAGTGTGGTCTTTTGTAAAATTCATGAGGATTACTCGAAGGGCCAAAAAATAAGGTTCCATGCGCCTATTGTTCCCGCTGTGGTCGCGCAAAAATTTGGAAAATAGAGTATGAGGGGAAACCGAACCACAATCGATTAGGGAAAGATATATCGCGTGGACTCTCATTGAATTGAAAAACTCTTCGAGTTCTAACAACAACCCGGGGACTGCGCTCTCCAACTGTTTCAGAAAATCGTCAGCTGGCGCGTTGTATGGGGATTTGTGTTTCTCCATCTTATACCCTTCTCGGTACAAGTCTCGTTGTATCGCCGTAATACCCTCTTTTATGAACTCATTGGGGACGAATGAGGAACTTGTTTGCTCGGTAGTCAACTGGGCCATATAATTGGGGTGAAAAATCACTTCGGCCAAAAAATTTAGCCACAACGCTTGGGTAAGACCTGTCATGTGGGACATCATATTGTGGTCATTCAACATGCAGCCATCATTCATTGGACCTGAGGACAACAAACCCGCGGCCATTTGTTTCTTATCTTTTTGGTTGGCCATTCGTTGGGCAAAGACATCATCTGTGTCAAACCGGAGGGGATCGAAAATCAAATGTTGCGCTATATCGCGAATCAAATGCCGGGGAACTGGCCTTGGATTTGCTCGAGCGTCTTTCATGGAAAGCGAGTTTAATTTATCACCAATGTTGCTGGTGTTATTCAAAAAGGGGAGTTCGACAACCCTCCAACCTTCAAAACATGGGAAATCTCTCCCGTAGGCTGCGGTCAATGCCCTCGCCATTTCATCTTTATTATCGACGAGTATCATCGTGCACTGTCTAAGCACGGAATTCAACTCTTTGGGGAATGTCATCTGGAAGTGGGTGAATTTATTGGGGACATTATGAGTAATACCAAAATCGGACAATTTGAAAATCAAAGGGATGCCCCTGTATGGCTGAACAATGAGGAGTATAGCCCATGGGTGCGAATCATCGTGGGGAATAGCCCAATTCAGCGTTCTCAATCTGAGTTCCGCTTCGGAATGCAACGGTGTCTGGAGTTCATAACCATAATAGGACTCGTTTCCAACGGGACCTTGGTACGTGATTATTGCGAGAGACACCATAAGCTGACCATTATTGAACTGAGCCTGGTCTTTGAGATCTCGCAACCCGTCAGCTAGAGTTCTGCGATCGTAAATTGTGGACAAAATTAGCTTCCCTGGGGATGATGCGAATAGTAAAAAATACGCGTTCATCAATTTTTGCGCATCTTCTGCGAATGGACTCGTGGGGAATGGAACCGTACCCTTAGTACTCGCCACCGTGACCAAATCCATTGAGGACATAACCGGACTGGTATTCTCTTTTTGCACGGTGGAATATTTAAACTGGGGATTGGAAATATCGTGG
>JAAEPI010000889.1 GCA_024232835.1 Cytophagales bacterium
AGATTACAGCTACTCCAGCGGCTACAGCAATTGCAGCGGCAAGAAGTTTGCCTTCATGGGCAGGGCGATTTGGATTACCAAAGCGGTGGATTTCAGATGGAGGCTCACACTTTAAAAACAGCGCATTAGCCAAGTTGGCAGAAGATCTAGGAATTCAGCATAAGTTTACCACGGCTTATTGCCCATGGGCAAATGGCGCGGTGGAACGCATGTGCCAAGAAGTTTTAAAAACTTTGAAGGTTTTGATAGCTGAATTACAACTAAATCCTACAGATTGGGATTTACTATTACCATCAGTGGTGTATTCTTTGAATCATCACCCGAGGCCAACGTTGGGAGGACGAAGTCCTAACGAAGTCATGCTCGGACGAAAGATCCGAACGACAGTTGATTTAGTGTTTTGGCGCGGCGAACAGTTAAGAGATGCCGACACGCACGAATCACAACGAGCAATGATAGATCGCTATACGACTGATCTACGAAAAGAAATAGACAACGTACACATGGAAGTGCGCGATCTAAGAAAACAACGAGTTACTAAACGACAACGACAAGCAAAAAACTTGATCATGCCACGCTTTGAAGTCGGTGACTACGTTATGGTGGCACGACATGAAGTTCATTTAAAGCATAAACTCCAGCTACGATGGAATGGACCATATCAAGTTATGGGATTCGAATCAAAGTTTGTATTGCGTGTGCGTTTGATGGGGCATCCTGACAGCAAGGTGATACAATCACATATTGCGCGAACGCGACGTTTGGCGGGCAACAAGATTCATCTTTCCGCGGCAGTTATTGCGGGAGCGGTTAACGATTATGGTACATGGACCATTAGAGCATTCGTCGATTGGAGATTCGCGGATGACGGGAGTATTGAATTACTTACCGCATGGGATGGTTTTCCCGACGATGTTGATAACACCTGGGAACCATTGACCACGTTGGTGGAAGACGTTTCACAATTATGTCGAAACTACCTTCAAGAACACCAAGAAGAAGACACTGCGTTGCAAGAAGCCTATGAAGAATTCTTTGAATAAGAAAATCAATCAATGGGGGCAGTGACGCCATTTTGTAAATTATCTCAATCTAAAAGAAAAATAAAAGAGAAATAAAAAGATTGAAAAGAGGAATTAAAAAGAAATTTCTTATAAGAAGAAATTTCTACAAAAGATATCTAGATGATTCTTATCGTCATAGAAATACTCTTATTTATTTTATGTGAATCATAGAATGATAAGTATCCTTATGAAGATAATGATATGGATCTATATAGGAGAAATATTAATTACTATTAGGAAATATATTCATGAGAATATATTAGGAACATTATTAGAAGAAAGTAATAGTATTTGAGACAATTGAAAAACTATACTATTTATATTGATTGAATTATATTATTCAATATGATGTATTATCGAAGAAGATAAAGAAATATATTTGCAACAAAAAGAAAAGGAAAGTCTTCACGGTTACAAGAAGCGAAGAAGAAGAAGAAACGTGTCAAGGGGAGAACTATGGACAAGTACAATCAAGGATGGACTGGAGGAACGACCTAGATACAAACTAGCTATAGCATATCAATATATATCTACCTAGGAGTCAGGATAGATGGCTAGCTAGCTATAAATCGATCTAGATCGAATTTGACGTTACATTTTTAAAACAAACAATTTTAAAATGAAAAGTTTCGCCAATTACCCCGGGGTGTTCTTAATGGCGAAGCACATTCAAGAATTATCTATCCGGGTATCTTACTGGCGAAACCGGACGTTTCACGCTAAAATAATCAGAAAGCTATTTCCATCAAAAATACTTTGCTAAAGATTCTTTGGTTAGGTCCGACTGTTACCTTCGAATAGTCGGGCTGGGACAATAATATTATTGGGATACGCAAATGAGACATGAAGGCGGGGGAAAGAGGGCCGCGGCG
>JAAEPI010000890.1 GCA_024232835.1 Cytophagales bacterium
TATTTTGAGTCTTGAATCTCTCTCTGAACAAGAATATATGATAGTAACTCAAATTCTCGATCACCTAATTCTGAAAAAGGAAGTATCGTTATTCCTGATTCAATAGCTAATGGGCGATAACCATCTCTAACTTCTAAATCAATCTGATTTTGGCTTACTCGTTTAATCATTAATTATTTCTTTATTAATTTAAAATGCTACAAGAGGTATAACGCAAAAGTCAGCGGCAAATGTGGGCTGGAGCGAAGCGGAAGCCCACATTTGTCCGCTGGAGCCGGGTTATGGCTAAAATTGTACCTCGTTGTTTTGATAAAATCGTATCAATTCGTATAAATCCTCCACATATTTCACGAACTGCCCCATATTGGCAAGAAGCACTCCTTTATCTAAATTTGGAGGCAAATGCGGATGTCCGGCTTCATTTCGGCAAATCCTGCAAAATTGAAATACTTGCTCAATTTTCACCTCTATATCATTGGTCCAACCATATCCAGATGGCTTGTTTAAAGAGCTTTTCCAAGATCGTTTAAACTCATCAAATACTTTTGAGATGAACTTACCAGAAGTTCTTGATATAAAACGATTACGCATACTTTCATCCGGAATTGACTGAGCATAAGTATCAATTAACATCAAAATGGATTTCTCTGACGCACCTCCCAAAAGAAATGCACAGCCAAGATTCGAGCCAGCTTTAACAGTAATAATTGCTTCTTCAACAAACCTTAGTATTACCGGATCAATGCCTGCGATTCGCTCACGGAGAACTTCAGGAAATCTTTCAATCTCAAAGGGTAAAACCTCGCCAATATTTTCCTCTCTGTCAATCGCATCTTTCGCATGCTGGAGAGATTCTTTGAGTTTGCTTTCTGCCCCTTGAAGTTGTATGGTTCCGGTTGTATAAACTTTAACTGTGCATTTTGACTTTCCATGTTGTACATTGAGCCTTTTGCAGTTTGATTCATCCTTTTCAGTAAAAGGGAACCTATTCCTTTCCATATATGATTTCATTTGTGAATAGTTATTTTCCATTATCTCCGACATCAGATTCTCCTTATTACGATGAGCCATAACGACGAATTCAGCGGCGGCGTAGGCTGGAGTGGAGCGGAAGCCCACGCCGTGTCGGGTAGCCGGGGGATGTTACCATCCCCAAGCCCCCTGAGAACCGAACATGCGAGTTTCCCAGCATGCGGCTCAAGCAGCGATAAGACACCGTGAAGCACCCGCCGGCGTGTCAGAGGAAAACTCACCGACTTTACGATACGGATTGATACCGAGCTTACGAAAATCGCCCGCAGAGCCGTCAGTCGGGCAAGCCCGCTGTCTATCCGTGCCGCTGCGGTTAAACCTTTCTCAATTTTTCTCGTAATCCGCCACCAGTCTGAAGTCTGCACTCTTTCAAGTCACGGCAAATTTTGAACCGCTATCTGCCCCGTTACAGGACGGCATTCGCTTTCTCCGACCTCCCTTACCCGCATTCCCTTTGGTACACCTTACGGCTTCCTACCTCTCTATGGAGGAGAAGTACGGGCTTACCATGTTCCGATGATTCAATATCTGAATGACTTAGGATCTGCCAATCCGCCGGGGGAATCGCAGGCTGCGCGGAACGACAGCGGAGCGTTCCGACCATACCCCTTACCTTTTGGTCTGAGCCTTTCAGCGCCTTTGGCTCATCATCATTGACGACAGTTAAAGCAGTTCACATATGTTATCCGTATCATCCTTTCTCAGCTCCCGTTCCGGCGTGACGCTGCCAGAGTTGAACTTGCCTCACGGTTCGTTCTCCTGAACCTTCCGGTTCAAGGGGTTCATTGTCCCCTCTGCTCTCGCACAAACCCGTTACTGGAAATGCACGAAGGGTAAGAAACTGCCGACAGCACGGCAGGCTGAACTACTGTCTTGCGACAGTATCAGCAATTAAATCAGTAACTTCATGTCGCACCCGCTGGAATGATTGGTTAACTGGCTTAAGCCACTCCCCCATCTACATCTAAATGCATTGAAATACCATCTTGTATGGCATCTACAAAATCGTAAGGTGATATGTCATCAGCATAAGCCGAATTTTCATCCAAAGATGGTGATATATCATCAAAGTGTTTCTTCTGATAATCAAGCCACAAAGAAAGATCACTAAGCTCATCTTTTGTCATCTCAGGAATTGACTTTAACCACGTATCTATCGGAATAGAAATCGCTTCGTGTAAAATAGTTAATAAAAGCAAATCACCACTCCTAACCATGTCTCTTATAGTACCAACAAGTCGTTTAACTTTAGGGTCATAATTTATAATTTCTTCATCCGTAGCGATACGAATTAAAGCTGAATTAACAACACCATATTTTTGTATTTCACTGTCATTTGGAAAATGCAACTTAGAATTATAGTTATCAATTATTGGGGCTGAAGTGTATGCCATACCTTTTTTTGAACGTACTTCACTTATTTCATCAATGACAATCTGAACGAATCTCGCAAATATTATAAGAAAGCCCAAAATGCTTAAGATTAAAATTATTTTTGATTCATGCCATGTTATATTTTTTCCCATCAATATAATGATAAGACATCCTAAAATTAGAAAGACTGATAAGATGGTAATCTTATTATTATAAAAATAATTGTTGAGAGTTTTATTATAAACAGCTCTCTGTTTTTCATATTTTTTCGGATTATTGAAAATGGATTCTAAAATTTTGGAAAACCCATCTCTCCACAAAGGAAAAAGATCTACCCCGTGAAGTTTATTTATTTCTAAATATAGCGTTTCACATTCTTCAAGTCGAGCTGGTATGATAAATATTTCTCCTGGTGGAAGTTCTTCAGCTACATTTAAAGCCATTTTTTGTTCTTTTTGTACAAAACCTCGTTTTGAAACTGAATGTTGTGAAAGCAGTATTATGAAGTGTGAGCATTCATTTATAGCTTTTTTAATTTCAATTTCCCACGTTTGCCCTGGAATAAGATCTTTAGAGTCCAACCATGTTGATATGCCAATTCTTTCCAGATCATTGGATAGTTTTAATGCAAAATCATGATTTTCGCA
>JAAEPI010000891.1 GCA_024232835.1 Cytophagales bacterium
TAGAAAAACCGTTTATTGAAATGGGATTAGATTCCATTGTGGGAGTGGAATGGATCAAAGCAATTAATGAAGAGTATAAAACTAATATTACAGCCACAAAAATCTATGATTATCCTGATATTAAATCCTTTGCTCATTTCCTGAAAGAGAATTATTTTACGGAAAAACCTCATTTAGTTAAGACAAATGAAAAATCTGTTCATTCTGTAGAAACTAAAGCCTCTGTCACTATATTGGGGAAAACCTCTAGAAAGCGTTCTCGATCATCGGGTAGAGATGTTTTACAGGGTTCTTATAAAAATCGAAGCCAACCACTAAGTCGATCCAGCCGTGATATTGAAGAACTGAAGAGTCAGTGGCACCAATCAGGTGATCAATATGGTTTTGTACTCTCTAAGGCTACATCATCATTAGATGCTCTTGAGTTTTGTCCATGGATGCCTCCAGAGCCTAAACCTTATGAGATTACCATTGAAGTCAAAGCGTCTGCAATCAATTTCCCTGACACCATGTGTGTTCGTGGTCTCTATCCCACCATGCCTGAGTATCCTTTTGTACCGGGATTTGAGGTGTCCGGGATTGTTTCAAAAGTGGGGAACCAGGTAACACAATTTCAGATGGGAGACCCTGTAATTGCAATGACGGGAGAAGTGATGGGAGGTCATGCTTCATTTGTTAATGTTCCTGAAAGTAATACGGTGTATAAGCCCGCTAATATCTCTTTTGAAGATGCTTGTTGTTTTCCCGTAGTCTTTGGAACGGTGCACTATGCTTTTGAATTAGGAAAACTATCTTTTGGAGAGTCTGTTCTTATTCAAACGGCTACAGGAGGTTGTGGGTTGATGGCTCTGCAACTGGCAGCTCTTCGAGGAGCGATTTCTTATGGTACCACGAGCAAAGAGAAAAAGGCTGAAGCTTTAAGAAGGTTAGAGGTTCCTTACATCCTTGATTACCGTTCTGAGTTTGATCAGGAGATAGATGAAATTACAAAGGGACGTGGTGTGGATGTAGTGTTAAATATGCTTTCAGGAGATGGGATTCAAAAGGGGCTCAATTGTCTAGCGCATTCGGGACGATATTTAGAGATTGCAGTTCATGCGCTGAAGAGCAGTCAGAAACTGGATCTTTCCAGACTGATCAGGAATCAGACGATTTACAGTATTGACCTGCGTAGGCTTAAATTTCAGGAAATGAAAATTTCAGTACAACAGATACTTTCAACCATGAACGCTTTGATTGAGTCGGAGCAGATAGTGCCGATTGTTTCTCGCATTTACCCGATTTACCAAATGGTGGAAGCCTTACATTATGTGGCACAAGGTAATCACATTGGGAAAGTGGTGATGAGTCATACGAGAGAGAAAATGACGGATATGACAGAGGTCTGTATTCAAAATGTATTGGAGCAAAGGAGAAATGCGACCCGGGAAAGCGCTGGAGTGGCAATAACTTCTCAACCTTTACGGCAATCCATTACTCCAA
>JAAEPI010000892.1 GCA_024232835.1 Cytophagales bacterium
CCTTAATTGCTCCACTACCTTTTCGTCCTGCCCGTCAATCAGGTATTTCAAAGCCGTTTTGACCAATTTTTCTCCCTCATTCAGCTCCACATCAGCTTCAAATGCCTTTCCAGCCACCTTCTTCGATTTCGTGCTGGTCATCAGGTACATCCAAAAATGTGACATGAAAAAATCAGAATCCTGTCGTATGGCATATTCAAAATTATGCCATGCCAAGTCCCACTTGAGTTGATCAAAAGCGATCAATCCAGTCTCATACATTTCAAGAGCCAGATCAGAATCTGTGGTCACAGGCATACGCTCTGCAGATTCATCACTGGTACAAGCAGAAATTATAAGAATGGAAATACCTATTACCAGGGACAATCTCCTTACCCTCATCATCCTAATAGTTTTCCAATCTTACGTCCACTACAAACATAATGTATTTCCAGACCATAATCAAATTCTGTTGACAAAGCTATGCAATTGGGCTGTCAATGACAGTTCGCTGTATGTCAATGGTATTAACATAAAAAGGGGGCTTGTTGGCCCCCTTTTGAATCACTCATTTTAATAGATAAACTATGAATTATACTCTTCAAGGATGGCCTCCACATCGTCGGGAGCTACCCTTCCATATGTTTTTCACCTTCCCATACATATTTGTCATTGTCAAAATCGTCCTATAC
>JAAEPI010000893.1 GCA_024232835.1 Cytophagales bacterium
AAATTCAACCTCATCCCTGCCGGATGTCTATAAATTGCTTTGTAATACCACTTGTCCGGATACTGTGAAATAAAACTCTTCAATCGATTTCTGGTTAAATCCCAATCTTTTTCCAACTCATCCAACGAAGTTATCAGAGGATTTCTAGCCGTTTTTGGTGCTTTGAACTTAAATCTCAAAAAGAAAACTAAAAACAAAATTGCCAGAGAAATACGGTCTCGGAATGTTCTTTCCGGCAAATCATCCCCAGCTTGCATTTTTTTGGACAAATAAGTTACGATAGAATCTTCTGCAAACTGAATATGTCGCATGGCTTGAATCATACACCAGCCACCTTCGTTGGAGATCTCCAAATCTTTCGGGTGCTGAGCCTCCAAAAACATCATAATTTCCTTCTTACTCCCTTTCAATTTTTCAAAACTTTCTAATATAGATTCCTTCATATTCAATTGCCCCTATTGTACTTTTGTTGCGGAAAAGTATAAAAAAAGTTATATTCGACACGAATTTCTTGGTTCATCCATAAGCCACCGAATAAAATCCGATCTCCATAATGGAGAGGATTAGTTAAACTAACGAGCTAATTTTTTGCAGGTAAAATATAATTTAAGAAAACAAAAAAGGACTTATACGGCATGAGCATCTTTGATATCATAGCACTTTTAATTCTCCTTGCGGCTCTTTTCATTTTCACAAATGAGGTTTTCCTGAAACTTCCATCTTCGGTTGGTCTTATGATTATGGCTTTGTCCCTTTCAGTGGTAAGCTTGATTATTGGAAAAATCTTCCCCGAATGGCATCTCGCCGAGCACGTTAAGGAATTTAATTTCGAAGAAATACTTTATCAACTTGTTCTGAGTTTCATGCTCTTTGCGGGTGCATTGAATATTGACTTTACCAAGCTGTCAAAACAAGGAACAGCCGTACTGGTGTTGGCTGTAGTTGGAGTTTTGGTTTCTACAGCGGTCATCGGTACACTTGTCTATTTCATGCTTGATTGGATAGGTATCCATCTTGATTTTCTTTATTGCCTTGTGTTCGGGGCATTGATTTCCCCAACAGATCCAATTGCTGTTACCAAAACGATTCAGCGCTTCAATCTTTCCAAGAATCTTGAAGTAAAAATTAACGGCGAGTCCCTTTTTAATGATGGGGTAGCCGTAGTTCTTGCACTTACGCTACTAGATATTGCACACGCAAGTGAAGATCATACGCTGACGATTTTTGAAAGCTTCTACATTATTGTAGCAGACATAGGTGGAGGTATTTTCATTGGTCTGTTTCTCGGATATATTGGATACAGACTCTTACTCTACATTGACAATGACGTGGTAGAAGCCGAGGTGTTGGTTACTCTTGCTATTGTTATGGTAGGCTCTTTTTTAGCAGATTTTGTTCATGTGTCATCAAAGCAAGCTGCAGTGGTAATGGGACTGGTGATAGGAAACGAAGGGAGGAGTCAGCATGTGGCCAGCGCAGCTGGCGACTATGTTTATAAATTCTGGAGTCTCATGGAGGAGACCTTCAGTGCCATGCTATTTGTTCTGATCGGAATGGAGATGCTTGTGATCCCGTGGCGTCTAGACTATTTTGCGGCTGGTTTCTTGGCGGTAAATATTGTGCTTTTTGGCAGATGGGTAAGTGTATTTATTCCAATTAAACTGATGTCTTTTAAAGAACCATTTGAAAAAAATACAATATCAGTCCTTACATGGGGGGCTCTCAGGGGTGGTCTGCCTATTGCACTTTCACTTTCACTTTCTGATTTTCATGGAAAGGATATTATTGTCACTATGACATACATTGTAGTGGTTTGTTCGGTTCTGTACCAAGGGCTCTCTGTAACACCGCTTATGAAAATGTCGTTGAGTACCAAAAATAAATAACCCTAAAACAGATTCTTCGGCATATGCGGCCATTCTATTTGGTATTATTGACACTCCTTTTCTGTGCTGGATGTGGTAAGCAAAACTCGGATTCTCCAGAATCTCCGAGAATTAAAAGCGTAAAACTTACTAAAGTTATTTCTCCCAAAATTAATCAGGTAGTGACTATTGGAGATGAAGTTCTATTTGAGGTCGAATCAGGTGAGTTGAAAATAGATTCAATTAACATTCGGGTCGGTGATTATTCTCAAACCTTCAATAGTGAATCTTTCAATTGGATTCCTTCCACCGAAAAAACAGGAATTTTCAAAGTACAACTAACAGCATTCTGTAATGGAAAGGAAGAAACCCATTACCCAAGAATAAAACTACTTTCGGACATTGAGCCCGAACAATATTCATATATCGTAATGGGTGCCTATCCACATGATACCCAAGACTACACACAAGGGCTCTTTTTTCTGGATAATCAATTGGTTGAAAGCACGGGGCAAGAAGAGAAATCAGAGCTAAAAAAAACCAATCCAATGACAGGGCAGACTATCATGAAAGTCCCATTGGACAATCAGTATTTTGGAGAAGGATGCACGTTATATAACAACGAAATTTATCAACTCACATGGAACTCCAAAACGGGGTTCGTCTATGATCTGGAATTGAATATGAAAAGGACATTTCAATATAATACTGAAGGTTGGGGCCTAACAACCATTGGAGATAGTCTGGTCATGAGTGATGGTAGCAACAAACTCTATTTTATGACCCCTGGTGATTTCTCTGAAATCGATAGGCTGGAAGTTTACAATCACCTAGGAGCGGTTGACAACCTAAATGAGCTTGAGTATATAAATGGACTAATTTATGCGAATCAATACAACACCAATCTCATCCATGCCATTGAGCCATCCTCAGGTAGAATACTAAAGACCATTGATTTGACTGGCTTATTGACAGAAGAAGAGGCTCGGGCAGCCGACGTGCTGAATGGAATTGCCTATGAAAAACGGAAAGACCAACTCTACGTCACCGGAAAGTGGTGGCCTTGGCTTTTTGAGATTAAATTGAAACCTAAAAATCCTAACCTATGACACTGGAAGAAGCAACAACCAAAGTTCAAAAATTAACCGAATACAATGCTGGTAAATTTGGAGACAAAGTGAATTTTCAATTTGATGAAGGAATTATTCATTTAGATGATTCAATCTCGCCAGCTTTAATCATCAATGAGCAAAAAGAAGCTCCCTGTACATTGAAGATGTCTATTGAAAATTTCGGGAAAATGATGGAAGGCGACCTTAACCCAATGATGGCTTTCATGGGTGGAAAAATGAAAATAGATGGAGATAAAGGGGTGGCTATGAAACTCGCCTCCTTGTTTTAAATCCTACCAGTGGGTTTCAAAGCGAGGTAGTATTCCATGTAATTTTCTTAGGAACCTGAACCCGATTAATAATTAATGAAAGAAAGAGGAAGGAAAAATAGATAATACCAGTGCGCGTGTTTATATTTAAGTATCTGGAACACAAATATATACACTCAGATCGCATGGTATTATCTAACAATAAAATTACTGAAATATTCTATCTTGTTGATGAATTCTGCCTTTCTTTCGAGAAAACGATTCAAAAACACCTTATCGGAAATAAGCCCAAGAGACCCCCTAAGATGAGCTGTAGGGAGGTAATCACTATCATG
>JAAEPI010000894.1 GCA_024232835.1 Cytophagales bacterium
ACTCCTTCACAAACCCCTCGATCCTGACACTATTATCTGAGTAATAGGTTTCGTAGAAGAAGGCTATCTCATCTTCATTCATTGCGGCAGCTTCATAAATCATTTCCTGAATGCTCTCTGATGAGGGTCGTACAATCTGCTTCATGGTTAAGAATACAGTATAGCGTTTTTCGCAGGAGACTTCCTTCACTTCCTCATCGCCCATTGGCAACTCGCCGCTCAACCCACGAATGGCAACTCCAAAAAACTGATCAATGGTTCTGTTTACTCCAGTAGGAAAATTAACAATCGAAAGGAAATTGAACTGGCGCTTTGTATCGTCCAATTCACCACGATTCATAATATCTTTAATCCGAGAATTTTCCATATCCTTCCTTACCCAGCTCCGATACTTTTCATAAAGTATGCGTACTTCTTTGGTATCTGGCTCTCCTTTATAACTCACCCCTGCAACATATCTCGTGATTCCGTCTTGTTTGTAAACCTTTAGGTCATTCACTCCGGATATGATTCCACCCATTAAGTAATAGACACATCCAAGAGTCACAAAGAGGAACAGGGCTGAGAGAGTCAGATAAATTATTCGAGCTCGTTTACTCATGATTTTCAGTTAACTGGGTAACTGGTTGAACAGTGAGTTTGTCAAATGAA
>JAAEPI010000895.1 GCA_024232835.1 Cytophagales bacterium
AACTTTGTTTGTAAGTATGTGCATGCTAGAATTGGATCAAGAGCTATAAGATTGGATGGAGACATAGTTTCAACATTTTCAAGATCTGGATTTGCTTCTTTTAGATACTCATACAAATCAAGATCATCATAGTCACCAGGTGAAAGCGTGAGCCAGAAAGTTGCGGGTCCATATTCTGAAACCATTTGCTGAACCTTTGTCTTGACATCATCCCAAAATTCCTTCTGACTTGGGATCTTACGCAGAACGTTAGAAACCTTTTTCAAAAGTTCAGGATCTTTAGCTTTAGCAGCAGATGTTATATCAGCTTTTGTCAAATTGATATTTCCTTTAGAATTTAATACACCGAAAATTCCGGCCTTCAAATCTCGTATTTCCCTCTGCTGTGCCAGGAAAAATATGTATTCCTGGTTTCTACGAGCATAAGAATCCGCAGTGAAAAGGTGGGCTTTTTCAAAGAAAGCATCTGCTATTTTTTCCACCCTTGCTGCTGTTCGACCTCCTCTTCCAAGTGGGAACCTTTCTGGAAACGCCTCACAATCAAGATTAAATGCATGTGTTGCCACTGGCTTGGAATCTATATCAAGAAT
>JAAEPI010000896.1 GCA_024232835.1 Cytophagales bacterium
GATGGGCCTGGAGCGAAGCGACAGGCCCATCCAGGTATTGTGAAGAACTGTGTATGATCACCTTTGTAATGTTATACAGAAAGAACCATACTAATTTTGAACCCAGATATATTTCGAATACTTTAGCCTTCAAATTGATTACAATTATGCCAAGTGTGCTCTGGATGTACAATCAATATATCATCTGGTAGTCGAAACCGAACGGGTGTATTGGAATGTAATGACTTCGATACGTTCTGTTGTTTTTGATCTGGTTACCGGAACCGACTTAAATTATCAATCAATTTCGAATATAGCTGCATGATATCTTGATTGAGTGATATTACAGATTTGATAGAACTATTTTACGGTGAACATGAAATTAGTTGGAGTAACACTCCAAAAGTAATAAAGCCAAATGCGATCATTTGCCACTTTTCTGCTAAGAAACGAGCAAGATGTTTATATGGAATCCATTTTAATGCTCTTTCCATTTGGAATATTTCATCGGCCGGGGTTGTCGCACATCCACCTCCTTTTTCTAATTCACGCGAA
>JAAEPI010000897.1 GCA_024232835.1 Cytophagales bacterium
AGAATCGATAAATCGCATCAATATCTATTGATATTCCCTGATAGGGGTATAAATATTCTGCGGTCTTTAATTTACTCAATGGGAAGGCCAAACGTGCAATGACCAGATGACGAAATAGCTCTTCTCCAATCTTGTCATACCCGATATGATCATAGATCCTGCCGAATATGTTTTCTGGCCCGACTGTCCTTATACGTGCACTTAGTCCACTCAAAATCAAGAATTTATTCCCTTTTTGCAACTCCAGTACTGATTTTATGGTTTCTCAGCAGACCCTAGGTAGGGCTTTGAAGAATGCCAATGGAAGGTTACTTCACCTTTACGATTCTTAATTACCTCTGACCAACTAGATGTACTGTATTCTTCTTGCTGGCCCTAGAATATCAACGGCCAAAACATAAGGAGCGAAACGACTATAGGTTTCATTCTAAAAAGTTACGAAATAAAATTCAAATACCAGACTATAAGTGCATGACCATTAAAAAAGCCTTCCGTTTCCAGAAGGCTCTTTTTCCAATGTTTTGTTAGCTATTAATGCGCTATCAAGACCTTCATAGGTGTCCACAATCGTTCCTCATCATGAAGCTGAATAATGTACAACCCTGAAGGTAGATCACTGGTATCAATCGGATCAGGGGTTTTTGTTCCTCTTTTAATGAGTCCCTTCATTGCCTGCCTTCCCGACTGATCATACACGGACCAGTATACATCCTTATCTGGTGTATCGGGCAGTGCAAGGTTAATTCTATTATCTGCAGGGTTCGGATAAACTTCCAGTTCGCCTCTTGATACCTTATTCTCAAATCCGGTGATCAGGACTTGTTTTCCTTCTCCATCTAAATCCAACCAAGCAGCTTGCTCAATGCTTCCCACTTTATTAGCATTCGAATGTGAATAATACTGAGCATAGGCTATCACACGTAACTCATCTGGATCGTCAATTTCCGTAATGGTCCAATCAAAAGTATAGGTGAATGAATCTCCAATTGCCAACGGTCCTTTATAATACTCTCCCGCCGGACCAGGCAATAATACTCGAAGTGCATTACGGATCGTATCAGTTGCTACATATTCGCCACTGGTAACATTAGTTTTAGTTTTCTCAACAACTGCTAAGAAAAATCCAACTTCTATATCATCTGTTTCATCTGTCAGAGACCTAAATGTTACCGTTACAGAAATCACATCAGGATCAGAAGCATTCAAAACAATATCGTTTGGAAGTGTCGGGTGATCCTTATTAATATTGAAATCAGTATCTCCAAGTGCCAAGGCATTATATTTATTACCAAAATCCTCAGGGTTAATTGTTAGATCAAAATCCACGGTCGAACCAGATATTCGACTTGTTGGCACGTCAGTTACTCCATAAAAGGTGGCACGTGTTCCTGGATCCACCTTATTTCGTGCATTAATTGGATCTTCACTAATGTCGTCATTAAATACATCTGTGTAGTAATTAATCCAAACACCTTGCGTCCCCTTATCCCAATCTATTACGTGATGAACTGTGCTTTTCCCTTCTACCTGTCCAGATTCAATAAATTCTTCGATTTTCTTACTATCTGCAGAAAGTGTAGAAGAAAACTGTTCAACAACCAAGAGCTTATTAATTTCATATACTCTGACATTATCAAAAGCAAAACCATCGAATATTTCGCCAATAACTTCCTCAGAATCTGTGTATTTCTTTCCAGATAAAGCTGAAAGAACAAAACGGAATCGAATCATATTTGATTGATAATCTCCCCTGGTAATCTGATGTTTCGATTCCAACCACTCGGGCACCCTGTTTCCATCCTCATCGAATGGAACGTCAGCAAATCCTACCAATTGTGAATTCGTACTTGTTTCCGGATAGCGTCCCTGATTATCTCCAGGACCAGCTGATATTCCTTGATTTGTATACCAATTTATACCAGAGTTTATATTGTTATCACCGAGTGTCTGCCAGTTTCTTCCGTCATCATCAGAAACCTGAACTACAACCCCATCTCGGCTTGACTCAAAATCACGTATATAATCAAATCTCAACATTGGATTTAAGTATAGACTAAAATCCAATGCAGGTGAGTAGACATAAGAAACTTCTGATTCATAATAAGGCGTTGGGATTGAATCACCAGACTCTTCAAACGTCTCAGTTGGATCCCCTTGGGTGACCAGAATATTCCCTCTACCATCACTTAATATATCATCATTTGTCACACCTGTCTTTTTTAACTCCATTCTTCTCCATGATGACTCCCTTGTATCTTCCTTACCATCTTCACTAACATATTCAAAGAACCATCCTCCCATATCTACTTCAAAATTCTCAGCATATCCTCCACCTGTTATTGGATCTCCAAGTACTTCAACTGGCAAAATTGTAATTGTTCGCTCATAATCAGGAATATTACAACCCAGTGCTGTTCCCATACTAACTTCAGCAGTGTACTCTCCAGCAGCCAGATCGACACCAAGATCTGTTTTCAGATTCAATGCATTTAGGAAGTCTCCAGCACTCGTATTAAGAGTACTTCTATCTAAAGAGACAACTTCAATTCCATTATCATCTGTCAAAGTAAATTGAAGAGAGTTAACATCTGCATCTGGTAGTAATGCACTATTTTCCTGGAATTCAATATCAAGACCTGCTTCGGATCCTGCCGTGATTCCAACATAAGTGAATGTAGGAATCGGAGGGAAGCCTTGTGCATCAGTATCTGTAATTGTTGTTATACACCCATCTGGTGATGTTATGGTCAAGGTCATTCCAACACTCAAATTATCGGCCGCCGGAAGTACAACACTTGGATCATCCAAGACCGTAGAAGATGTCTCGGAACTTACCCAATCAAATGTATAACCTACATAACTGGTCACTTCAGTGGTTGTGCCAGGTTTAAGTATAACCACGTGCGCTTCTATATCAGAGCCCAGACACATGACATCATAAACAATTTGACTTCCTGACTCCACTTCTGGATTTGGATTCACGTACAGTGTTTTCGTGATAGAATTAGAACAACCATCTAAGTCTTCAAAATTAAAAGTGATAATATTTTCGGATTGTGCTAGAAATTCAGCACCTCCTGCACTCGTGATGTGAGATGCATCATGCGCATCAGATGGATCAAAGGTGGTCTGATTACTACTGGTACCGGAAACTCCGTGACCCAAAAATTCACTAGCATTACCACTGCCGAGATTTGATAAATCTGCGGCGAATACACCGAGAAGATTGATACTTGCATCGTCATAACAAAACTCTAATCCATCAGGATCATCGTCAGTTAGACCATCACCATCAGCTTCATATGCAATTTCTAGATCAGGTCTAGGATTAATTATAATTGCTGTTGAATTTGAAGATTCACAATTCGTATTGCTTCCTTGATATTGATTATCAGTCTCATCAATATAGGTCATAGTAATCACGTGAACAGTGTATTCTCCACCTATCTCAGTTCCTCCCGTCTTTTCTCCTGAAGCACCTGTAGTATGCCAGGCAGAAAAATCAATGGTGGGGTTACTACCGGAAGCTGAGTAGGTATCAAACGGATTGGATAGATCACTTTCTAAATAGGAATCTACGGTATAGCTAAGGTCACCTTCATCTGTATTTGCTGCTACACCAATCTCTCCAGCATCAGCAAACATCTTCACGTCTTGTGTTCCATCCTGCCAACAGAAATTATCTGCAGATGAAAAAACTTCACTTACAATTTGGGAATCATCAACGTCCGTAAGTACATTAAAATCTAATGATGGTAAATCCTGCTGTGTATGGTTCTCACTAATTAACCAAGAACAACCAGTTGTGTTGTATGTCACCGTGACACCAATTGTGAAATCTATCGCATCTGATGAAAAAGTAATCTCATTTGAATTG
>JAAEPI010000898.1 GCA_024232835.1 Cytophagales bacterium
CTGGAGCCATTGAATCATGCAGCAGAAGAATAATTAATTGTAACTTTTTTATTCAGCTCCTAAATGGCTTCTATAAGTGCCGCCCTCATCTGAAGCGCCCAATTGTTGGAGGAAAGGGCATTGTTTTCGAGCTCACAACTGATGATGGAGGGAATGGTTCTGGAGTGTCATTCCCCTCAGTAGTAGATGCCGTATTCACTGATAGGAGCTCGGGCCATACTTTCTATGGCATGAGATTTGACAGAAAAACTGTAATGAGCTTTCAAATCACCTAACTGCAATGCATAATATATTTTTATACTTCATCGTGTCATTGGCATTTTCTGCACTTGTCATGAAAATGTCAGCATCATTTGCGTGACATTAGTATGAACCTTGATGGAAGATCTTCACGACAATCTGCCGTTGGGGTCATCGCTCGGCCATCACGACACGCTAATGACAAAATAATGGTTTCATCAAAGTTTTGTTGTTATTATTGTCGTGATGGTCAAGCGATGACCCTAATGACAGATTGTCACGAAGGTCTTCCATCAAGGTTCATACTTGTTATCAACACTGATATTTTCATGACAAGAGCAGAAAACGCCCACTATTAACGACATGACAGAGTAAACGGGCCAACAATGTCAATAATTTTTAGGCTTGGTACCACGAATTCCAAGTCTTCCAGATTTTCCCAGAATGCAAGCCATGTGGTTTGCACCGAAATGATGGAAGGTCTGGACTTAGGGCCGCCATAGAAAATAACTATGTTGCATTTAGCCAGGCAGTCGACAGAGATGGCATTTGCTATGACAAGATTATAATGGCCGATCGACTCAGTGGTATGAGTTTGGCTCAAATGGCATTAATTTGACCAAAATGGTATATATTAGGAAAAAC
>JAAEPI010000899.1 GCA_024232835.1 Cytophagales bacterium
AATTCGGAAACACTTCTTTAACGGAATTTAATATTCCGCTTCCCATGTCATGCACCAGTGCAATTGGATCGCCGTAAGCCTTCTGTATTTGCTGAAGAAAAGGGATAATCCGATCTGAGTTTTCTGAAGGAAGCTTTACGTTCTCTAAAACTATATCCGTGATTTCATCCAATGCACTCATCAAATGAGGGCTGTCTCCTTCACATGTACCGTCTAAATGTAGAATGTACCCGCCACGTGAGGTCATGTGTCCCTTTATTCGTTCACGGCCCTCTCCATGGGCCAACGCCAAATAGACGATAAACTTCTTCCCTATGTATCCTATTTCCCGGATAGAGATTGGAATGTTTCTGTAGTTGAGTTCAGTTTGTATTTCTCTTTCATTGAGGTGTCGAAGAAAAAGCGCTTTTCCAACATGGACGATCACGTCAAGGCCGAATTTACATTGATCTGGAATAAACTTTCTCAGTTCTTCGGACAAATAGATTTGGCCGCAGCCCTTGCATAACAGTTGGGTTTCATGTGCTTTGAATACTCCAATTTCTAAAGTCGCTACAGTTGGCATTCTCGTTTTTAGAATCACTAATTTTTTGCCGCAGCAATATTCTTCTGCGGGCCTGAATCTTAATATGGGCGCATTAGTAAAAAGGACTCGAGCGGAATTATTTAAAGTCAATCGATCAATGAGATTTTTTAATGCTCGAATGATTGAGAATCCGGAG
>JAAEPI010000900.1 GCA_024232835.1 Cytophagales bacterium
CCGCGCCCAAATTTGGCGTGGACTGCCGGGAAATGGTCGTAGCAAAAGTTGCTAAAATCCTCGTCGCTAAAGGAGTCTTGTAGCAATTTGCGAATGAGGGCGATGTTGTGGCCAGTTGTGGGCATAGGATTTCTCCGGCTTGGGGAAGCGGGTGATTAGAGATTGGTAATTAGAGATTGGTAATTAGGAATTGGAGCAAATTACCAATAACCAATTACCAATATACCCCGAATTGTTGAGAATATATATTATAACTCAAGTTGCCACCTTTAGAAGACGGTCAAAGGAAAGAGCCAAAACAAAGAGAATAATCTTAAGTTCAAAGCCAGCAGAATTGGTGGCATGAATGTGTTTTGGTAATAACCCTTCAATCAAGCTTCCGGAAGTTTCAACAATTTTGCGATAATGATGTTGCAAAAAACGCTTCCAAGGTGGGTCAGGTCGTTTGGAATTGGACTTGCGGAAAGGCGAAAAATCAACATCGCCATCTTCTTGTAAACAGTCCTCAACCAGATAGTCATTGTAGATTTTATCCGCATAGACGGTTGAGCCCGGCGGTAAATCAAAGTCGAATTGGTCAAGACAACCAACGTCACTAAACGAGCCAGGTGAGATGAAGAACTCAACCGGTTCTCCCTGTTGAGTGACCATCATATGAATCTTAAGACCATAAAAATAACGTTTTTTGCTGGCTGTATAGCCCCGATAGGCTTCATCTTGATAGATTTTGGCTCGAAAAATGCGAATATTGTCACATACTGGTATCGGAAAGGTATCTATGGCGTAAATATCTTCCGCATTGACCTCTTTCCAATATTGGCCGATGAGATTGAAGCAGGGCACAAAAAGATGGCCTATTCGGTTCAATCGTCGGGAAAAACGGCTCTTGCCCAACATTCCTGGTATGTATTGGGGGCTCTTGAGCCATTTTCGAGCTTTGGCATAGTTGCCCCCGAAATTTAACATGGCCACGATGGCTGTTGTCATCACTTCTGCATCACTCATACGGCATTGGTCATCTTCCTGGTGTCCTATGGCTTCTAAAAATTCGCAACAAATGACATATATGGTTATAATTTCTATCTCCATCAGCATTCTCCTTACAGTTAGTTGATTTTTGCTAATCTTTACTGTATTGAAATGCTGATGGTTTTCAAATTTCTATAGGTAGCAACTTGGGTTACTGTAAGTAAAGAAAGCGGTTGTCAGCCTTTACATGTTACAAAATAAAACGCAAAAAATCAAATAACTTTTTTAATACCCATATC
>JAAEPI010000901.1 GCA_024232835.1 Cytophagales bacterium
ACAGACACTGATGATGATCCAGACAGTGATGATATGTCCGCCTCACTTGGACATCACTGCTGTCCACACTGTCCAGCCAAGTTTCTTCTCGAGAGTGAACTTGAAAGGTAGTGTAGACATTCTCACCTATATACTCACACATAGTATTCTTATTTTTTTCTCCTTTTAGTCATTCCCAACAAGCACATAGGAATAAAGTGGAGCAGTTGTGCACCTTTTGCGGATTAAAATTGGACAACTTTTCAAAGTTGGTGGAACATCAGCGCCAAGAGCATCCATCTCAAGTTCATTCTATGCTGGAGGAAAAGAAGAGAAGAAAGAAGAATAGGAAGAAATGGCGACATCGAGTGAATCCTCGACCAAGGACAGCACATGAGGAGGAATTAAACCAAAATGGTGTGGTCAATGTTAGGTCCGCCTTCCAAGGAGATATTATCATCACGAGACTAAGTAATCCCAGCAGTAGCAACGATGCCGATGTTGATATTTATGCCTTATTTGCAAATCTGCGTGAGAGGATCAAGGCTCTTTTCATGGAATTCTACTCGCGAAGAGGAGCTTTTAGGTAATTTCAATACAATGAAATTAATTCACACTTATCCTATTTTCTATTTTTTTTTAGCTTCCATTTCACACTCTTCGCCGATTTTCATAGATCGCACCTTGATGATAACAATGAGGAAGTGTTTGAGATTGATCAAAATGCCCAGCCCATCAAG
>JAAEPI010000902.1 GCA_024232835.1 Cytophagales bacterium
GATGGTTGGATTAATAAAATACGCATATCGCTTTTACCTCTATAATATTTGTTAAGGGGGGGGCACTGGTTCCGCTTGATTCAACTGTTAACCCCTTTTAATCTCAAAATATCTTCAAGCGTCATTCCTTCCTCAATGATGCCTAAACTCACAGCTGGAACTTCTTTGGTTGTGTAATGGACGCGAACAAAATTGTGCAGAATCCATATCACATTCAACCGCTCCTGAAGTCTTTGAGTTTTTTTGGCGTACGTGTTAGTTTTTCGACGAAAAGCCGAACACATCCTCCTCAGAGCGGCATTGAATCCTTCTACATGATTCGCATGGATGTCAGAATCTTCGATATTTTGTGGAGTATCAGGATGTTCTGATTGTGGAGCCTGATATTTTTTCCGTTTGCGACCAGGTTTCTTCTTTTGAGATCCTTTATTCTTCAATCTCACTTTAACACCTTTCTTCAAAGTCTTACGAGGACGACCCCGCTTCCCCGTTTTCAAAAGTTCATAACAAATTTCAAACAAGATATTTCCATAACGCCGTTCTCCATCCGTCAAGAGTGAGAGATCATCAGTCTTTCTGATGACTTTAAGCAAGATACGCATTGCCTTTTTGAACAACTGTTCATCCTTTTTTCCACATTCTAACGCCCATATAAAACGAGAGGCTCTCTCCATTAAGA
>JAAEPI010000903.1 GCA_024232835.1 Cytophagales bacterium
AATGAAGATGAGTTTTGTCCTTCCTTTGTAACAAAGAATACTCCTACATTGTAGGTTCCAATATTGGATTGTAGATTTATATCGTTAGAATTGCTATATATATGCCGCACTATGGTGTGATCCAAATTGACATTCAAAATCACATTCGGATAATTGACTTGGACATGTTCCAGAAATTCCTGATTACGGTTATAAATGAGATCCAAATCGGATTGTTGGGGTCCAAATTGATAAGTCTTTCTACCTTGATTTTCGGAGATATCATAGGCTGGATCAGGCTTGGAGGATTTCGCGATTTCAAATACTTCTTGAAAAGCGTTATTTATTGTTTTTTCATCCAGTGTATTAATTACAATAACTCCTCTTTTCTGATCAACAAATCCAATAAGGGATAAGGTAATTTCTTTGGCAGTTCTTAACAAATTAGTATCGTTATGTTCAACATTCAACTCTGTTTTTTCTATGGATTTGAAATGAACGCTCGCTTTCTCAAAACCAGTTTTGAGCAAACCGTTAACGCAGGAATCGACTATATCTGTATCTTTCATTCTATTTCCCTCCTATATTGACCTTGCACTTAATTGCAGGGCCTCCCATACCCACAGGGATCCACTGCTTTTTCCCGCACATTCCGGCGTTTCCCCATACTAAATCATCTGAAATCATTGAAACCGATTTCAACACATCAAAAGCAATCCCGGAGATGGTGATATCTTTCAAAGCTCGTCCTAATTTACCATTCTTGACCTCGTACCCCTGAACCACCCCAAACATAAATTCACTGGTCGAATCAGCCTGACCGTTTCTG
>JAAEPI010000904.1 GCA_024232835.1 Cytophagales bacterium
GTCCAATTTCTTTCATACACCCTTGCAGCCAAGGCTCCAAAGAAGTCTTCGATGGGTCGGCATTGTGGCACATTAGGCGGGTTCATGCTCTTTGGCACGTATGGAATATTGTTTGTCTCCAAAAAATCCAATGTCCTGCGAGCATAATGAGCTCTTGCAAGGTCAGGCCAGAAAATATAGTCACTTTCTCCATCCAAAAATGGTAGTAAATTAGGCTGCAGGCACCTATTCATGTAAACATCTTAATTAATGCTCATTCCTGTAGCACTGTTCAGAATCGTGGGCTCGGAAATCCCTTTTTCTGAAATTGCTACCCACAACAAAACTTTTGGTTCAAATTTTGATTTTGCCCGAGTTTTGACTTGAAGGGGGGTTCTGTCCACATCAGGTGAGTAGTACTGTGTATTTCCTGACATCTGATAACCTGTCAGTCCAAAATACTTCTCATCATCCATCTCCGATCAGTTTTTGAATTTGTATCGCAAAATCTTTAACGGTGCGTACATCCGGAAGTATATTCAAAGGAATCGAAATGTCCAAACTGTCTTCTACCGATTCCACAATTTTCATTACTTTCAACGAATCAAGGCCCAAATCGCTCACCAGATCCGTTTCTTCCTCGATTTTCAGGCCCTGAGGGAC
>JAAEPI010000905.1 GCA_024232835.1 Cytophagales bacterium
AATTTGGCTAAAGCCAATTTCATCATCTGGATGCATTACATCAGATGAAATGAAGATGGCCATGAACCTATTGATTTTTGACACACAGAGAACTCACATGGGTCAGCTTCATAATGAAATACAGAATAAACTGATTGAAAAGTCAAGATATTTTAATTTATCACCATTTATCTGCAGTGATGGATTCATAAGGTCTGCAAGTCGCATGAAAAATGCACCATTGAGAAAAAGGGAAAAATTTCCATTTCTTCTACTAAATGATGCACCTTTAGTAAGATTGATAGTGAATGATATGCATGTGAGATTAGGACATGCTGGTATTCAACATACATTAGCAAATTTGAGGAAGGAAGTATGGATTCTTCAAGGGCAAAGAACTGTTAGGCGAATACTTTCTGAGTGTAGAGTATGCAGGAGACATAAGGGAGGTAGTTACAAAATGCCATTAATGGCTCCACTGCCAAAAGAGAGATTGATGAGAACAAAGCCATTTCAATACATAGGTTTAGACTATTTTGGTCCTTTAGTGGTGAAGTTCAATAAAGAGAATACCAAGGCTTGGATTTGTCTATTTACATGTTGTGTGACTAGAGCAATTCACTTGGAACCAGTACATTCAATGAATACAAAGTCCTTTATAGGATGTTTGAGAAGATTTATAGCAAGAAGAGGGCAGCCAAAATGTATCATATCAGATAATGCACCTCAATTTTTATTGGCAAGTGACACACTAAAAGGATTATTTGCCAGTGAGCCAGCATTAGATGATGATGTTTTTAGTTACTTTGCCAGAGAGGGAATACAATGGAAGTTCATAACTGAATTTGCCCCATGGCAAGGAGGGTTTTATGAAAGAATGGTAGGGTTAGCAAAATCCTGCTTAAGAAAAATCATTGGAAGAAGATATATAAATGTGGATGAATTATACACATTTGTTGCTGAAACTGAAGCAATAGTGAATAGTAGACCACTTAATATGATTACTGAAGAGCGAACAGCAAAGTTGGTTTGTCCAATTGACTTGATTCAAAGCAATAATAAGGTTGGCACATTCAATTTGAATGGGAACATAGATGATAATGATGATCCTGAATATGTTCCATCCATCACATCCACAATTGAGCTGAAGAAATATTGGCAGAAGACTCAGAGAGACTTAAATGAGTTTTGGGTATTATGGAAAGAAAATTATTTATTGGCACTGCGAGAGAAACTTCAGATTAAGCACAATC
>JAAEPI010000906.1 GCA_024232835.1 Cytophagales bacterium
CGGTATTGTAATCGCTTCAGAAATGATCCCAAAGATCAAGCCAATTTGTTCAATGAATACTTTTACAATCAGTTCTCAGAAGCAAGTGATTACAATATAGATATTGATTGCATAAATAATCACTTTTTAGATTTGAAATTTTGCAGTGCTGATGTGTTTTCGATACTTAAAATGCTAAATGCAAGTAAGGCAGCTGGTCCAGACGGGATACATGGCAAAGTTCTTAAAAAATGTGCCAGCAGTCTTGCCCTACCACTTAGTGTTTTATTTAATCTATCATTTGTAACAGGATGCATTCCCCCGGATTGGAAACTGGCATCTGTTGTCCCAGTGTTCAAAAAAGGGGATAAGAGCTCAGTTGAAGATTATAGACCCATCTCTCTGACCTCCCTTGTAATGAAAGTGTTCGAGAGATGTGTCAAAACTGCTCTATTTTCTGCTTGTGAGGATGTACTGGATCCCAGGCAGCATGGGTTTTTAGCCAATAGATCATGTGTTACACAAATGATCCCTTTTGCCCATGATTTAGCATCAACCATTAACGATAAATCCAGGTCTGACGTAATTTATTTTGATTTTGCAAAGGCTTTTGACAGTGTATCACATGATCTAATTTTAAAGAAGCTTAAATATGAATTCAAAATCGATGGGCTTATGTTAAAGTTCATTAAAGCATACCTTGAGGGACGCAAGCAGCAGGTGGTTGTTGGAGGTGAAACTTCGTCAATACTCCCTGTAAAATCTGGTGTCCCACAAGGTTCTATTCTAGGCCCACTACTTTTTGTATTGTTTATAAATGACATGTTCTCCTGTGTCTCTGCAGAAACTAATATTGCCTTGTATGCAGATGATAC
>JAAEPI010000907.1 GCA_024232835.1 Cytophagales bacterium
ATCCTCCACAACCCACTGGGTTATCAGAACTGGAATCACCGTATGGGTCCGTTATATAGTATTTATATTTTGCTATTCCCAGGAATACCAAACCCGTCCTTGCTATCTCGGGAATTCAAGTCCAGAATCCCGACTTGAACTTGAACTTCAAGTTCAAATTCAAGTCGAAATTCGGGACTTAAATCCCGAAGTCCAAAAATGCACCAATGAACATCATATTATTTTTTCACTTTTCATATCGCCATCATAAATAGCAAATCCACAAAAACTCAAAATTTTCACGAAAATAGGATACCCATGAGACAGAACTCTCAATGACCATTTTCAGAATAACGCCGGTTCAATCTTGATAGCATCATAAAAGACGGATCGCACCACGGTCCCATGGAACTCTCGAACTCATAACTCCAGCGAATTAACAGCAAGTGGCTTGAGTAAATTTTTCTGCCGTTTATGAGCATGAGCACAGTCACAGCAAGAGCCGATACTACATTCCACAGCCGCGTCTGCTTCCCTCACATCATAAGTAGAGTCCCTTAATTCTGGAATATCATCACCAGCATCTCACTCGTCGAGTTCATAGTCCAAACGGCGAATGATGAATCTCGGGATGTTCTTAGCTACGAAAAAACTGTCACTAGATGCGTTGGAGTATTTGCCCTCGCAAGTTCACAAAAGTTTCCTGACCGAAGTATGCCATCGTCCAGGGCAAACTTTTTTCAATCGAAATGGCCATCTGCCTTCGTCTATCAGGCATTCAGCAGCTGGTCCGACTGCGTAAATCTTTACACGCTTCTGAACCGAAGCGCATCGTCGTGGACCAGTAGGCGTCGTCATCTTTTTTAACTCTGGGCATCGGTCTTTTGAATAGGTAGCAGTTCTTCTCATGGAGATTACGATTTCCCAAAAGGAGCAACTGTAAATACAAGCCAAAAATCACTGAGACAAGGATGGTGCATTTGAATTGGATGAACAATCAGAAAAGTAGG
>JAAEPI010000908.1 GCA_024232835.1 Cytophagales bacterium
ATATCATCTCACCTCACATCTGGAGGGACACCCCAAGTACCATGGTTGCTGACACCCATTGGACTTCAGGGTGGCTGTGGCTTATCGTTTCTGTGCATGTCACAAATTAAGGTGGCATTCTTTTATTTAATATCTTATGTCATTGTTAGATTGGCTAACAGGACACCTAATTTCGCCAACAAATTATTCAAATCAAACTTTTGTCTGTACAAAAGCCCATCGAGACTTTCACGTCTGGCTTCTTCCTTAACTCTCGGGCTGTTAACCTTGAACTTTCTTCTCATTGGCATTTGCAATCCCAGCATGTTAAATCCTGGACCTCAAAGCATAAAAGTAAGCTACCAGAATGTACGTGGCCTCATAACTTATTCCCAGCTAGATAATCCTCACCCAAACCTAGATAGAAGTAAAATATTTGAATTAAATGCATACATGCACAGTGCTAAGCCAGACATAGTTTTGCTAAATGAAACATGGCTTAAAAAGTCCATTAAGAATCACGAGGTGATTGAAAATCTAAACTATAATGTGTATAGAAACGACCGATCTCAGCTCACCCATCCTGTTGATCCAAGTAATCCTAGGAAATTTCGTAAAAATGGTGGTGGAGTCCTGATTGCCGTTAGATCAGACATTGGTGCTTCCATTAAAAGACTTAGTATGCGGAAGGGTGCAGAGATATTGGCCATTGAATTGGGCATTGGTGACAATAAGTATGTTTTTTGCACTGTGTATAGGGTAGGCACCTTAGGAGAAAACAACCATGAGAGCATTATGAATTCCATTAAAACCTTTTATGGAGGAAGAAATCTTAAGAAAGTTTTTATTGTTGGTGATTTTAATCTTAGCACAGCTTTTTGGCCAGTTATGGAGGATAAAATCAATGTATGTAACCACCTAGATAGGCTATTTGTAAATTCTTTTGAAGAATTAGGACTGCACCAATGTGTTACTGTACCCACTCATTGTAAAGGTAAGACCTTAGACCTTCTCCTAACCAATACACCATCTATTGTCTCCAATGTCCATGTTTCTGAAGATTCTGATATATGCAAATCAGATCACTTCCCTATTTCATTTGAAGTCAAAGCTAATGTAAAAGTTAAAAAAGCTCCTAAAAGAAAAGTTTATAATTTTAAGAAGGGGAATTGGGATCGGCTGAATGATGA
>JAAEPI010000909.1 GCA_024232835.1 Cytophagales bacterium
CAGATTGATCAGAGTTTAGATTACTTCTATTTCATCAATGACCAACCGCTTACTGAATTAGAAAACAAAGGGTATTACAACAATTCACTTCAATACCATGGACTCTATCGCACATGGTTAATCAACTTTACAAGAGAATGGGGTATGTATTTAAGCACAGAGGTGTCGTGGAATGATGAGTACTACAAAAAGGCTTTGACTGATGAAAGATTCGGATTGCAGAAAGGCTGGTATGAAGACCCATCAAGATGGAAAACATTCAATGATTTTTTTGCAAGGTTTCTGAAATCCACCGATCAACGTCCGATCAAATTTCCAAATGACCCGTCAATTGTCACGTCTCCCGCTGATTCAACTCCTCAGGGCGTATGGAAAATAGACGAAGATTCCAATATTGTGACTGACGACGGCATCCCCATCAAATCAAATGTCTTCAAATCCATCAGGGTGCTTATTGGCAAAGACAGTGCGTATCAAAATGAATTTGCTAATGGTACGTTAACGCATACGTATCTCGATGTGAACGATTATCATCGCTATCATTTTCCGATCGGCGGAACAATAAAAGAAGTTCGGATTATTATGAGCGATGATGCGGCCGGTGGTATTACAAAATGGAATGCTGAACTAAAGAAATATGTTCTTGAGTCAAAAGCTCCAGGTTGGCAAAATATTGAGACACGCGGCTGCGTAATTATTGAAACCGAAAAGTACGGCTTGGCGGCGCTATTGCCTATAGGAATGTCGCAGGTATCTTCGGTTAATTTTGAAGATACTGTCAAGGTAGGCGATACAGTCAAGAAGG
>JAAEPI010000910.1 GCA_024232835.1 Cytophagales bacterium
CCAATCCGGATGCGTACTTGGTGTATGAGGGGTTGAAGTGGTGGTTTTAGAGGAAAAAGAAACAACAATATTCCTTATCGGAATATGGAATATTATTCACCTATCACCAATTTAGATTTTGACTTGATTAGCCAATTGTACTTTGATAAAAGTCAGTCTGATGCGTATTTGGTGTATGGGAGGTTGAAGTGGTCGTTTTAGAAAATATGAATGGTAATGACATAGATCAAACAATATAGTGCATGCTAGAACACTTATCATTTCAGAAGGAAACTATTTTCTAATTCGATTATAAACATCCTTTCCTACCTGCTTAGCTGCAACTTTCATCATTTGTTCGTCATTCATGAGTTTGGTGAATATTTCTTCATTACCCTCCATCCTATCAATGAATAATCCTTCAAGCATCTTTTTGAAAAAATGCATGAAGTTCTCCAATGAATTTACTTCAGCTGCTTCTCGGATTTTGTTGTCGCTCATAGCAGTTTCGATGACCTGTTCAAAGAATAACTGATCCGCTAATGTGAATTCTGTCCCAAACCGTTCATTCAGCCTGCTGACCAAGGTTGAAAGCTGGACATGATCATCCTTTGCCGATCCAGTACCTACTTCTGTAGCTCCATAAACTGGCTCGGGCTCACCTACTTCCAAATCAATACTTCCCTCACTAATCTTTTGAAGTCGATAATATTTAAGGACTACTTCGTCTTCCAATTCATATTTACCCGATTGCCGTTTCGGAAGTTTGGTGTGTAAAAACCTTAGATATGTGTAAAGCTTCTCTAAATCCGAATCCTGATAGGGAATCACTTGAGATAGAAATGCATAGAGGTTTCTAAAACTGACTAGTTTGCTTTTGAATTCCTCCTGCTCTTCCTCATTCAGCTCATTGAATCTATTCACCGCACTGTCAAGCACACCATTCATGATCTTGTGATCACCGGGCGTTGGTTCTTGTCTGTTCTTGAACCAAACCTCACAAAGCGCATTAATTTCTTCGACTGTGAATACCTGATATTCCTGTAAGCTGTGCTGTAAGCCATACAGCAAATGAGGATCAGATTCAGGCCCTTTTTCTGTAACGGTGTAGTAGGGCTTGAATGATTCGTGGATTTCTTCTCGTTCGTTGACAAAATCCAAGACAAACGTATCTTCCTTTCCGGTGGTGATTCTATTCAATCGTGATAGCGTTTGTACGGCTTGGATGCCAGAAAGGCGCTTATCTACATACATTGTATGTAATAGTGGTTGGTCGAAACCTGTCTGGTACTTTTCTGCAACCAGTAGGACTTGATATTCTTCGGTACTAAATTTTTCAGGTAATTCAGATTCCTTAATTCCTTGGTTCATACTTGTTTCTGTATATGACTGATCAGGAAAATCTGGATCAACTACCGTTCCTGAAAAGGCTACCAAGGATTTCACATCTTTGTACCCTTTTTCTGTGATGTACTTGTCAAATTCCAATTTGTATTTTACTGTATGTAGTCTTGATCGTGTGACAACCATGGCCTTAGCTCTTCCACCGATTTTGTGCTTGGTAGAACTTCTAAAATGCTCAACAATCACCTCTACTTTTTGGCTGATGTTATGTGGGTGCAAACTCATGAAACGAGCCAATGCCAGTGCCGCTTTCTTTTTAGGCACCTCAGGATCGTCTTCAATTGATTTTACCAATCCATAATAGGTTTTATAGCTGGTATAATTCTCAAGCACATTCATAATGAATTTTTCCTGAATGGCTTGTTTCATGCTGTAATCATGAAACGGTGACTTTCCATTTTTACCCGGTTCATTGAAAACAGCTAAAGTCTTGAATTTTGGAGTGGCGGTAAAAGCGAAATAACTAATGTTTTTTTGCTGTGGACGTTTGAGCATTTCTGTAAGTAAAGCTTCCTTCGCTTCCTCGGACAAATCTTCTTCATCCATGTCCAATATCTGTTCTGCAATGGCCGATTGAATACCTTCTTTGTTCAACACCTTGCGCAATTCCATTGCACTTTCACCGGATTGTGAACTATGAGCTTCATCGACGATGACAGCAAAACATTTACCGATAGTATCAATTTTCACATCTTCTCCCCTTTTCTCTAGTGTTTCAATAGCCTGAGTAATGAAAGGAAACTCTTGAATAGTTGAAATGATGATGGGTACACTTCCTGAAAGTGCTTTGGCCAGTTGCTGGGTATTCTCATCGATCTTTTGAACTACTCCTTGCTTATGGTCAAACTGATAAATGGTGTCTTGTAATTGCTGATCGAGCACTCTCCTATCTGTAATGACGATTACAGAATCAAATACTTTCTCGTCCTGATCATTATGCAAGCTTGAAAGTCGATGTGCCAACCAAGCGATGGAATTCGACTTGCCAGAACCTGCGGAATGCTGAATGAGGTAGTTATGTCCAGAACCGTTTTGCTTGGCGTTCGTAATTAAATCCCTGACTGCATCCAGCTGATGATATCGAGGAAATATCATCGTTTCTTTGGTCTTTCGGATGATTCCTTTTTTGGTAACGATCTGCTTTTCTTCTACTTGCAAATGCATGAATCTCGCCAAAATGTCAAGTATGGAATCTTTCTGCAAGACACTATCCCACAAGTAGGATGTGCGATAATCGTAACCTGTTTCTTCTAATGGAGGATTGCCCGCTCCATCCTTATAGCCCTCATTGAATGGCAGAAAGTAGGTTTCCTTTCCTTCCAATTTGGTTGTCATGGAAGCAGAATCGGTATCCACTGCAAAATGAACCAAAGCTCTTTCCTTGAATTTAAAAATGGGATCAGTAGGCTGCCGATCAAACCTATATTGGTGAATAGCATCATCAATATCTTGTTTGGTCATTTGATTCTTTAGTTCCAGCGTTACTATTGGCAACCCATTTATCGACAATACCACATCTAAGGAAAGCTTCGGATTTATTGGACTAAAATGGACCTGACGAGTTACGGTCAAAATGTTCTTTTCATAATCCTCCCAGGCCTTCTCATTGAGTTTGCTGCTAGGAGTGAAAAAGGCCAGTTTAAAAGCCTTCCCAAAACACTTAAATCCATGACGTAAGACATGGAGTGATCCTTTTAATGAAAGTTCTTTCGTCAGGTCATTAATAAGTGTTTCATCAGATCGATCACCTAATATCTGTTGTAATGCCTCCCATTTTTTCGATTGTGATTTAGCTATGAAAGCAATGACCTCACTTGGAAATAGTGCCTTATCTATATCATATTTTTTAGGATTGCCTTTGATGTAGCCACCTGATGCAACCAACTTTTCTTCAATGGCTTCTTCAAATTTAATTTCAGCGTGTATGGAAGCCATGTTTATTTTAAAAGCTGATTCATAAGAATACCAAGCATAATGGAGAATGTAAAACTCAACAATGTCCCAACGAGAATGTATTCAGTTTTCTTACGATCCTGCCCATCCTTCAAATCGCCGAACCTAAAGACTGATTTAGCAGCCAAAAGAAATCCAATGGCTTGCCACTGAAGATTAATAATGAAAGTCAGTATGAGTATTCTTTCAATGATTCCTATTGTTTTTCCGGCGTTGGGTAAACCATCCTGATCATCACCTATTGTTCCCTGCCACTTTTTGGTCAAATGACCAATCAAATATCCTAGTGGCAGGGTTACGATTAGATAAAATGTGATTATAATTAGTTTAGAAGTGTCATTTAAGAGCGTGGTGATATGGTTCGGAATTGAGTCCAGAGAAATGCCCTTAAAAAGACTCCAGATTAAGACAAGTGACAAAATATGAAGGAGTTGATCAATAATATAAATCCAAGCCCCATCCTTTTTAATTGAAGATTTTCCCCAGTCAATAAGGCCATGGGCAATCATGACTGCAATTGCCAATTGCCAATTCATCCATTCGGTTAAAAGGATATAAGCCAACCCTCCAACGATAGCCAGATGTAGCCAGAAATACTTCGATTTTGGGCCATTCTTTTTTTCTTCATTGATCTTGTCTGTCTGAAAGACGAAATCAGCAAGCAAGTGTGCAATAATCAATCTGAGGAGTATGTCTAAATGTTGAATGTCCATGCTATTTGTTTTTCAAATCTGGAAAGGTAAGGTTTGATTGAATCTACATTGCTTGCTTCTAATCTTTTGCCAATTGCTCTTTGAGATTTACCACCTAATTCTTTTCCTATTTCATATTGGGTTAGGTTCTTCAATAGTAATTGGTAAATAGCATCTGCTTGCGCAGTACTCCAGCGATTAGTAACCGCTTCAATGAGAGGAGTTACAGAAAATATTTCATCGTCTAATTTTTCATCTCCAGTAGATACGTGTATTAGTCGTCCCTTTTCTTTCATTTGATCCAAATTACGACCTGATTTAGTGAATGGATCTCCCGATAGTTCTCTTAAATTATTAGACTCTGGGTATTCTTCCAAAAAACCTATGCCTAATGACATTCTTGCATCCCACTGCATCTCTTTACTTCCTTTCTTACTGCTATACCTCTTCATACCCGCCTTTAGAATCAAAAGAATCAATAGTCCTTTTGCTGGTTTATTAGATATACTTTGAAAGCTATCTCCTCTATAGATATCTAGGATAAAACTATCATCCTTATATTGTTTGATATCATTGTCTATCTGATGCAATACCTCCTGATAGTCTCCTGCTATCTTGGTTGATCCTACTATATCACCAGTTATTACAGCTCTTATCTTACTATTCATATGGCTAAATTTAGAACCTTCTAGCGTTCTAAACAACAAATAGAACCTTCTAGGGTTCTAATAACTATCGTTATTCCTGCTACTATCCCCTTGAGGGGATTATAGGGGTGTCATTCAGGCACAACCTCTACAGCACCTACAGAACTTCCAATTTAGAACCTCCAGGCGTTCTAACTCCACTTTAGAACCTCTACACGTTCTATCTATACTTACTCCAGCTCCTTTCTTACATCTATCTGCCCAGTAACAGCAGAGGTAATTAAGGCTTCACGGTATTCTTTGAGTATATTAACGCTTTTAGTAATACCTGATATAGCACTATCCATGGATTGTAAGAAGTTGTCCAAATGATGAGCTATTTCTTCTTGTTCATGAACAAGTGGCAATGCAATAATGAAACTCCCCAGCTCCTCTGCGTTAAGGTGAGGTTGTGCAGCACGATTTCTAGCTTGATAAATTTGACCAATCAACATGTATTCACTCAATAAAACGTATGCTAGAAATTTAGGATCCATTGACTCAGGCGTGAATACCATGTCATATCCTGCAATAAACCCATCGCATTCTTTTGTGACAATAGCTGAATCACCAGTATATGCCCCGCTTCGAACCACCAATATTTCCCCTTGATGTAAAGTTGGTTTCTTCGACCAGGGAATAAAATCGGGATCAATAAATTGAATATTTTCTAAATCAATTTTACCTCGATATATATCAGTAGCTCTAATAAATGGCAACCCATCTTCCTTCTTAGGAGGAGGCTCTCCCAAACCATATCGTGTTCGACCATTAAATTTAATTTTACTGATTTTCCAGGAAAGCGGTAAATGTCCAATCAAATCAATCCCCGAATCTTTCATCTCCACATCAGGATCAAGGCCTTTGGTGACGGCTTGTGTGATAATGGTAGTGCGCTTTTCAGCCAGCAGCTTGAGCAGCTTTTCTTTTTTCTTAATCAGACCATCGATCTGACTGGTTTTTTGATCGAGGAATCGGGCGATGATGGTTTGTTCGGCTATTATCGGAATGGGTATTCTTAACTGCTTCAAGTCATCTTGACTCAGATTTGGTTGTCCCCCACCTGTTGAAAAAGCTATTAATGTATTTCTTGACATCCAAAGCCAGTAATACAAGAACTTCGAGAAAAACTCTCTTGGATCATCATAAACACAACATGCTTGATTAACGGTACTCTCAATCCCAAGTATTCCTAATCGCCCAATGGTTGCCCCATACATAGCAATTGCAATTGCACCCGGCTTATAAACTTTTAAACTTGATACTTTATCTAAGGCTAAATCTGTGATTTTTTGGCTCGTATCTGTGATTATCGTTTCTCTCAGTTCTGATGTTGTTATCCATGGCATATCGC
>JAAEPI010000911.1 GCA_024232835.1 Cytophagales bacterium
ATCCTCCATTCAGGCTGAGCGAGACAACCCTTATGGAGCAAGTAAGAGGGCTGCCGAAGAAGTCTTGCAGGATTTTTCAAGGACACACAAAACACGAGTGACGGTTTTCCGATTAAAAAATGTTTTCGGGAAATGGTGCCGCCCAAACTATAATTCGGTTGTTGCGACATTCTGTCACAATATCGCTCATGAACTTCCTGTTCAGATAAATGATCCGGCGCGAGAGTTGGAACTCATTCATGTCGATGATGTGGTGGGATCTATTGTCAGAGAATTGAATTTCTCTGGACTGAAAGACGCGATTGCCTTTTGTGGTAACGAGATTCCATCGACTCAAATAACGCTTGGCGAACTAGCAGAACGAATCAGGGATTTCCATCACAGTAAGGAAACTCTGATAACACCAAATTTCAATGATAAGTTCAGTAAACAACTTTATTCAACATTTTTAAGTTACGTCGATTCCTCTTGCTGGGAATACGCTCTTGAAATCCGTGAGGATAATCGAGGAAGTCTTGCTGAGTTCATGAAGTCCGAATCTTTCGGTCAAGTGTTTGTTTCGAGAACCAAGCCTGGTGTAACGCGTGGAAATCACTATCACCATGTGAAGACTGAAAAATTTCTTGTGTTGTCTGGTGAGGGATTGATTCGATTTCGTCATATCAATAGTACGAAAATTCTTGAGTACTCAGTACGGGGAGAAGACTATCGTGTGG
>JAAEPI010000912.1 GCA_024232835.1 Cytophagales bacterium
CCGGCCCGGCAAGGAAGGGCGTGGCACGGAATCCCACCCTCTACCTGTGATACAAGTATCACATGTAGAGCCCCCAGAGTACGTCTCTGTAAGTAGCTCGGCACTGGGGAGTGCAACTTCAAGGTATTGCAAACATAACTCTCAGAGCATATCATTCTGATACTTTGGGAGCAGCACGTGGGATGCAGTTAGCCATGGTTTATCAGACTTTTAGATCACTGCCTCAATGGCATCCTTAAAAGAGCGTGTCAAAAGAAGTGCATACATAGCAAGTTATCTCTGAGGCATGGCTCATGAATATAACCCTAATTTGCCGCCATTCACAGACTGGGGTGGAAAATGACTGAAAATGGAGGACTTATTAACCAGTTTGGACAGAAAGTACATGTACACTGTACAGCTGCATAGTGTGCATATTCATCTCTCCAAGCAACATGCTCATGTAGAGGCAGAGATCCATGTTACCGAAGAACCTGCAATTGTGCCAGTAGAAAATATCTACCTCTTTGCAAATGTAAAGGACTCTGTAGCAAAGACACAGCACAAACATGAGCACAACTAGATTCTCACCCTGATCCTGAGCACGATGAATAGTGGCTGTAGTGAAGTAGTGAGATATATGCGGGTAGCGGGACAATAAATTTATAATATAATGTTATTTCAATAAGTTTTCATTATAATTCTGACCTAAATAATTTATTAATTTAATTAAATATTTTTATTGAAATGAATAGCTGAGTTCATTCTAATTTCGTTGCTTCATCCTATTGACCCATTTTAAGCAACTCTACACCCTAAAAATGTAAATCATCACCCACCATGGTATATCAGAGCTGGTTTCTA
>JAAEPI010000913.1 GCA_024232835.1 Cytophagales bacterium
AGAGGATAGAAGTATAGACTTAGGGTCTGTACGTTTTACGGAAAGATATCTGAAATCAGACCCGGTAATTGATGAAGAGTTTCGCATCTGTCTTAATGAAATAGATAATACACTGGAAGAGCTTGCGGATTGGAGACGTTCTATTCCGACAAATATGCAAATGCTTGCCGTAGCCGGTACTGCAACTACACTCGCTTCTTGGCATCTGGAGCAAGAGACGTTTAATGCTGCCGAAGTAGAAAAAGTTCAGTTGTCGAAGGAGAATTTGCAACAAATGGTTGAAGGCCTGAAGGCAATGACCGTTGCTGAAAGACGCGATCAGGTAGGCATCGAACCGAAACGCGCGGATGTATTGCTGGCAGGAGCAATGATTATGTGGAGAACAATGGAAAAATTGAAACTTCACACATGTAGCATTAGCTCAAGGGGTTTGAGGTATGGGGTGTTGATGGATTGATGGGTTTACGATTTACTATTGAATACTGACTATTGAAGATTGAAAAAGGTTAAAACCCAAATGGCAAAGCTCAAAATCCCAATGAAATCCAAAATTCAAAAAAACTGATTTTGGTCATCGAACTTGGTCATTCGGATATTGTGTTTTGTAATTTATTTGTAATTTGCTTTTTGAGATTTGGGATTTATGATTTGAACCCTAAAACAAATCTGCCGTAAATAATATCTCAACTGTATTATCGGCTGAACGCTTCCCAGTTGCTTTCAGGATGATAAGCTCTTCCCTGCAGAGCTTTATCTGATTACGGAGAATGTGATTTCCCGGTCTATGGACGAGGCTTTGCTCAAGGTGTGTCATGGCTGTA
>JAAEPI010000914.1 GCA_024232835.1 Cytophagales bacterium
GATCAATATGATGGCTACATTAGCTCTAGTGTTATATTATTTTTATTTTATATATTATTTATAAGTTATTTTGGAACAACCTCACTTATGATGGTGCTAGGGTTGTCATCAAAAGCTTGTCCCAGTTATAATCGTGATTTACTTTCCGGGCTGCCATGCAATACAGCGTTCTCATATAATCGGCTCTATCTAGTATATTTTCTTATCCATATCTTAAACATATACTATGTAAGAAATCGATGGACTTTTGCAGGCTTTTTAAAATTTTACTGTAGATGCATAGAGAATAACATTCCTATCCGTGGAAAACTTGGCAAATGGTTGTCTATCATAGTTGCATGGATATTTGGGGTGAATCTCTTGCTGATAATAATCGTAAACCCAGGTGTAGTTAACCCAGGGCCTGTTAACGCAGGACCGGGCTCGAATCTTAAAGTTTACTTCCATAATGTGCATGGTCTGATTCCCTTTGGTGAATTGAAAAATGATCATCCAGCATTAGACAACACAAAATGCCTTGAACTGTCGACCTACTTGAAAGAGTCTAAAATTGACATTGCGGTACTGAATGAAACTTGGCTAAAGAAGTCAGTTTCTGACAGTGAACTTCTGCCATCTAACCAGTACAAAATTTTCCGGTCTGATAGATCCGATAAAACACATCCTCCAGATCCTGACAATCCCACGCGATTCAGAAGGAATGGAGGGGGTGTCTTAATTGCTGTGAGAACTGATTTGCAACTGACCTCCAAGGAAATTAAGCTGGAAGGTGGTGCAGAAATGATTGCAGTTGAATTTACAACAGTTACTGGGTTTAAGTTTGTCATTTGTACATGTTATCGCGTGGGCACTCTGGGCATAGTAAATCACGATAAAATTGTTAGCTCTATCCGGAGTCTTTCAAAGAGAAGAAAACTTAGTAAAATATACGTTGTGGGGGATTTCAACTTAAATGGCGTGTCGTGGGATGTGTTGACTAGTGCTGTACCCATTGAGCAGTCTTTTGTCAACTCATTTGTTGATCTAGGATTGGTCCAGTGTATAAATCAGCCAACACACCAGAAAGGTAATATCCTAGATATACTCCTTACTAACTCTGAAGCCAGCATCACTGATCTTCGAGTGTTAGATAAGGATAGTGTATGTAGGTCTGACCATTTTCCCATAAGTTTTGAGATTAAGATAAAAGTATGTAAGAAGAAACCTATCAAGCGTGTATGTTACAACTTTAAAACTGCTAACTGGGACAAGCTAAATCATGATCTATGTCATACAAATTGGGATGCAATGCTTAACTGCAATGAACCAGAAATTGGGTGGAAAAAATTTAAGGCTAGACTATTTAGTCTTGCTGATAAACATATCAAGAAGGCTACTATTAAGACTGATGGTCAGGACCCATGGTTTGACTCGGAGTGTTATGATGCGTGGCGTACTAAAATTCGGCTACATAAGTTAAGGAAAAGAAGTGATGAAGATTACCTCAAATTCTCACTTTCCAGAAAAAGTTTCCAGAATGTGGTTGCACAAAAAATGCGGGACACTCTAAATGAAGATGATGATTGTGCCTTGATAACTAAGAAGTTCTGGACGTTTGTTAAGGCAAAGTCAGGAAGCCAGAGGATACCGGAGTTTGTCTCCCATAATGGTGTCATCCGAAGTTGCCCAGAAGATCAAGCAAACTTGTTCAATGGGTTCTTCTATGAACAATTTTCGGATGCATCATTATATGATATCAGTATTGACTATTTCGATGACTCTCGCTTTGATATTGATTTCGATCACAGAAAGGTCCGTAAACTTCTTGCCAGCATCAATTCTAATAAAGCACATGGGCCTGACGGTATACATGGTAAACTACTTAAAAACTGTGCAGTTGGGCTTGCATATCCTTTATCTTTATTATTTAGGGTCTGTTATAACATGGGTAGCATACCAGAGGAGTGGAAATTGGGTCACATTGTGCCGATCTTTAAGAAAGGGAATAAGCATGAGGTGTCAA
>JAAEPI010000915.1 GCA_024232835.1 Cytophagales bacterium
GTTAAGCGATCTTGAATCAAATCATCAAATAACTTACTGTAATAATCTGAATTATTTAAAACTTTTCCCCCTGCAATTTTATCCAAAGCTCTCTTTTCTGGTAACGCTGAAACAATGTAACTTCCATTTGACCCTGTGGTCTCAAGGCCTAGCATTTTTACACAGACATGTCCTTGCTTGTCACAGAGATCTATATCGAGTTTTTGGACTTTATCATGTGTCTTACTCTCCACCGAGACGCGTACCCAGGCATACATCTCTGAAGTACACGAACCTAAGATTTCCAGAGATTCCAAGGTAAAGGGTAGTGACGGACTAAGGGACCATTTACCTATGTCAGGTAGTGTCTCGCTACCATTTGGTGATGCACTATTATTAAGAACCAACCCAATAGATGATTGAAGTACTGAATCCATCAAACCCGGATGCAGGACATACTCAATTTCTGTATTTTGAACAAAAAGAGGAAAGCATAGTTTTGCCAGAACCTGATTTTCGCCTTGATAGATTTCCCGAATTCCACGAAGTCTTTCTCCATACTCTATTCCCATCTCTTTGAATGCTTGATAGCAAATTCCCACGTTTAAGGTCTCATTATTCATTTGTGACTGAAGCTTTTGGATATCAAGGGTAGGAAGATCTTCTTTGATCTTAAATTCAGCTATCCCCTGAGAGTGGACTATTAACTCTTCTTCATTGTCGGATTCCGTATAGACCTCATATTGAATCTGACCGTCGTCTACTCCGGACAATCCGATGTGTACTTTATTGTCAGAGCCATTGAAAACAAAAGGTTCAGGCCACACAACGTTTTTGAGGTGAATAGCCATTCCCTCTCTTATCTTTCCGGAAGCTTTCTCCACTGCGACCCTTGCCATCTCTAAATAGGCTACCCCGGAGAGGACTTTTTCTCCATTTATTTGATGATCACATAAGAAAAACTCTTCTCCTGTGAAAGTCGAAGTAAAGCGCTGCTCTGTTAAATCGGAGGTGTTTTCATGAAGTAAAGGATGGATTACTGAAACAGAAGCTCCCGCTGCTGCGTTAATTCCATTGCTTTTCGTTTCTGAAATCCAGTATCGTTCCCTGGCGAATGGATAGGTGGGGAGACTGATTTTTTTGGGTTTGCTTTCACCATAGAGATTGTTCCAATCTAACACAAACCCCTTGACCCATAAACCAAGAAGTTTTGAATATTTTCCTTTAATAAACCAAGACTTAATGGCTTGTTGTAA
>JAAEPI010000916.1 GCA_024232835.1 Cytophagales bacterium
AGGAGTCTTGGTTCGTCTGCCAAGTTCTATTTCGAGTCTGTGTGCACTTATACGGAGTCGTGTGATATTTGCGCGATCGGTATAATTTTTCACGATGTCGAGGTAGCCTTCTTTAATGAAGCTAGGCTTTATCTCTTTGTAGAACTCTAGCTTTGGAGATGTGTTGACGACAGAGAACCAAGACTCCTTAAAGTGCAATTTCAATAATTTCATAATGATATGAGTGGTAAATATTTTGCTACATATTGGTAGGATGGATTGGGGAGGAATACGTTTTTTGAAACCGTTGTGAATGAGGAATTCCTCCTTTTGTGGTTTGTCAGGTTTTGTTAAATTATGTTGAACGCTATTATTGTTGAGTTGATGGAATGCTGTGACATGATCTCTTGAGAAAGATGGGTCTAGCGTGAGAATCGGCTCGATGCCTCTGTACCAATCTAGCTTATTATCCCTTTGCTCTTTGAATGCTAGAGAAATCAATGATCCATCATTACGATTTTGTAAGCGTTGAACATATTTCAGTGTCTGATTAATGCATTCATAGACAAGTGGGTATCGACCTGATTCACCCCAAACCCCTACATTGCTGGCTTTGCGATTGACACCTAGGGCCCATTTAAGAAAGTGAAGGTGCACTTTTTCACTATTGAGAAGGCTAATTTTATTAGGGATATTTGATTGATTTTGATTATTTCCATTAGGTGTATTATATTTGTGGTCATTATATTTTGAGATATGCTTTATAATTGACATGTTAGGCGTGTAGATTGGTGCCCCGTAAAGAACGATTGGCTTTATGAGACTGTCGAAAAGCGTTGTTAATGCCCGGAACGATAGTTTAGACCTATTGACGGTACGTTTGAGGGAGTATAGAGCACGCATTGCTTTCTTTTTTAGTTCGGTCCGAGCAAGTGCAAACGACCCAGAATTATGTATTTCTATTCCTAAATAGCAATAGGAATCAACTTCTTTGACAGGCTGGTTTCCGATCCTAAATTTACTAGAGATATTGTGATCAAATCGTGAGTTAAATTTCATGAGTTTGGTTTTGCCTTCATTTATTTCTATGCCCCATTCA
>JAAEPI010000917.1 GCA_024232835.1 Cytophagales bacterium
AACGAAGTTGCAGACTCATCCAGAAATCTTCTGAAACTCCAAAAAATTTTGAGAGCCGCAAGGCGGTACTTGGTGTTATTCCCCGTCGTTTATTAACAATTTCATTTATCCTCTGGTATGGAACATGAATCTCATTTGACAACTCCCTTTGAGTGATGCCCATAGGGATTAAGAATTCTTCAAGAAGCATCTCCCCAGGATGTGTTGGTTCACGATGCGTTGGTACACGAATCATTTCTGCCTCCATAAGCAAATGTTTATTTTATATCAATGATAGTCAATAATTTCTACCTTCTCTGGTTCGGAATCCTTCCATTCAAAACAGATACGATACTGATCATTTATTCTTATGCTATATTGTCCCGCCCTGTTTCCAGCCAGAGCTTCAAATCTGTTTCCGGGAGGGACTCTAAGTTCTCTAATGAATTTGATGGAATCAAGTTGATCCAACTTCCTTGAAGCAATATACCATAAAGATCTTGGACATACTTTTCTGGCATTTTTTGTGTTTTTACCGTTAAAGATATCCTCCGTTCCCTGACTTTTGAATGACCTGATCACGGATACATGATAGCACGGGCTTCATGCTATTTCAATTTGAAAAAAGTTACAGAAATAGTGGTCTCATCCTGCCTTAACTAAATTCTACGGTTTCTGTTTCACTTCAATCAAGTTGCCGGAAAAGTCTTTGAGGAAGTAGACGGTCTTGTCCTTATGTTTCCCGATTATTACTTCTGCGTCAAACTGTTTAGCCCTTTCTGTAAGATCTGAAAGGCTGTCTACCATGACCGCAAAATGTGTGAAATTGGGATT
>JAAEPI010000918.1 GCA_024232835.1 Cytophagales bacterium
GACGAGAGTGAAAAATATGATTCCCCATATGAGTCGATTCAAAACAGGAGTGTTATGTTTCAGGCCAAGAAATTCCTGAGAAAACATGATGCCGAACATATAAGCAATTGAAACCGCATACAATGTGTACGGAGTTAGATGGTGTAATCCCGTCAGATTACCAAATCCATTTCGCAGAAAAAGATAAGTCAGGATGAAGGTGATATAAACCACATAGTGGCATAGACTTTGTCCCTCAAGAAAACATACAAAAATAAATTGTAAAGAATCATGCATACCAGAACACCGAACATGATTGAATAGAAAGACAATTCAAACCAAGTTCGTTGCCTGAACTGATTTTCATCTTCCAGGATGAGGTCAAAACTTGCAGCGGCGTGTATGGTTGGGGTGGATGGGGTAACTTGCAGGAACAAGTATTGGTGTTCAGCGATATCCTGTGGCAGTTTGAATACCGGGTATCGGTATTCATGTGTTGATCCTTTTGTGAACTTCAGATATCCACCCGAAATCTTGTCGTATTTTTCCGGCCCAGTTGGGACATAAAGGTCAACAAATGGAAACATCGGCTTATCGATGGCCAGGACAAGTTTGTTGTCATGATTGAGATCTTCAAAATCGCTGATTTTGAATCTCAACCAAATTACATTGGTCGTCAATCCGAAATTGAAGCCGTTTTTCCTATGGGGTTCGAATTCTGCTTGGTATTCTTTCGACAATACATCGTTCAATGACAATTTTTGGGAAGGATCCATGAGCACATCAGTTTGGTTTCCGATCCGGACAATCGC
>JAAEPI010000919.1 GCA_024232835.1 Cytophagales bacterium
ACAGCCACCTACAAACGAAATGGCACAGTATCATTAATTGCCGCATTGGCAGTACACCAAGGAGAGGTCACCGCTGAAACCATGGATAAAAACAATCATGAAAATTTCTTGAAATTCCTTAAAAAACTCTATCGCAAATACCATTATGAACACTTATCAAGAATACATCAAAGAGATCAATGAACGAAAAGAACACGGGCTTCACCCAAAGCCAATTGATGGTGCTGAATTGCTAAGCGAAATCATTGCTCAAATTAAAGATTTGGGTAACGCTAACCGTGAAGAATCTCTTAAATTCTTTATTTACAACGTACTACCAGGAACCACGAGCGCTGCTGGTGTTAAGGCAAAATTCTTAAAGGAAATAATTCTAAGTGAATCAATTGTTGAAGAAATTACACCGGCCTTTGCATTTGAGTTACTTTCACATATGAAGGGAGGACCTTCCATTGAAGTACTACTTGATTTAGCATTAGGTGATGACACCTCTATTGTAAGCGAAGCTGCTAATGTTCTTAAAACACAAGTGTTCCTTTACGATGCAGATACAGCGCGTTTAGAAGAAGCTTTCAAAAGAGGTAATGCTATCACTAAAGAAATTTTAGAGAGTTATGCCAAGGCTGAGTTCTTTACGAAACTCCCTGAAGTAGACGAAAAAATCGAAATTGTAACTTACATCGCTGGTGTAGGAGATATTTCTACAGATTTACTTTCGCCTGGTGGTGATGCGCATTCCAGATCAGATCGCGAATTGCATGGTCAGTGTATTTTTGAACACAATAAAGACATGCAGAAGGAGCTTTCTGCTTTGAAAGAAAAGCACCCTGACAAGCGTGTCATGTTACTCGCTGAAAAAGGAACAATGGGTGTTGGTTCTTCAAGAATGTCAGGGGTTAACAACGTGGCGTTATGGACAGGTATTCAAGCTAGTCCTTATGTTCCGTTTATTAACATAGCTCCGATCATTGCAGGGACTAACGGAATTTCTCCAATTTTTTTAACCACGGTCGGTGTAACCGGAGGTATTGGGATTGACCTTAAAAACTGGGTTAAAAAGACAAATGCTGAGGGTAATGTTGTTGTTGACTCAGACGGTGAACCTGTACTTGAACAAACATATTCGGTTGAAACAGGTACCGTACTAACAATTAACACTAAAGAGAAAAAGCTTTACAAAGACGGTGAAGCAGTTAAAGATATTTCCTCTGCATTAACTCCACAGAAAGTGGAATTCATTAAAGCTGGCGGCTCATACGCCATTGTATTTGGTAAAAAAATTCAATCATTCGCAGCGAAGACATTAGGAACTGAAGCTCCTATTGTATTTGCTCCATCGAAAGAGATTTCTAACGAAGGACAAGGTCTTACTGCTGTTGAAAAAATATTCAATAAAAACGCCGTTGGTACAACTCCGGGAATTACACTACACGCAGGTTCTGATGTTCGTGTTGAGGTTAACATTGTAGGTTCACAAGATACTACCGGTTTGATGACTTCTCAGGAATTGGAGGCCATGGCTGCCACAACGATTTCACCAATCGTTGATGGTGCATACCAGTCTGGTTGCCATACTGCGTCAGTTTGGGATAAGAAGGCACAAGCCAACATTCCAAAGTTGATGAAATTTATGAACGACTTTGGTTTGATCACCGCGCGTGACCCTAAAGGGGAATACCATGCGATGACAGACGTGATTCACAAGGTACTTAATGATATTACCATAGATGATTGGGCAATTATCATCGGTGGGGATTCTCATACCAGAATGTCAAAGGGTGTTGCTTTCGGTGCTGACTCTGGTACAGTTGCCCTTGCGCTTGCTACTGGTGAGGCTTCAATGCCTATTCCCGAATCTGTGAAAGTGACTTTCAGAGGAGACATGAAGAGCTACATGGATTTCCGTGATGTAGTTCATGCGACACAGCAACAAATGTTGAAGCAGTTTAGTGGAGAGAACGTATTTCAGGGTAGAATCATTGAGGTTCACATCGGAACACTCAACGCTGATCAAGCTTTCACATTTACTGACTGGACTGCTGAGATGAAAGCAAAAGCTTCCATCTGTATTTCTGAGGATAACACCTTAATCGAATCTCTAGAGATTGCAAAGGGTAGAATCCAGATCATGATCGATAAGGGCATGGATAACAAGAAGCAAGTTCTTCAAGGCTTGATAGATATCGCTAATAAGAGGATTGCTGAGATTAGATCAGGTGAAAAGCCAGCTCTCACTCCAGATGCAAATGCTAAGTATTATGCAGATGTAGTTGTTGACCTTGATCAGATTGTAGAGCCAATGATTGCTGACCCTGATGTGAATAACGATGATGTATCTAAACGATATACGCATGATGTAATCAGACCTTTATCTTACTATGGTGGAACAAAAACTGTAGACTTAGGATTTATTGGTTCTTGTATGGTTCACAAAGGTGACATGAAGATTCTTGCTCAAATGCTTAAGAACATAGAGTCCCAACAAGGAAAAGTTGAGTTCAATGCTCCTCTTGTAGTAGCTCCTCCAACCTACAATATCGTAGATGAATTAAAGGCGGAAGGTGACTGGGAAGTATTACAGAAATACTCTGGTTTCGAATTTGACGACAATGCACCTAAGGGAGCAGCTCGAACTAAATATGAAAACATGCTGTACTTAGAGCGTCCAGGTTGTAATCTTTGTATGGGTAACCAAGAAAAGGCAGAGCCAGGTGACACAGTAATGGCTACATCTACTCGTCTTTTCCAAGGTAGGGTTGTGAAAGATTCTAATGAGAAAAAGGGAGAATCATTACTTTCTTCTACGCCAGTTGTTGTTCTTTCTACAGTGCTAGGTAGAACGCCGAACTTGGCTGAATATGAAGCTGCAGTAGATGGTATCAACTTAACGAAGTTCAAACCTTCTGGTAAGCTGATGGTTAAATAGAATTAAAAATATTACGCTCGGGAAGATCGTGGACATCACAGCTACAAAACCTGATAGGTCGGAGATTGAATTTCAAGTCAAGATTAGATTCTGCAATGGACGTGGAGCAATATAAACACGGAAGAATTCTGAATTATGCTTTAAGAATTTTCTTAAAAGCTAACTGATTTTTATCAATAAGGGAATTAGGTAACAAGGCGTAACTTATATTCACCAAAAAATATAGAGATATGAAGAACTACCTATTTACACTATTGACCTTCGCTGTTTTAAGTTCGTGCCAAGCGCCTACAAATTCCGATAAGGAAGAAGTTCAGGAAGTGCCTGTAACCTATGCTTCTTATGGAGCAGAAATGACCTCCGATAATCCAAGCGACATAATGAAGATTGATGAACTGATGCAAGGTCAGGATTCTCTAGAGATGAAGCTAACTGGTAGCATTGAAAAGACGTGCAAAATGAAAGGCTGCTGGATGACTATCAACACAGGCGATAGCTCAACCATGCGAGTAACGTTTCAGGATTACGGATTTTTCGTTCCAAAAGATAGTGCAGGCGGACGAACAGCCATTTTTAAAGGAAAGGCTTTCAAGTCCATTACTTCAGTTGAAATGCTTAGACATTTCGCGCAGGATGAAGGTAAAAGCTCGGAAGAGATCAAGGCTATCACCGAACCAAAGGAAGAGTATACGTTTGTTGCAACCGGAGTTTTGATTGAAGAAGAGTCTATATAAACTTCACCAACTTAAAACTCACTTCTACTTCGGCTCCATCCTTTAAGAAGGTAAGAGTAATCTTCTTGTCTGGCTTTTTTGAGAAAATAGACGACACTTTATTGAAATTTTCATTCGTTAGTTGTTCCCCGTTCACTGCTAATAATTGATCCCCAACTACAATTCCGACCTTCTCCGCAGGAGACTCCTTTTGAACATATCGAATGAAGAATTTATCTCCTTCTATGGCGATTTTTATACCACTCATGTCATGTTCGAATCCTTTGCCGTACATCTTACCTGGCCTCACTAATATTCTCTTCCCTTGAAAATCAATAATCATGTCAAGACGACCAAGAATTCCCATTCCTATTGACCCTCTGTTAACGTCTTTTGTTTGCTCGTTAGTGAATGATGTAACCGGCTCTTCGAAGGTATATTCTCCAATTTTCACTTCTCTAACCCTACCAACATGTCCACCTATATCTCCAGACCCGCTCACCCCTAAAACTGTCTCTATCTTCTTGGGTGGTACCAAAAATAAATTTTGATCGCTATCAAAGAGAACCGTATGCGCTGCACCTGTCTTCAGCAACATGTCTTCAGCTAGTTCATCCCAATTTTCAAAAATAGTTTCAACCCGTATTTTGGGCTTACCATTTTCCATTGTCAGGGGAACCACCGAATATCCAGCGGGAGCTTTAAAACTTGGAGGATCATGAAGAGTCAATTGTTTTCGATCTCTATCAATCTCCACAACAAACTGATCAAAAATATCCTTTCCAATCAACCCATGAACTGGTGATTGTGCCAAATTGGAAAGATCCATAAAATCATTTTCCAGTACTAGCATAGAATGATTGTCGTTGGTCATTACTCCGCCCCCATCTGATAATTCTAAGTTCAATTCATTTGCCGAATAACCAACTATGGGGCCTTCCGGAGTAGATCCCATAGGAATCTCACGGATATAATTAAAGCCAAGTTCATCTCCAATACCTTTATCCGTCAAAATGGAAAACTGAGTGCCCGTATCCAATATAAAATTCAATATTGCCTTTCCATTGATATTTACTCGAAGGATTATTAGATTATTGGATTCGGTATATGGAATAACTACCCTTGTCGAATCTTGTGGTAGAGAGAAACCAATTTGCTGAGCCGATACTCTGGTTCCAACGCCAAACAATAAGACACAAATAAGTACATTTCTTATAAATCCCATAAGTCCAGATATGTGGCAATCCTTAGCAAATATCTATTAAAGATTGCAGAATGACAATCAGCTCATTTTTGACCAGTGAGGATTGTTTTTCTTGGCATAAGCCTGCACTCTTTTCCAGTCATCATCGAAAGCTACACGAATCGGCTTCAGTTCATCATCTTGAATTATCGGCTCCTTTGGCACCCAAGACACAGGGAAATAGGCCGCCGCATACATGATCAAATGAAATAAAGCCCACCAGGGTCTATAAAAGAGCCAGTGCTTGAGTTTGTTTGAATACCCTTTTGGGGGCTCTTTTTTATACCTTCTGCAAAATCCTCTGAGCACTCGCAATTGCTTTTCAGAATAAGATGGGTGAGTTGGCTTCAAAGAAACTTTCACTTTGTCATAGGACACTCCAGCATATTGCGATATTTTATTAAAAAAAACCCAGGCATCTTCTTTCAATTCATCATGAAAAAGAACTAGAGGTTTCTTAGTAAAACATTTCTCAATTAATTCAAGCTTCCAATAAAAAAGAATGTGCTCGTGCTTCCAAAAACTCTTGCTTTCATCCAAGTTGAAAAATTCTGAAAAATTCAAAGTCCGGCCATTCTTAACAAAACGTCGATACTGAGAAGCCAGCCAGCTGTCGTGTCTTCGCAATACTATAATCACTTGTGTATCAGGAAAGTGACTTGAAAACCATTTCACCTCTCGTTCAAATTGGCGATCAAACTCTCGAGACACTAAATATTTTTTATGTTTTGCTTTCTTGATTACACTAATACTCTTTTTGTATTTATGTGTGGAAATATATTTGATTCCATCCAACCTTGGGAACACGCGTTGCTGAAGATAGGAAGAGGCGACCTTGCCTAATCCAACATGAAAGTAAACCTCTGGTTTTTCCTCTGATTCCATGAGCGAATTTAGTTTTTAATAGTTATCCGCCACTAGTAAATAGTCAACAGTGTCATAGATTTGCTACCATGCCTGAATCTGCCCAAACCGCCTACCTAAACGAGTTAAATCCCCCTCAAAGAGAAGCCGTTATTAATGTAGAAGGACCATCCATGATAATTGCTGGGGCAGGATCAGGCAAGACCCGTGTCCTTACGAATCGAATAGCTCATCTCATTAGCCATCATAAGGTTGATCCCTTCAACATTATGTCCCTCACTTTCACCAACAAAGCAGCCGCAGAGATGAGGGGTAGAATTGAAGGAGTCGTTGGAAATGAAGCTCGAAACCTCTGGATGGGTACTTTTCATTCCGTATTTGCCAGAATTTTAAGAGCAGAAGCTTCCAGGCTTGGTTACCCCAGCAATTTCACGATTTATGACAATGACGATTCGAAAACACTCATTAAACAAATCGTGAAGCAATACAATCTTGATGACAAACTGTACAAACCCAACATAGTTTATAATCGAATATCAGGAGCCAAAAATCGACTGGTTTCATGGCAAGAATACCAGAACAATCCAATATATTCGGAGGATGATTTAGCCAACCAGCGACCAGAAATGGGAATGCTCTATGAAACCTATTCTCAGAGGTGTTTCAAGTCTGATGCTATGGATTTCGATGATCTCCTTTTCAATACGAACATCCTTTTTCAAGAGCATGTAGATGTGCTAAACAAATATCAACAACGATTTCACTATGTACTAATAGATGAGTTCCAGGATACAAACATCTCGCAATACATGATTGCTAAAAAGCTGGCCGCAGTAAGACAAAACATCTGTGTAGTGGGAGATGATGCGCAAAGTATCTATGCTTTCAGGGGGGCTGATATCCAGAACATATTGAATTTCGAACGTGACTATCCTGATCTGAAGATGATGAAACTAGAGCAGAATTATCGCTCTACCAAAAATATTGTAAATGCTGCAAATTCAGTCATCAATAAGAATCGAGCCCAACTTACTAAAAACGTATGGACGGAAAATGGAACAGGTGATCTGATTGAATTAATAAAAGCGACCTCTGATAATGAGGAGGGCCGTTTGGTTGCCTCCGCCATCTTCGAAGCAAAGATGCAAGATCATACTTCTGAAAGTGATGTTGCCATATTGTACAGAACAAATAGCCAGTCGAGAGCAATGGAAGAGGCACTTAGACGAATGAATATAAGGTACCGAGTGGTTGGAGGGCTTTCATTTTATCAAAGAAAGGAAATCAAAGATGTAATTGCTTATATGCGCTATGTGATCAATCCAAATGATGAGCAAGCCATGCGAAGAATTATCAACCTTCCAAAGCGTGGAATCGGGCCAGGCACTATTGAAAAAATGGTTGTTGCTGCTACAGAAGAAAACAAAAGTCTTTGGGAAATCATGGAAAAAGGCGGGAGCCTGATAGGTGGAAAAGGCGGCACTCAAGTACAGGGTTTTGCTACCTTGATAAAAAGTTTTCGGTTGACTGCTGAAAAGAAGGATGCATTTGAAACTGCCACAACAATTGCTAAAAATTCAGGGATACTGAAGGATCTCCATAGCGATAAATCTATCGAGGGTATGAGCCGCTACGAAAACGTCCAGGAACTTCTTAACGCGATCAAAGAATTTACAGATGATCCTGAGAAGGAAGACAAAAGCATATCTGCCTTTTTGCAAGATGTAGCACTATTGACTGATGAAGATCGAAATGAAAAATCGGAAGATGCCGTCACTCTTATGACCATCCATATGGCCAAAGGGTTGGAGTTTCAATACGTCTATGTTGTAGGATTGGAGGAAGATCTTTTCCCTTCTCAAATGATGCTTAGTTCACGTGCAGATTTGGAGGAAGAAAGGAGGCTCTTTTATGTAGCCATCACTCGAGCGAAAAAGAAGTTGTTTTTTAGCTATGCGTTAAACAGATACAGATATGGCAGACTTAAAACATGTGATCCCAGTAGATTCCTAGAGGATGTGAACCCTGAATTTATTCATATAAACAGAAAATTTAGATCAAAAGAACCGGTGCTGGTCGCACCCAGTTTTACTACGAAGAACTTTGTTAAGAATGTGAAAAAAGAGGCTGTCGCAAGAAAAGTGACACATGTTAATCACACACCTAGCAAAGACTTTCAACCAAGTGATCCAGCACTTCTCAAAGAAGGAAGCAAAATAGAACACCCAAAATTTGGTTTCGGCACGGTCAAACTGCTTGACACGAATGGATCGAACAGTAAGGCCAAAGTGGAATTTGAAAAAGCAGGAGAGAAAACTCTCCTACTCAGTTTTGCAAAACTTCGAATTCTTAACTGATCAATTCCTGCCACTTACTGAGACAAGGTAGTTAGACTATAAGATGCATCTCTAGTTCCTCCTTTTCCATCCTTTGCAGTGACTACTCCAGAATAAGCGGTCGCTTCGGTCAACCCTGTTATGGTAAACCCAATTGTTGTACCAGCAACTTCGCCAGTCGAAGTTGTAACCAATGTACCCTCAAGATAAACGTCATAAGACACATCATCTCCATCTGGATCTGTAGTTGCTATCCATATAAGGTCAAACTGATCAACCTCAACATTACTAACGCTTACTGTAAAAGAATCCGGAGCTATATTTGGGTCACTTTCATCATCACTCCCACAAGAAATGACTAAAAAAAGGCCAATGGCCATAAAGGAAAGAATTAATTTTTTCATACTATTCATTTTTATTTGTTTTCAAATTAGGTAACAATATTAGGTAATGTATCCCCCTCCTTTAGAAGGATAATTTTTAAGATCATTTACACCTTTCGAGTTCATAGAATAGTCTAGAACTGACACAATAATTGAATTTTATTTAAACATTTCATAGGAACGGATAAATACTTTTATCAAAAAGGAGAGAATTAGGTTTAATAAATGCTCTGCTTGAATCCACGCATAATAGATAGTTGCCAAAATGGTATCTCACATATATCTATAATTGATACGTCTGTCGCCCATTGAGCAAAACAATAAACGAAGAATCTCTTTTGCTATTAAGTTGACCACTACTTTGAAGTTATTCTCAAGTACCCAGCTTAATCATAAATGGAAATAAAATACTGAAGTAACTTGCCGATGAATGGCGAAAAGGAAAATTCAATACGATCAGGTAGTACCAAGGAAGAATGAGTGGCCTATAGTCAAACTTGCTATGAACAGGCCAGAATTCGTTCAGAGGGTCGCAGATGAGAGCATGGCTGAGCTGACTGCTAAAGGGAAATCTATTCACGAACAACTCGAGACTACCCTATACAAAGAGAAACTGAGAATCAGAGCCAATCCCTGGAAAGTTGATCCGAAGGATGACAAGGAATTTTGGGATCGAGTACAAACGGATCTCTCCGATATTCAAAATTTATCAAAGAAAGATGCTGCCAGTAAAGAAGAAGAAATCATGCGGCATATTGCTTATAGATATTCCGATGAAATTGCTGGAAACTTTAATAAATCATATTTCAGATTTGCCCGTGCATTCGTCACTTTTGGTTTCGCACGATTGTTAAATGCCGCTAGAGGGAAGGGTTTTCTTGCCTTATTTCGGCGACAGCTTGATCTTCAAGATAAACTTCATATAAGAGGCGAACCAGAGCATATCCGGAAACTTGCAAAGAAGGGAACAGTAATTATGGTGCCCACTCATTTCAGTAATCTGGACAGTATCCTAATCGGCTGGGTTATTCAATATTTAGGATTACCTCCATTTATATATGGAGCTGGGCTTAATCTATTCAACATTAAGATACTGGCTTACTTTATGAATAGCCTAGGAGCGTACAAAGTAGATAGGCGAAAGAAAAATCCCATTTATCTGGAAGTCCTGAAAAACTATTCAACAATTGCGCTGGAAGAAGGGACGCATAGCCTCTTCTTTCCAGGAGGAACTCGATCAAGGTCTGGTAAAATAGAAAAAAGGCTTAAGGTTGGATTACTTGGAACTGCCATCAAAGCACAACGAGCTCTTTATCAAAAGGGTAATGTTGAAAATAACAAAATATTTGTTGTGCCGGTAGTAATCAATTACCACTTCACACTTGAAGCGCCAGCTTTGATTAAAGAACACTTGAGAGCAACTGGACAGGAGCGATATTATCAGGAAGCAGATGAATTTACCACCTCATACAAAATGGCTTCTTTTATGTTCAAATTTTTCACAATGGACTCTGAAATATCCGTGAGTATAGGGCGTGGAATGGACGTGCTGGGCAACTATGTGGATGATGAGGGGAATAGCCTTGATGCCAAGGGAAAAAGTGTCGAGACAATCGATTATTTCAAAAGTGGCGATGATGTTACGGTTGATTCGCAAAGAGAACATGAATATGTTCGGATTCTTTCGAAACGAATAGTAGAGGAATATCATAAATACAATCGAGTGTTTGCTAGCCATTTAGTCACCTATACTGCTTTCAAAATGCTGGAGAGACGAAATCCAAAACTCGATGTGTACAGCATTCTTCGGTTACCTGAGGAATTTCTGGAGATTGATTATGAGGAATTTAAAAAGGCCTATAAAAAGCTTCAGAATCAGCTAAATATTCTTCATAAAGAAGGAAAAGTGGACTTATCTGAGCATATGAAGAAGACAGCCACTGACTCAATTGCGCATGGTATTAAAAATGCTGGAATGTACCATGCAAAAAGACCGCTCATTTTGAAGAAAAACAAAAAAGTGATCGTTATCCAAGATACCAATACGCTATATTATTATCACAACAGAATGGAAGGTTATGGACTCGAAAAATACATCTGATCCCATTGGCGTAGTAGGAGCTGGAAGTTTCGGTACCGCTATTGCTAATCTGCTTGCTGAAAACTGTGAGAAAATTCTTCTATACGTGAGGGATCCAAAGAAGGCAAAGTCCATTTCCAAATCTCGAATCTGTTCAGATCAGAAGCTCTCTGATAAAGTAGAAATCACCAACAACATCCAAAAATTAGGTGAAGAGTGTAATGTGATATTTCCAGTGGTGCCCTCAGCCAATTTTCGAGACTTGATGAAGCAACTTGGCCCCTATCTTCGGCCCTTTCACATTCTCATTCATGGCACCAAGGGGTTTGATCTGCAACTCATAAAAGGGAAGCCCGATAAGGTTACTCCTGCGAACGTTAAAACCATGAGTGAAGTGATCAAAGAAGAAAGCTCTGTAGTACGAGTTGGTTGCTTGGCAGGGCCTAATCTGGCAAAAGAAATTTCCGAGAATAAACCTGCTGCCACAGTGATTGCTTCTCAATTCGAGGAGGTTGTAGCAGTGGGTAAAAGTCTATTAAAAAATGAGCGATTCCTTATTTATGGAAGTAGCGACCTGATTGGCACGGAGCTTTGTGGGATCTTGAAAAACAGTGTAGCCGTCGGTGCGGGAATGTTGAGTGGGCTCAATCTTGGAGAAAATGCCCGGGCACTATTCATTAGTCGAGGACTGGTAGAAATGATCAACCTCGGCAAGGAACTGGGAGGAAATGTTAGAGCATTTTTGGGGTTAGCGGGGGTTGGCGATTTAATTGCAACTTGCGGATCTTCTCTAAGCAGAAACTTCACCGTTGGACATAAGTTAGCCGAAGGCATGAGTATAAAAAAGATCATGGATTCAATGGAAGAAGTGGCCGAGGGCATCAAAACCATTGACATTGTCCACCATTTATCCAATTTTTACGGAGTTAGAAGTGTAATCAATGAGATGCTCTACAAAATCATTAATAAAAAGCTCTCTGTTAAGGATGCTCAACATCTTCTTATGAAAATGCCATTTCGACAGGAAGTTGAATTTCTAGATTAATGACCGAATTAATAACTACTGCATCGTTTGTAATCAGCAGCCCAGATGTAAAAAGCTGTCCCGAACCAGACCTTCCTGAGTACTCCTTCATTGGTAGATCCAATGTTGGAAAGTCCTCCTTGATAAACATGATAACAAACCATAGCAAACTTGCTAAGGTCTCAGGAAGGCCTGGGAAAACTCAGTTGATCAATCACTTCTTGATTAATAAAACTTGGTATCTCGTTGATCTTCCTGGCTATGGTTGGGCGCAGGTAAGCAAGACAGATAAAGCCAAATGGAAAAAGATGATTGAAGATTATTTAAGTAATCGAACCAACCTAATTAACGTCTTCGTACTTATTGATTCCAGGCATGAACCTCAAAAAATCGATATGGAATTTATGCATTGGCTTGGTGAATCAGGGATTCCCTTTTCGATGGTATTCACAAAAACGGATAAGCTTTCCAAACTGAAGTTGGAATCAAGCATTGCTAATTACAACAAAGAGCTCAGACTAACATGGGAAGAGCTACCACCTCAGATTCTGACATCTGCAACAAACAAATCCGGCAAAAATGAATTAATCAATTCAATATTTGATATCAATTCATCACTAACCAATTAGTTTTACACTCAAACAAATCAATTACATGGAATTCGGCGATATAGCATCCGTATCAGGAAAAGGAGGTCTTTTTAAAGTAATCAAACCTACTAGGACTGGTGCAATACTTGAGGCACTTGATGAAACAAAGAAGAAATTGGTAACCTCAATGCACACCAAAGTATCTGTGCTCTCCGACGTATCTATTTTCACAACAGATGGAGATGGAGCTGTGCCTTTACAGGACGTGATGCAGACAATAAAAAAGGAATTTGCAGAAGGTACTGGGCTTGATAAAAATTCAGATCCAGAAGAGCTGAAATCTTTTCTTAAACACGTTTTACCAAAATACGACGAGGATAAAGTGTATTTGTCCGACATCAAGAAACTGGTGAGCTGGTACAACCAACTCTCAGATATCGCACCTGAACTACTGAAATCATCAAAAGAAAAAAAGAAGGAAGATGACAAAAAGGAGAACAAGCCTGCTATCCCATCTGCTAATAAAAAAACTCAAAAAGCTGCACCCATAAAGACGGCACCTAAACACTCTCCTTCTGCCAAAACTATGAATCGCAAGACCCAGTAGGTAGACAGAAATGGATGCGCACAAAAGAGCATTCACGGTCATTTGGGCGAATCTCGACCCAAATCGACATATGAGACACAGTGCGTACAACGATTATGCGGCTCAAGTACGGTTAGAATTTTTCACAGAGTTCGGCTTGGATTTGAAATCATTATCGGATCAAGACGTTGGTGCAATCCTTTCTAGAGAAGAGACTAAATTCTTCAAGGAAGTGGGCTTAATAGACAAAAGGTAGGCTAATATCCCCCTAAGAGATTGATTATCTTTCACTTATGTCAATATTTCGATTATGAGTAAAAAAAGTGTAAAAACTGTGGCAGTAAAATCACAAAGAAGAATGGATTTAAGAGAGGAAAACAGCTCTACAAATGTCATATATGCAA
>JAAEPI010000920.1 GCA_024232835.1 Cytophagales bacterium
GTAAATACCCCTAACATCTCTTTATTCCGCTTAACCTCTCCTTGATAACACTCTTCAATTTCCTGCTCTCCTGAGAGATATACCTCCAGTTTCTCTTCTAATTCCTTAACCGATGATACAATGAACCCTAATCTCTTTTCCATCGCCTCTCTGCCTACCTGGAGGGTATAAGAGAGATAGATGAGATTTAATGGTGAAGTACCATGAGGATCATTTTGATTGCTTTCTTCCTGCTGCATAGAATCCTCGGATATCGGACTCTTAGTATCCTGTGCAAAATCATGCTCTCTTAGAAATTGCAACATGTTACTGACTGATTCAGATAATTGCTCTTTTGTTCTTGCTGAAAAAGGTACAATTACAGGAAAACGATAGTCCGAAATAGAAGCCTCATTTTTTCGTTGGGAATCCTTATGCTCTTTTACAATCAAATGAGCGTTACTTCCTCCTGCTCCAAAGGATGAAATCCCGGCAATTTTGGGAATTTCTTGCCCATCAATAAATGGACAATCCCAATTCGTAAGATCCTGGTTGACTACAAAAGGGGTATTTTTGAAATCAATGTTAGAATTCAATCGAGAAGAGTGGAGTGATGGTACGATTTGTCCATATTTCATCTGGAGTAATACCTTCGTCAAGCCACCAACCCCTGCAGCCCCTTCACAATGACCGATGTTGGATTTCGCTGAACCAATTCTACAATATTCTTTTTCTTGAGTAAATTTACCAAAGGCTTGACTTAGGGCCGCAATCTCAATCGGGTCTCCTAGTTTTGTCCCTGTGCCATGGGCTTCTATATAACTTATATGACGTGGATCTATTCCAGATTCTGATAACACCCTTTCAATCGCCCTACGCTGCGCTTTAGGGTTTGGTACCGTATATCCATTGGTTTTCCCCCCATGATTGATCGCACTACCTTGAATGATTCCGTATATGTGATCTCTATCCCGAACGGCCTCTTCCAGTCGTTTTAGAATGACAACCCCTACCCCCTCTCCCGGTATATATCCATCCCCACCCTCTCCAAAACTTCCACATTGACCTTTGGTGGATATAAATTGACCCGCACTCAACATCAGATATTTATTCGGATGGATACTTATATTCACCCCTCCGGCAATGGCTAAATTAGTTCTGCCTTGTTTCAGGTCCTGGCAGGCCAGATGAATAGAAGTTAACGAAGATGAGCACATAGTATCTACGGTCATGCTGGGGCCATGAAGATTGAGAACATAGGATACCCGATTCGCAATACTGCCCAGACCTCCAGCAAATACAATACGATTTCCTCTTAGGCTCTCTTCTGCCCCCAAAAGCTGGTACTCTCCGTACATAACACCCACATAAACACCCACTTGCCCTGACTGATCAGTATCCCGATGTATCTGCAAGCTTTCACGGGTATAACCTGCATCTTCCATAGCCTTCCAGGCATGCTCTAAAAAGAGTCGTTCTTGAGGATCTGTCGCCTCCGCCTCTCGTGGTGATATATTAAAGAACAAAGGATCAAATTCAGCCACCCCCTCAATAAAGCCTCCCCATTTACTATAATGATAGCCTCTTTTACTGCGATCTTCACTAAAGTACTCTCTCCAATTCCAGCGATCCCCTGGGACCTCAATAATGCAATCCTTTCCGTCTCGCAGGTTCTTCCAATACTCCTCCACATTGACTGATTCCGGATAACGACCACTTAATCCGATAATGGCTATCTCTAATGGCCCGGAAATTGTATCCTGGGAACCGGAAGTATGTAGACATGAATACCTCCTTCTTCGCTTTGGGGTGGTTTCTAGAGCGGATGCATTGACTGAAAGGGCGGTCGTGCTTCTCTCTGCATGAGTAATTGCGTCTTGTCTGAATAGGGTGGCTGAGTTTGGTTCATGGATCTCAATAAAGTAACGAGCCATTTCCCTGATTGTTTGATATTCAAAAAATAGAGTCTTTGAAAGAGAACCAAATGTCTTTTCCAGTTGATTGGTCAAATTCATAGCCAGGATCGAATCGATCCCGTATTTTTCCATTGGTGCATCAACATCAATTTTATAGGAAGGTAGTTTTAGCACGGAAGAAAACTGCTTTTTCAGGTACTGTACGGTTTTTTCTTCCATCATTTTAGGATCATCAATGGAAATAGTAACTTCCTCCTCCACCTGATCTTCATGAATTCGTGTTGTTTCTAAGAGTACTGTACGCATTTTAAGCAGGTTTCCTTCCATCACAAGGACTTGAGAATTCTTAAATCCAAGACTTTGATAAAATGCCTGAATTCCGGTTTCCGTCTTCATCGCAACCATGCCAGTAGATTGTTCCAACATCGCTTCACGAGTAGCATCAATTCCCATACCGCCCTCTTTCCATAAAGGCCAATTGATGGAAAGTGTTTGTCCTTGACGTTGCTTGGATTCGGCTAATTTATTACGGTAAGCGGCAAATTGGTCCATAAATGCATTAGCTGTTGAATAATCTGCTTGTCCAATATTGCCCATTACGCCTGCCCCGGAAGAAAAAAGGACAAAGAAATCAAGTTCAATTCCCCGGGTAGCCTTATCCAAATTTACTGTTCCCGTGACTTTTGGTAATAAGACTTCCTTGAATTCATTCTCGCTCTTTTTCAAAATGAAGTTATCTAAAATCACTCCGGCACTATGAATGATTCCATCAAGTTTCCCATATTTACCCTGAATGGATTCAATGAGTGTATCGACCTGCTCAAGGTTAGTGACATCGACTCTTTGATAGTCAACCACTCCTCCCAGTGCTTGTAGTTCTCGGAGAACTAATTGCCTTTGAAGAAACAACTCAGAACGGCCAGCCAAAATAACTTTTACGTCTTTGGCATGTCTTAGGATTTCTCTGGTAAATAAAATCCCTAGACCACCCACTCCACCCGTAATGAGATAAACTCCATTATTTTTAAAGGCAACGTCTGGTTTTGTTTCCGTCTCTTTTAGTTCTTTCCAGGCCAAAACAAGTCTTTCCCCACTATCATACCTAATAATGGCTTCATAAGGAGTGGTTTGGTTCTCAAGTATTTTTTCCCCCAGCTCTTCCATCTTTTCTTCAGGAGTAACCTGAATGATTTGACCAACTATTTTTGGATTCTCAAGGGCTGTGGTTTTAAGGAGACCTGAAAGTCCTGTAAAAAGTAACTGCTCCAGGGTATTGGGTACAAGAATCTGAATGAACACTTTCCCTTGCGGCCTCTTATCTAAAATCTTACGGATCATCTTAAAACAACGGAGTGCATACTCGGTAAAACGAGCTTCGATGTGCACCTCTTCTGACTCTAAGTTCTCACAATGACTTCCCGGAATCAAAGGCTGAAGTTTCTTGGTCTCAACCCCTTGCATTTCACAAAGCAGAATCAGGTGCACTGCATATACTTGTTGAATTGTACTCGACAACACGGCTCTCTCTTTCCAAACTTGAGTCGCAAGTAATGTTCCTATAGTGTTTCCTATTTTAGGCAATCCAACCTCTCCCTCCAGGACTCTCGTTGAAAATCCTTGCATCTTAACACAGACGTTTCCCTGTTTGTCACAGATCTCGATGTCCAGTTTTTGTACCTTATCGGATGCAGAGCTACCGTCTGAATAGCGAACCCAGGCATACATCTCGAATGTACAAGCCCTTAATATTTCCAATGAATCCAGTGCAAATGGAAGGGATGGTTTATGCAGCCATCTACCCAATTCCAACAACCACTTGCCAATACCCGGTGATGCGTCGCTATCATCAGATAGAGCACCATTCGTTAGCATCAAACCGATAGAGGATTGAATTGCTGAATCAATCAAACTTGGATGCAGGATATATTCACTTTGTGTATCTTGAACAGATGATGGAAGAGACAGTTTTGCAAGAATCTGGTTTTCACCCTGAAAAATTTTCTGGACCCCCAAGTATCCCTCTCCATATGCTATTCCCATCTCCTTGAATGCTTTATAGCAGCTATCTGCACTCAAGGTTCCCTGATTCATTTGAGACTGGAGGACTTCAATATCAAGGAGAGATGCCTCTTCTTTTTTCTTAAATTCCACGGTCCCCTGAGAATGAACGATAGAATCCTCTTCATTATCATCGCTCGTATAAATCTCATATTGTATTTGACCATATTCTTCTTCAGACAATCCGATTTGCACTCTCTGGCCGGAACCATTGACAATAATGGGTTTAACCCAAACAATATGTTTGAAGTGAATGGTCGTCCCTTCAACCAACACACCGGAAGCCTTCTCCACTGCAGCTCTCGCCATCTCCAAATAGCATACTCCTGGTAGGACTTTCTCTCCTTTTATCTGATGATCGTTTAAGAAGAACTCCTTACCTGTGAAAGTAGATGTAAAGCACTGTCTTGATAAATCAGAAGTGTTTTCGTGAAGGAGGGGATGGATCATTGAAACAGAAGCCCCTGCTATTCCCTCCGGTAGGATGCCTGAAGCTTCCGAAATCCAGTAATGTTCCCTAGCAAACGGATAAGTGGGGAGTGAAATCTTTTTTGATTCTTGAGAAAACAATTCGTGGAATTCTAACGAATATCCTTGAATAAATAGGTCTGCAATGGTTGCAAGATGTTCCAGATATTGGACTCCATCCTTTGTGCTTCTACAC
>JAAEPI010000921.1 GCA_024232835.1 Cytophagales bacterium
CTTTCAAATTATCTTCCAGCTTGGACAACCGCTGACTATATTCCTCTCTCTCTTTTTGAGCCGATGCACTTTGGTTAGCAATCTGTTCGGTAATATTTGTCTGATTAAGAGACAACTGCTCACGCACTTGTTGTATTCCCGTTGCTAGTGCGGGATCATGCGCCACAGGTCCATATTGCTCCTCAGGCGTATAGCCTCCTTCTATTTGGGGATAAAATGGGAACGTCGCACTGTGGGGATCAAATTGGTTGGGTTCATAATACTGGTAGTTCCCTTCTTCACTGTCATAAGACTCAACCAGATATTCAACATACGGAACTGCTGTACGCACACCAGTTTGATTTTGGGCGGGTCTCCCCCCTTGTAAATTTCCCCGTGGATATTGGTTTTGGATGTAGTTGGACCCTCTAAAATTGGCATTATTGCCGCGAAAATTTCCCCTAAATGGACTTTCGTTAAAATTTCTTTGCGCCTGCCTATTATCACCTTGGGGGCCGGGACCACGCATTCCCGCATTATAGTTCTGACTTCTCAGGGGAGTGTTATAACCTCGCTGCCCACCTCTATTCGATGCTTCATACCATTGAATTTGACTAACATCACTCGTTCCAACCGGAAGTGGAAATCGTGGTGCATTATTCGCAGACTGGCCATAGTACGGGTCTATTCCTGTGTTCTGGATGTTACGAAAAGCTTGGGGATTGTGAGGACACGAATCACGTTGGTGCAAATTTGAATTGCACACAAAACAAGCGTTATTATTAAATCTATTGTTCACTCGGGGAATGATTGGAGTCTCCACCTTATCTTTGGGGATTTCCTCTATCTTGGTACTTCCTTTGGGGACTAACTTCTTTTTGGAATGGTATTTTTCGTATGCCTTATGGACCCAACCTTCAGCATCCCCATCGGGAGCAATTCCTTGGACAACCGTCCTAGTATGTGTGCGTACCCATTCAATAAGATCATTTATCGCTCTAGTATTAGAAGCCACGATTCGCTCCAATTCGACTGGAAGCGCACGACACAAACATGCCCGA
>JAAEPI010000922.1 GCA_024232835.1 Cytophagales bacterium
GCTTAGCTTAGCTTTGATTGAGAGAATAGGCCTGTTTGGCATTGCCGATTCTTCCTTCGACAGCATTTCTTTCAGCATATTCTCTTTTGGATTTGGCTTTTTGATAAGCAGATTTTGGAATCGCTCTCCCCTTTGGAGTGGCGGGGAGTCGTATCCGGTTTTCTTTACACCAACTGCGGTTGTGATTGGTGGCATAAATTTATCGGCCTGTATAAGTTCAGGAAAATGTCCAAATAGCACCTTGTAAGCCTCTGCTTGTTTGACCAGGTCTTCACTTTCATTATAGGCCTCCCAGCTCAGGGTATCTTTGGTCATAAAGCCATCCATAACTGAGAGTCCCAGCTTAGCACCGAATTCTACAGATTTACCCTGTTTTCCCCTTACGATGGGTCGTACATGGGGTTGAGTGATACTGACGATCCGATCCTTACATTGATGGACTCTTTGATCATACATGCCTTGCTGCTGCTCATAAAGGGTATGGATCACCATCAGTTCCAGTTGCTTTTTATGCGTAAGGGGATAATCACCCTCAATTTGGTCAAGCATTTGATCAATGTGATGTAGGTTTCGCTTGACGCAGTTGAGCAGTATTCGAAGGACTTTGCGGATGGAAACTTCTGATTTCTTCTTTTTCTTGGCTTCTCGTAAATATCGGATATGAGCCATCTTACGATAGGTTCTCGGCTTTACCTCCAGCTTGTCCCTGGATAATTCAAACAACTCATCGATTATTTTTTCTGTCTTGATTCGTGCCTCATTGACCAGACCAAGATCGTTGGGATAAGTGATGTACTGATCGTCCACAGTCGCATCAATCTTTAGTTTTCCTTTTGGTTTTGACTTCTTTGAATCCTCTTTTTTGTTCTCCAGATTTATATCGGGATGGGCTATGCTCATGATGGTGGTCGAGAACTCATCAAAGGTCTGATCTCCCAATTTTTTTCGCATTTCTACAAAAAGAGTAGGGGAAAATAGCTGGGCTGGCTGATAATGGTTCGTAACTACTCAGGAGTCAATTTAGCAATAAGTTGAAGGTTCGGTAAAATGTCGAGAGATTGCTTGATGAGCGTATCAATGACAGATCGTAATGTTGCAAAATTCTGAGCTCCTGAGTAGTTACCATAATTTTTATTTTTAAAAGTTAAACATAATAATGAAACAAACCTGCATCATGCCAGTCTCATATTGTGGGACTGGAAATATTTCTTGAAAAAAACTTCCGCCCCTGCGCTTGTGCATTTGGCTTTCTCCTAGTTGGGTAAATCCTACCAACAGTTCCACTTCTTCACAGTAGTAGTAGGATTCCTTTATAGGATCGTAGCAAATAGGGGCATCCAGTTCTTTCATTTCGCTCAAGGTGCGCATCAGCGCACTGCGGCTCATATTCATCTTTTCAGCAAATTGTTCGGGAGTACCTGTCGCACTTCTCTTTATGAATAAATGCATCCGCTTCATGCGCAGAAAATATTTTGTGAACGCCATAAAAAGTATTACGAAGTGTAATTGTGCCAATTACAATGAAAATAAATGATTAGGGGGGGATGTAGATGGTTTACTCACAACTTATGCACATTAATAAGTCAAGGTATTATCAATTGATAACGCTTGTCTCCTCCGGCTATCAAACAACCTAATTCTATCTCCTTGACTTTCAGCCCTTTTTGGCTTTCCTACTTGAAGCAAGTTTGTTTTCTGCCAAAGGGGACGCAGAGCTCCCAAAGTGTTTCTTCTTATTCTCAGTGTCCTCCGCGAACTTTGTGGTTAAAGTGATGCATCAATAAAAAGCGTCCACGAAGTGCTCGACCTCACCTTTGGGATTCACGGTGATAATATCAAATCGAATGTCCTTGTGCCAGTTTATCCCAAAGATGTATTCTTCAGCAGTTTGGATAATCATTCGTTCCTGGGCGTTGGTTACAAATTCTTCAGGGTCACCATAAGCGAGGTTTGATCTCAACTTGACTTCCACAAAAATCAAGAACTCATTCTCTTTCAAAGCGATGATATCAATCTCTCCGCGCCTATGTCGATAGTTCCTTTCGAGGATTTCAAAGCCCAATTTCTTCAGATGTCTGATAGCTGCATCTTCACCGTATTTTCCTTTATTTTTGTTGTCCATTATGTCTGACAAACCTGCTCTATATCCCTTAAAATTCCATCCCATTCTCAAAGACAAGATTTGGGGAGGCAAGCGAATTTCAAATCTATTAAATAAACCGGCAGGAAACGAGTGTGGGGAATCGTGGGAAATTTCTGGTATCCCTGATTCTGTTTCGGTAGTGACCAATGGCTCTCTAACTGGACGATCATTGGAAGATTTGTGTAAAAAATATGAGACTGAATTTCTTGGAAGTGCTTTTAAAACATTTCCTCTCCTGATCAAATTCATTGATGCCAATGAAGATTTATCGATTCAAGTTCACCCAAATGATGAGCAAAATGCGGGCAATGGGAAATCAGAAATGTGGTATATCATCGAAGCAGAGAAGGACGCAACACTGCTGTGTGGTTTCAATCGATCAACCAATTTACCCGAGGTGCGAGATTCAATTGATGAGGGTCATTTCGATGAACTTTTGAATCGAGTATCAGTGAAGGCTGGAGATGCTTTTTACATCCCATCTGGAACAGTTCACACGATTGGCAAAGGTATTCTGCTAGCGGAAATACAGCAATCATCGGACACAACATACCGCATTTATGACTTTGATCGCATCGACAACAAAGGAAATAAGCGAGAACTTCATATTGATGAATCACTTTCAGTAATGAATTTAGACAGAGATAACGGTCTGGTTACGACGAATTCAGAGACACTATTGAGTTGTCCTTTTTTTGTGACCCACAAATTGAGCATTCAGACCAAAAAGACTTTGAAAGCAGATGATGGATTTAGGATTTATATCAATGTATCAGGAAAATCCAAGATCTCATTTGGATCACAATCATGGTCATTGAATTTTGGTGAAACATGTCTACTTCCATCTGGACTCGAAATGGAAATTGAACCAGAGGGTGATGTAATCTTGTTAGAAACGTATGTCAGAAACGGTGACTAAAAACAAACGCGTTGGGTTCATCCAACTGGGCGAAGTTGACTACAAAGTAGGTTGGGACTATCAGGAAACGCTCTTCTGGGAATCTGTCAATACCAAAATAGCCAATCGGAAACGATCTGGAAATGAGCAGGAGCCTACTTTCAATTATTTGATATTTTGTTCGCACCCACACGTCTACACACTTGGAAGATCTGGAGATGAGAAAAATTTATTGCTAAGTCCTGAGGAGCTGGAGGAAAATAAAACCAAATTTTATAAAATCAATAGAGGGGGAGATATTACCTATCATGGCCCTGGACAAATTGTGGGTTATCCTATTTTCGACTTAGATCACTTTTTCACTGATATTCATAAGTTCTTGCGTTTCCTTGAAGAGGCGGTTATTCGTACGCTGGCAGAATATGAACTTAAGGCAGGTCGAATAGAAGGATTGACTGGAGTTTGGTTAGATGAGGACAAACCAGAAAAAGCCAGAAAAATATGCGCACTAGGGGTGAAGTCAAGCCGTTGGATAACAATGCATGGATTTGCGTTCAATGTAAATACAGACCTGGGTTATTTTAACCATATTGTGCCCTGTGGAATTGAAGACAAGGCGGTTACTTCTTTGCAAAAGGAGTTGGGTAGAAAAATGGATATGGCGGAAGTTGAGGAAAAATTAAAAAATCATTTATCATCTATATTCGAATTGGAATTGCGCTAATTAGAGAACTAATCATTGATCCTACTGGCGTAGGCCACAACTGCTTTGCCTGTATTTGTAGACTGACGAAACCAGGAAATGGCCTTATCAATTAGATTAAGTTTACCCCATTGCTTCCCCGGAGTATAAATTTCAAGAACCCGAAAGCCCGAATTCTCTAGCACGTAGTTGAGGGTATTCTTCTTATAGAACCAAAAATGATGGAACGTAGCATAGTGCTTGTTTCTGTTTTTTATGAGTTCTAGTTTACAATATAGGTTTTTGATCCTCATAGAAATGCTATCCACGTTTGGTACTTCAAATCGAATAACTGCTCCATCATTCATTACAGATCTAATTTTCTCAAGTGTGATTTTAGGATTTTCAACATGCTCAAGGACATGATTCATTACTAATCCATCAAATTTTTTCTCGCCAAAATCTATATTTTCGATTGTTCCCTGTTGTACTTTGAATCCGAGTTTCTCGCTAACAAACTTCACTGCATGAGTAGATATTTCAGTGCCTGTCATCTCATTCCACCCAGCCTCCTTAGCGGCCGTTAGCAAGGTGCCCGCACCCGTACCAATGTCTAAAAATTATTCTTAGACACGTTAGGAAACAACCGTTTGAACTCTTCCACAAGTTGGGTGGTTTTCATTTTTCGGTCATCCAACTGTGCCAGATGCTTCATGTAATATTTCTCAGAGTACACCTCGGTACCCAACGACTCTATGATGGGGTATTTTTGTGCAAATTGAATTCCTGTCTGTCGGCACTCAACCATCCAATTACCATCACTAATTTTGAAAATCTTTCTGACCAACCCATCGCCAAATGGGCAGTTTTGATCTTTGCTTGTCGTCATGGGCATAAATATACCTGCTTTTAAGACACTTGATAATCTTCAATTTCTCCAATTTGGATAGGTTCATATGGCCAAATACTTTTGCCGATGATAAGAATGAGAGAAGTACTATCAATTTCGTATAAAGCTCATAATTTTTCTGAAAAAGGCGTAGACTGAATGAAAAAGGCCATTGACTTTACACCAGTCAAGGATGTGACACTCACTATCGTCAAAAACGAAGATAGAAGTTGGCAGGTCTTTTTACTGAACAGAAGCGACTCCAAATTTGATACCGTTCTGATCACGAGCAAGGGCTATGGCCAAAAAAATAAAGAGGACCAGAAAACCTCTTTATTGAGACATGCTATACCCTATCTAGAATCTGGAATGCACGCACTTGTTGAGCCAATCGACCCATCAGTATTTCATTTGACCAATGAATATTGGGTCAGTTATTTCATCAATGATCAGATTTTTGACAAAAAGTTCGTCTTCGTTCCCGAAACTATTACTAAAAAAAACCTCACCTTTATCACCGAACTCAACGCTAAAGGCGTATTACACGATTGACTGAATGCACCCCTTACTAAAAAACCTACTTGTATTAGACATTGAGACGGTCTCAGCCTATCCAAACCATGGTGATCAACCGGAGAGTTTACAAGCTCATTGGGACAGAAAGGCCTCTTTCCTAAGAAATCAAGAGGAAAAGAGCAGCGAAGAATTGTACTTTGATCGGTCGGCGATCTATGCAGAATTTGGGAAAATTATCACCATTGGGTTGGGGCTATTTGCAGAGGACAATGGGAAGCTTTCTTTACGCGTAAAGTCCATCGCTGGAGATAATGAAAAAAAGCTGTTAGAAGAATTTGTTGCGATTATTAGCAAATTTGACCAAGATAATCTTAAACTTTGTGGGCATAATGCGAAGGAATTTGATTTCCCCTATCTGTGTCGCAGAATGGTAGTCAACCGAATTCCGATTCCATGGTCAATGGATTTAAGTGGTAAGAAACCCTGGGAGGTTCATCACGTTGACACGATGGAACTTTGGAAATTCGGAGATAGAAAGAATTTTACATCCCTCAAGCTATTATCAGATTTATTAGAAATACCCTCCAGCAAAGATGACATGGATGGGTCCAAAGTGAACACAACCTACTACAACGAAAAAGAAGGTTTAAAAAAAATTGAAACTTACTGTCAGGGAGACGTGATAGCCACAGCTCAGCTGTATCTTAGGCTTAACGACCTCCCCCTCTTGTCCCCTGACGATATTACGAATACGAATGAGTAAAAAACGAAAACAGAAAAAAACGAAAACAACAGAGAAGAGATTCTCTAAAAACAAATCAAGACAATCATCACCGAAGAAAGTTAGCGAGCAAGTACGACAACTCTTTATTAAGCATTCTGGAGAACCTCTGAATTACATGAGTGTCATTAAAACGCTCAGGTTGAGAGACCATCGAGCTAAGGCCGAAGCAAAAAATGCTCTGTTTGCGATGGAAGCTTCAGGATTTATTAGAAAGCTAAGCAGCAACAAATTCATTCTCGACGTTGAGATAGATGAAGTTGCTGGTCGTGTTGATCACGTGAACCAACGGTTCGCCTTTGTGATTGTGGCTGACCGTGAAGATGACATTTGGGTAAAAACGGACGATCTCAAATACGCCGTAGACGGTGACGAGGTAATGGTTCAGGTCACCAGAGAATCTTCCGAAGGCCATCGAGCGGAAGGGACAGTTACCAAAATCATTAAAAGAGCTAGAACTGAGTATGTTGGACGAATAGAAATTTCGCCCAAGTTCGCATTTGTGGTTCCTGATAACCGGAACATTCACTTTGATGTGTTTCTCTTTCCAGAGAAGGTTGGCAAAGCAGCCCACAATGACAAGGTTCTGGTGAAAATTGATCGTTGGCATAACCGTCAAAACAAAAGCCCGCTAGGTGAAGTGACCCAAGTGCTAGGACCAGCTGGTGAGAATGAAGCTGAAATTCATTCGATAATGGCGGAGTTCAACTTGCCCTTTCAATTTCCAAAAAGTATTGAAAATGCCGCAGATAAAATACCGACGACTTTCACAAAGGAGGAAATCAAATCAAGAAGAGATTTTAGAGACATCACCACATTTACGATTGATCCAGCAGACGCCAAGGATTTTGATGATGCTTTGTCGATTAAGTCCATAGGTAAGGACAAATGGGAGATTGGGATACACATTGCGGATGTTTCGCATTATGTGAAGCCCGATAGTATTTTAGACAAAGAGGCGATCGAAAGAGCGACATCCGTTTATCTAGTGGATCGTACGATCCCCATGCTTCCAGAAGTATTGTCCAATGGACTTTGTTCGCTCAGACCCAATGAAGAGAAAATGACTTTCTCGGCGGTTTTCGAGATGGACGCAAAAGGTCATGTGAGTAAGAAATGGTTCGGACGGACGATCATCGAATCAGACAAACGCTTTGCTTATGAAGATGCGCAGGCCCTAATAGAGGGTGCCGAAGGCACCTTTGGTGAGGAGGTAAGAACGTTGAATGAATTGGCTTACAAGCTAAAAGACCAACGATTTAGGCAAGGAGCCGTGAATTTTGAAACGACGGAAGTTCGGTTCAGATTAGACGAAAAAGGGAAGCCCATTGAGCTGATAACCAAAGAGCGAAAGGATGCGCATAAAATGATCGAGGAGTTTATGCTTCTGGCAAACCGAGAGGTGGCCACCTTTATCTACAGCATGCAAACAGGCAAGGGCGAAGACAAGCATAAAACGTTTGTCTATCGGACACATGATGATCCAGACCCGGAGAAACTTGAAATACTCTCGGGATTTGCCAAACGATTTGGGCACAACATCACCCTTGCCGGAGATGTTTCTGCCGGACTCAACTCACTTTTGGCAGATGTTCAAGGAAAGCCAGAGCAGAACATTCTGGAACAGTTGGCCATCCGCTCCATGTCAAAAGCCAAGTACACCAGCAATCCGGTTGGTCACTTTGGGCTGGCGTTTGAGCATTACACACACTTCACCTCTCCGATCCGAAGATATCCTGATGTGATGGTGCATCGCTTACTTCAGCATTATCTGGATGGAGGAAAATCAGAACATGCCGAGAGCATCGAGAAGCTGTGTTTACACTCCTCCGAAAGAGAGAAGCGAGCTGCCGATGCGGAGCGAGCATCTATCAAATTCAAGCAAGTAGAGTTTATGTCCACCAGATTGGGAGAAGACTTTGAAGGGGTAGTTTCGGGCGTGACCGAATGGGGGCTTTTTGTAGAAATCACGGAGACCAAATGTGAAGGACTAATTAGGATCACAGACTTGGATGATGACTTCTATGATTTTGATCAGAAGCAGCTGGTAATCGTAGGCCGAAATAACAAACGAAGATTTACCCTTGGAGATAAGATATTTGTGAAAGTGGTAAAAACGGACATTGATCGGCGGACGATTGATTTGTTGATGGTTGAGGAAGTGGAGTAGGCATTTCAAAGAATTTCAAAAAGTCAGTGAGGATGTCAATGGTCGTTTTGACTTATCCGTATATCCTCAACACGAATGCAATTATTTAATTATATTCAGTTAGCTGTCTTATTAGTTATAAATTCTACGTATTTGTTAGAGTAAGTAGTTTTATAAACTCCGTCAATGAAAATCAAAACCCTTAAAACAACGTCAAATGAATTGTAAATATCATGCAGGATAGTGGCTAATTTCAATAATTGTACTTTTGAAAAGTCATTTAGTTTTGAAAAGTCCTTAATAAAAACTGCGTCTCCATAAAACACCTGATTTATTCCGTCAAATTTGTTACTTGGATTAGCTAGTGGGCTTACCATTCTTCTATCCAAGTTGTGAAAATTATGCAAAATGAATCCTCTCTTTCTTCAAAAAGAGTTCAATTTCGGAGAATAGAGGTTGATTTTTATACATTTCTAAAAACTCAACTTCTGTATGTATGGCAAGGCATTTTTCTAAAAACTTTGGTGCATTTTCTAATATCAGTAATTCTGCTCCCTGGACATCTAATTTTATGAAGTCTATATTTTTTATCTGTTGTATATCATCTAAGCGCTTTGTTTCAACTACAGTTTTACTAGTGATTTTTGCCCATTCTGTAAAACCATGAAAATAATTTAGTAGCTCATAATTTGGCTCAAGTATTGAGGTCATTCCCCACGCTGCACAAATGTTTAATGTGTGCTTTTTGCCATCGCCTAGCGCATATGGGAGATAAGTTTCATTGCTTGATTTGGTTTTATTTAATTCATCCAGCGCATTGATATTTGGTTCAAACCCTATCAAATGTGCTAGACCCGAGTTGAGTAATTTTTCGTAAACCGGGTCTGCATCTCCTTCAAGTTTGCTTGCACCAACGTCTACTATATCTAGCAACAATTCTTCATTTAAGACTTCTATTAAATGTGAATCTTTTTTATACATAGAATTTACAATAACTAATTTCGTTGGCCTTTGATCATCAATTGTATATACCTTAGACGCAAGATACATTTATCTTATATAACTAATGGAATGATAGAATTAACGAATGAATCGAGGCAATAAAAAGCACCCCCGATTTCTCGAAGGTGCTCACCACTAACCTACCATTTTACTGAAGTTTGAAATTGATCGGAATTGTCATCCGTACTCGAACAGGTTTACCTCGTTGTTTGCCTGGATTAAACTTCGGAACAAGATTCATTACTCTTAATGATTCCTTATCAAGCCCTGCTCCAATGCCCTTAGCCACAAACAGGTCACCGATTGAGCCGTCTTTCTCAACGACAAATTGCAAGTACACTCTACCCTCTATACCCATTCGTCTGGCCTGAGAAGGGTACTTCATCTTAGACCCAACAAATTTGTAAAAAGCCTCAAAGCCCCCAGGGAAAGAGGGCTGTTCTTCCACTATGTCAAATATTTCATCGACTTTTTCTGGAGGTATGGGTACAAAGATTATGTCTGGAATGACATCCGGAACATCAGTATCAAAAATCTCTTCAGGGACATCCTCAGGTTCCACATCTACTTCCTTAACCACTATCACTGGTTTTGGTTTTGGAGGTTCTGGTTTCGGAGCATCTGGAGGTAAAACAATGGTTTCATCAATGTACATCTCGCTGTTTGTCAAACTCCCCAAGTCAATCATTGGGCCCTCTACGGTCTTCCATTCAAATGCCACTATCGTGAGGAATATGGAGATGTTCAATCCTACTGTGTAGAAGAGCGGTATTTTTCGTTCTACACGTTTGTCTTCATTCTTTTTATTTTCCATGTCTATTTGGTTTAAGGTGAAACTTGTACACTTATTAAATCCAACGATTGGAAAAAGTCACAAAAAATCTTTTGACAAGGTTCATTGCCCCGGGCCTTCATTCATGTTGACCTGTACTGGCTTAGCCCTCCAAAAGGTAATAATTCACGTATTAACGTTAATTCAGCAAGTCTGATTCTCGTATTAACGTTAATTCCGCAAATATACTTCTCGAATTAACGTTAATATGGTATATTTGGACATGTCATGGATCGGGCGATATACAGAAGAGGAAATCCTGAAGAAGAAAGTGACCAAAGGGAAAGTGTTTGTTCTGTATGGTCCAAGACGTACGGGTAAGACCTCAATGATCCGTCATTTCATAGAAAATCATAGCGGGAGGATTTTTTCAGGAACTGGAGATGATTTGCCTCTTCGCGAAATTCTTTCTTCACAAAGCGTAAAAACGATCACCTCTGCTTTTCAAAATTATGATCTTGTTTTTATAGACGAAGCTCAACGGATTCCTGAAATCGGATTGGGGTTGAAAATACTCGTGGATGCACTTCCTGAATTGAAAATCATCGTTACCGGATCATCTTCTTTTGAATTGTCCGGCCAACTAGGAGAGCCGCTTACCGGGCGTCAGCACGTGTCTATTCTTTATCCACTTTCTTCATTGGAGCTGGCGGCTCAGTTTGGAAATTACCACTTATATGAGACACTTAATGACCATCTAATTTATGGATCTTACCCTGAAGTGGTCACCACAGATGATCTTGCCGAGAAGCAGGAGTATCTAGTCTCTTTGAGGGATAGTTATCTTTTCAAGGATATACTGGAATTGGAAAATCTAAAAAATTCTGTAAAGCTCACAGAACTACTAAAGCTGCTGGCGTTTCAGATTGGCAATGAAGTATCACTTTCAGAACTTTCCAATGCACTGGGCATAGCTCGACAGACTGTTGAGCGTTATTTGGATTTGCTAGAGAAGGTATTCATCATTAAGCGCATTGGGGGGTTTTCTCGCAATCTGCGTAAGGAGGTGGTGAAAACGGCACGATATTATTTCTTTGACAATGGCGTACGAAACTCCCTCATCAGCAATTTCAATGACGTGAATACACGAATGGATATGGGCATGTTATGGGAGAATTTTTGCGTGATGGAGCGTCTTAAAAAACAAGAATATCATGCCATCTATGCCAATAATTATTTTTGGAGAACCTATGATCGCCAGGAGATAGATTTTGTAGAAGAGCGAGAAGGAAAGCTATTCGGGTATGAGTTCAAATGGAATTCTAGAAAAAAAGTCAATCCGCCAAAGGCCTGGCGTTCGACGTACACTGATGCGAGCTTTGAGTGTATCACTCCAAAGAATTTTCTGGAATTCGTGATTTGAAAGACAAGGTCTACCCCTTACCCTCTTCTCGAAACTCTTCCAGCTTTGCCATCATATTCTCCTTAATAATGAACAATGAAGTCCTGTCGAGATAATAAATATCAAAATCACAAAACGCAATGAATGACGTGAGTTGATCCCCCTCTAAACCAGTTTCTTCCCTAACCCAATCCCTTGTGAATTTATTATATGCTCGATCTCGAACAGGCTGTGTTTTGGTGATACTGTAAATCTTCCTTTTCTCCTTTTCTTGTTTGCTAAAGTTATAGTACATGAAACTTGCTGGATGAAAAATTGCAAATAGTGGACTTTTATATTTGTTGGTCACCACCATTTTATCTCCGGTTAAAACAGGTTTATCCACCCCAAAGTACCAAAATTGAGTCGAATCAACTGGCTTATACTGTAACACTCGTTCTTTAAATTCTTCGATAGATGGAATACTACTGATCGTCAATTCTTCCAGTTCAATAGTGCCTTCTATCATTACTAATTCAGTTGCCCTCTCAAACCAATCATAACTTACAATGGCAATCAATTCCTCAAACCCAACGCTAGTTAGCCGAAGAGTATCCCCTTCATTGGCTGGCATTTTGAAATTGCCACTTTCATTAGAAACAGTGATTTTTCCAATCGTAAGATTCCTGATATGCACGCTGGGAATCTCTTTTTCAACTTGATCTACAACACGACCAGTTATCATTTTGCGCTGAGAAAACCCATCAAGAATGAATGTGATAAATAATATGAGCAGAATAATTCGCACAGTCAAATATCACCCATCAACTGACCAAAAAAATCTATTTAATTTTTTTTAACAAATCTATTTCTTAGCAATATATGCCTGTATTTGTGAATACGTTAGAATCTGTTGGTTCCTGAGTGCAGGATTCCCTCCAATTTCTAAAGATTTACTCTTCCATCCGTCATAATTCTTGAATGGTCGCAATCGCTTGATAGGAATCCCATTCTTTATCAACAAATAGGCTATCAATTTAAGATCGTTTTCTGGAAATTCTTGACCGTAGTACAGGACATTGGAATTGGTCGATTTGTATCTGGCCTTATCCACGGGTCTCTCATGTAGATAAAATCCGTAATCGACCAGCACAAGAGCTTTGTCCATATCAGACTCATGCTTGTAATATCTAATGACTACATCATTTCTGTATTTGCGCTTGGCCAGAACATTTTCCTTGTAGTCACGAATCATTTCTGTGAAATATGATTCACTATCAGAATCCACAATTTTAACCGGTTCTTCTGCAACTACATCAGGTTCTTCTACTTGAGTTTTTAATGGAGTAGTCTCCTCAGGAGTTTCCACTGCTTCAGCTTTAACAACCTGAGTTTTTAGCGGCTCTTCTTTCCCTCCAA
>JAAEPI010000923.1 GCA_024232835.1 Cytophagales bacterium
ATCGGGGTTTGAATTGGTTTCAATCGTTGTTTTCAACGCTTCTGAATAATCCATCAGCCCTGTTTGAATAGGTCGATTGAGAACATCATATTTTGTGAAAAGACATTTTTGCGGGCTGGAATTCCTTTGTTTACCATCCTGTGTCAGCACCAATCTGTCCCATTGGTCATAGACCATATACACAGGGTCGGCTCCTGGCACTTTCTTTTCTACCATTCGGTTGCGAGCGTCATACTTGTAGGTGAAGGCCCAGTTACTTAGAATGGCTGGAGTAACAGTCCATGGAACCGTTTCTGCTTCAAGGGCTTTTGCTCCTTCAGGAGGAAATACTGCCCTGAGTTGTCCGTAGATATCGTAGACGTAGTAGGTATCTGCCCAAGGATAGATGGCATCACCAGTTTCTACTTTTTTCAAAATAGTTTGACCTTGCTTATTGGTGAAGGTGATGGATTGATTATCGTCCTCGTCTGTTGTGGTGTTTTTATTTAACTCCCCGGCAGAGTAAGAGCCTGATGATGAAGGTGTGTTCGCTACAACTTCCCAAATCCTCACTTCGTTGGCAGTATTCACGTCATAATCAATTTTTACAGTCTTGCCGCTGCTCATCTGCCAGGCATCTCCAGGAGCCGCTTGTCTTATGACGCGGTTAAGTGGGCTGTTGTCCAGCTTCTTTTCTGACCACAACGTGGTTTCACCAGATAATCCTAAAGCCAGATCAGCGTAGGTGGTTGTCTGAGCACCACTCCATATGCCTAGATAAGCACCCGGACTGGAAGAACTGGTCGTTAAAGGCAGATATTCCTTAATCTGCCTTCCAAATTCATCGTATTCAGATGGTACGATGATATCTTTCATTGTTGGTGAGCCCATCGTCACCACGGTTTGTAGGGGTCTGCCTAATCCATCAAAGTAGGCATAAGATTCGCTGACCTCATTTACATCTGAGATATTATCAGGGTCGGTCGTGGCTATTTTATAGGAACGAGTGCGAACGTAATTCTGGTTTTGACTTAATGACGGGTCGGTTAATGTGAAATTGTTCACATCTATTGTATTGCCATTCGGAGTAGTAATGGTCAAACCATACGTTCCAGGTTGGTTGGCTATATAGGAAGCCTGATCCGTACCAATATTATCGGATCCATCTATTTCAATTTTCTTCCATTGATACGTGTGATTTGCAATTTCTGTCACCGAAAGGGTACTCGTTTGTCCTAGTGTAATTGTGTTACCGCTTGAAGATGCGACGCTGGTATTTACAATGGTTATTGATTTTGTAGCTGTGGATTGACACATGGTCACCAGATCAGTGTAGGTATAGGTGAGTGTATGCGAGTTGACGGATGCTGTGTTTGAGTCAAATACGTTTGCTGATATGTATCCGTTTGCATCCGACCATGCACCACCCGATGGGCTTTCCCTTGTGCCGTTTAAGGTTATGTTTCCACTTCCGGCATAGGCTGTCAATGCCGCCCCTGCTGAAGCAGTAGGAGGTGCTGGGTGTACGAGCACAGAGGCCATCGAATACTTAGTTTCACAGCCTCCATTTTGAACCTCAGCCTGCACTTCATACGTTCGATCTACAGAGGTTGCTGCCGTTAACGAATGATTAAGTGATGTGATATCATCGGTGCTTTCGAATGTCGTCCAAGCCGTCCAGCTTCCGGCTCCATCTTTTGATCTAGACTGCCAGGATTTTATCGTCCCCTGATTGCCAGAAATAGAAAAACCAACACTTCCTGAACCACACAACGAAGCTTGATCTGCAGTCATTGTTCCTTCATCTGTTATCAAGTAAGTAACATCAGTAGCTGTGGGGGTAAAAGGTACCTCACTTTCTGGTGTAACTCTAACAGCGTAACTACCAGGTTCCGTAACAGTATACGATGCATTAGAGGCGCTTGGGATACTATTCCCATCTTTTGTCCACTGATAAAGATGTCCAGTTGAAGATAGATCTGCAATGGACAGGGTTGTTGTTTCTTGTTCACAAATTTGTTTAAAACCATTAGACGCAGATACGGTTGGATTATAAATTGTAACTGTGGTGGTGTTGGCGGCAACACACTGTGTGGTTGGATCCGTATAGGTATATGTTAAATGATAAGCTTTTGCAAACAAACCACCATCGAAAAAATGGTCATTTATTACTCCAGTCCCTGACCATTCTCCACCGGATGGGCTCGCTCCGGCCATGTTCAGGTTAATCTCCCCGCCTCCTCGATAACCAGCAAGATTGCTGCCTGCAGAGACTGTGGGAATTGGATGAATGACTGCTGAAGTATTTGGGTACTTCGTACTACAGGATCCTTCTTGAACAACAGCCCTAATCTGATGTGTACGATCTCCGCCACTCCAAGTCGACAGGGTAAAGTTGACGCTTGTCATATTATCTGTTTCCTCAAATGTTGTCCAACCAGTCCAACTGCCAGTCCCGTTTTTATATCTTGATTGCCATTTACTTATTGTTCCGGTATGTCCGGAAATGGAAAAGTTGACGCTTCCATATCCGCATAAGGAACCCTGATCAGCCACAACTGTGCCTGCTACTGTCACTGGATAGGTAATGTTCACAGGTGTCGATGTAAATGGTATCTCGTTTTCGGGCATAACAGTAACACGATAACTCCCGGCACTCATGACAGGAAGAGATGCATTACCAGCTCCTGATATATTCGCTCCATCCTTCTTCCACGAATACAAATGTCCAGTTATGTTTTCAATCGACAAGGTGGTTGATTCCCCACACAATGGGTTGGTTCCATTGGATGCAGATACCGTCTTTTCATGGATTGTAATCTTCAAAAATTTTGCTGACGAACATTGCCCGTTAGGGTCTGAGTAAGTATAAACCACCGAATAATCCCCAACTAAGGCCTGTTGGGTACTGAAATAATTTCCTGAAACACCAGTTCCCGACCAAACACCCCCCGAAGGACTCGCTCCTGCTAATGCCAGCATCAAATCTCTACTATCTTTAAAGGCAGATAAGTTACCGTTTGAAAAAGTTACCGAAGGATGTACCAGAACAGAGGTCTTAGGATATTTTGTGCTACAAGACCCCTTTTTAACAACCGCTCGTACTTCGTACGTTCGATCACCACCAGACCATTCTGAGAGCGAATAGTTAAGTCTGGTGATATTATCAGTTTCTTGAAATGTTGACCAACCAGTCCAACTGCCTGTCCCGTTTTTATATCTTGATTGCCATTTACTTATTGTTCCGGTATGTCCGGAAATAGAAAAATTAACACTTCCAGATCCACATAAAGAACTCTGATTTGCAGTAACAGTACCCGCTACGGTTGTAGGGGGTTAACGTTTAAGGTAAAAGCAGTTCGGGTTGTACTTAATCCGCCAGAGGAGTTACCTCCAGCCACGTGATAGGTAGTGGTTGCATTCATCACATTTGTGTACGTAAGCCCTGTATGTAGAAGACTTCCACCTGAAGCTGCGGTATACCATTTATCATACGCACTTTCAGCAGTAAAAGTCACGGAAGTTCCAGAACAAACAGGGTTTGCTGAGGCGGTAACCGTAGGTGGATTGGGGACACCTATTACTGTTACAGATTTACTTCCAACGGTTGCCCATTTATTTTTTAAAGTGATAGATTGCGAACCTGCTGTATTCCATACCACATCTGCCCAGTATAGCCCTGGAAACTCAGGATCATTGTACCCTGAGTTTACCACAGTACCTCCTGTGACCACCCAACTCGGGGTTATAGTCGTCCCAGGATTTGCTGTGTAGTTATGTGTTTGGCCCAAAGTCGGGCTTGAATTTCCAAATATTGGTACAATCACCGAATTCTCACTCAACGTGTTTTCGGCAAATACTGTTGAAAGAGTAAGAAAGAACAAAGAAAGTAAAATGATCCTTTTCATGGTTGGTTGTTGAAATCAATGGTCTGAGTTGTGAATTGGTTAGAATTAGTTCATGCCCATCAAGAGTGGAGTGGCTTCACTACCCACAAAAGCGGTTTGATCTTTTGAAAACTGAAACTTGAATTGTAACCTGCCTACGTCGCTTTTCAAATCCGTCTCCGCGCGTAAGCGCGTAAGGAAGTACTGAGGTAAAAAGTCACCGTGCCGTTGAGGTCGTTGCTGGATACGTAGTATTTGATAAAGCCTTGCTTGTTTGAGTTAATCACCCACTCTACCTGACTTACTGGAAGTGCGCCATCAAACAATGACCAGCTCAGGCCTTCGGGCGTACACTCAAATTCGTTGGACATCTGGATCAGGTCACCGGTCTCCATGTTCTTGTACTCATTGGAGGTCCAGCGGATAGAAGAAATTTCATTTGTTACTGGAGTCCAGCTTATCAGTAGCAGCGCTGGCATCAAGGCGAAGAGGGTGGTTAGCTTTTTCATTTAGTTAGTATCACTCAGACCAAGGATTAAAATTCACAAATTAACACCTGATCGCCTTGACTTTAAAAATCTGTCCTATCTCAAATCTTCAGCTTCCGCATTCCTTTAAAATAGGCCCACATCATCTTGAGCTTGGAGCTTTCTTTCTTTCTAGCCATTTCCATGGCGTCCCAAAGCTCCTCGGGAATTGCTTCCAGCATGTTGAACTCTCCTGCACCTTTGAGCCACTCACCACCATCAATGGTGATGACCTCTCCATTCACGTAAGCTGAGAAATCTGAGACTAAATAAGCCGCAAGGTTTGCCAGTTCCTGGTGTTCGCCTACTCGGCCTATTGGTACCTTCTTAGCAGGGTCGTATTTTTTCTTGAGGTTACCCGGCATCAATCTGCTCCATGCGCCTTCTGTTGGGAATGGACCCGGTGCTATGGCATTTAGGCGGATACCATATTTTGCCCACTCTACGGCCAATGATCTGGTCATGGCCAGGACACCAGCCTTGGCACATGCACTGGGCACTACATATCCAGATCCTGTCCAGGCGTAAGTGGTCACAATGTTCATCACCACACCTGGTTGCTTAGCTTCTATCCAATCCTTGCCCATAGCAAGTGTGAAGTTGTATGAACCTTTCAGAACTATATCAACAACGGTATCAAATGCCCGATGAGAAAGTCGCTCTGTTGGGCTCACGAAATTGCCGGCTGCATTATTCAGAAGCACATCAATTTTTCCGAATTTCTCCTTGGCAGCAGCAATCGTTCGTTCGACTTGATCATATTCCCGAACATCGCATGCCAACGGAAGAACTGGATTTTCAGATGCTTCAGACATTTCTTTTGCAGTTTTTTCAAGCACTTCAAGTCTCCTGCTGGTGATCACTAGATTGGCTCCAAGAAGAGAGAAATATTCTCCCATGGATCTCCCAAGACCCGTTCCTCCACCAGTTATCAAAATGGTCTTCCCTTTTAGTGCTCCTTCTCGGAGCATTCCTTCAGTGTAATTCATAAGTTATCTTCAATTTTCGAGCTGAATAAGTTCAATTTCCTCAACCTTTCTGAAATCAAAATCAGAGGTAATTAATGGCAGATTTAAATCAATTGCTGTTGCGGGAATCTTAAGCCCGTATGCTAACTTCATTTTCACCGCAATTCGACTTATGGTATTGGATGAATGATGTATTGTGCAAGAATCTAAAAGAATATCAATTTCATTCCGTTCGCCAGAGTTTAGCTTCTTCGAAGCTCGAAGTTCTATTTGTGTAATGAATGAAATATGAAAAGATGAATCTCTTAAAAGGTTATTGACATACTCATCTCCGTTTAGCAGATATATGAGAATATTTGTATCTACAACCAAGCTATTCCCATTCACTCCTTAACCGTTTTTGAATTACAAGTCCATCTTCTTCAAATTTAACTTTCCCACAAAATTTGTCAGAATTGAATTTTTTCCCAGTACGACTCAACGAACTAAGTTTCTTTGAAACCTCTTTTTTCGTCATCTTTCTTGTAAGAACAACCATATTATAAAGCTACGTATTAATTTAATACCCAGCCAGCCAGTTTCTCAAACTTATACTCCTTTACATTCTTATTCTTTGCATCCAAGAGTGTTCTGGAATTTTTGATGAAAGCCTTCATTTTAGCATGTGACCATGTGTCGATCATTTCTCGCTCGACTTCATACTTCGAAGCAGGCAATACATAATATCGTCTTCTCCCCGCTTGAGTCGGTAGCCAAACCCATGTGAGCTGATAGCCTGCATTTTCGATCCTCACTTCTCCATTTTCTTTGACCAAATTCAATTTTAACATGGCTCCACCGTCCCTCGGAGCAATTCGCTGATTACTGACGAAGTTACCTAAGGAGTAAGCTATCAATCGCTCGGTAGAATCTACCACTTCATGACGCATCGGTTGCACTACATGTGGATGCGATCCAATCACGATATCCACACCATTGTCAAAAAATAGCTTCTCATAGAATTTTTGATAATCATTCGGTGTGTGCTTGTATTCTGATCCCCAATGGACAAAAGCAATGATTTTATCAGCCTGTATCTTCCTGGCTTTTTTAATATCTGCCTTGACCTCTTCTTTTTTCAAAACATTGACAATCGTTGGAGATTCAACCGCCAGTCCATTTGTTCCATATGTATAGTTTAGTAAGACCAGTTTGATTCCGTTCCTCTCTACGAAAAAAGGATACAGCGTGTCTTTTTCTGCAAGATTTCGAAAAGAGCCTGTATGATCAATATTGAAGCTATCAAGCATGTCGAGGGTGCGAAGAGTTCCTTTCTTGCCTCGATCAACGGTATGGTTATTTGCTGTGACCAAAATATCCACACCATTATTTTTTAGTGCTAATGCGGCTTCATCCGGAGCGCTGAACATTGGATATCCGCTGAAAGGTTTACCAGCTAAAGTGAATTCCAAATTCGCAATCGTAATATCAGCATCGGACATTTCTTCTTTCAAATATTTGTAGCAACTATCATATTCATAAATCTTGGTTTGAGGATTGTAAGCACTTCTGATTTGAGGGCCATGTTGCATCACGTCTCCTATAAACAATAATGAAAGTTTACTATTGATTGAGTCGGCTTTTGATTCAAGTGGGATATTCCCAATGAAGTGGGCTGTGTCACTATTAATGAAATTCCCCTCCTGTGAAAATATGAAATGAGAAAATAGTAGAATTAATCCGATGAAATATGATCGCATTACGCGAAAATAAGGAAGCCCTCTCAATTATGAGAGGGCTAGTGAGTGAAACCAAACGTTTAAATTGATTCGAAGCAAAACTCTATCTCAAAAGTCACCCGTGACTTATCCTAAAACAATACGCTCTTCAGCCTATTCTTCGTAGGTGTTTTACGGTACTAAATTGTTCTTCCTAATGTATTAATATGAAATATGTACTGATCCTGTATATCCTTCTTAGTTTTTCAGCAAGCGCCCAGTCGAAAGATGAGGCAAGAAAGCAAGTTTGGAACCTTCTTGAAACCTATCATCTAGATGCGCACTATTTCATTCAAGAGCTGTATAATATGCCCTTGAAGTACAAATCAGAAGGTATGACATTGAAAACTTCAAAACCAGAGGATTTCATGGTTTATGTGGATGACTATTCGGTTGTGGGTGTCTTATCCGCATTTGGTGTTGTTGTTCATGAATCTTCCCACGGATACTCCAGTAAACGCGTTTTCCCTTCTCTGATCGAGAAAAATATCCCAATCGATTTTGACCAACGATACACCGTATATTTTATTAAGAAAGGTGAAGAATATCTGGTGAAACATACACCCACATTTCCATCGAGAAAAATGGCTAATGAAATCCGTGGCGACCTTCGCTCATTTCGTTGGAGTACGTATATCCGTACCAGTCAAAATCTACTATCCACGCAACAGCACGGAGTTTATGGGTTGATGAATGAGTGGACGGCTTACTTCAACGGGATGAAAGCCATTGTTGATGGGTTTCCAGAGTATAAAAGATTGACAGGAGGCGATCCCACTAAGTACAAGCTGTTTCTGGAAGATGCGGGAAGCATCAAAATATCCTATCCCGAATTCAAATATTATATCCTCCATTACTTAGAGTATGCCAGTAGGAAAGAAAAAAATATGTACAAAGAAATATTGGAAAATGATGAATTCCGAAGAGCTTATCGGGCTATCGACAGGGCATTTTCGGAGATCATACACACGTATAATCAAAGAGTTTTAGAAATTGGAGTAGAAGTGAAAGCATCAGGCCTTTCATTCAATCTAGATGAGGATGGGTATTTATTCATTGGCAATAGAGGCGTTAGTACCTATGAAAAGGAAAATTCGGCATTCATCAAGGCAATAAATTCAACAAAGTATCAAAAGATACGAAGTGATTTGGCAAAGTGATGGCAATGGAGCTATTTTTCAATTCTTGTCCAATCTTGAAGCAGTGCGATCAGAAGATTCTATGCATTGTATCAAAAACTAATAATTTAGTGGTCATTGAATTGAACGCACCTTCTTATGGATCAACTAGAACATGTTAGAGAACTAAGTTCGTAAATGAATAAACTCAGCTCTTTACTGCTAATTCTTTCCCTGTATTCATGTTCTGAAGACAATAGTAAAGTAGAGATTATACAGATACTCGAAGAAAATCTGTCCGAAATTACACTAGCATCTACCTGCCCGCCTGGATTTGAATTAAATGAAAATAATGAGTGCATAAACAGGAATTTATATCAGCAATATCAAAGTCTCGAGAATGTTGGTGTTGGGGGCCTGAAAACGGCACTGCCAAAAGTACGAGATGGTTTCAGCCCTCAACAAATTGATTTGGGTCGTTATTTATTTTTTGACCCTGTACTTTCTGCCGATTCTTCCATTTCTTGTGCCTCATGTCATCAGCCAAATAAAGGATTCTCAGATGGACTGAGCTACAGTGTTGGAGTAATGGGTAGAAAAACCGGACGATCCGCTCCTAGTCTTTGGAATGTAGCATTTATGAACAAATTCTTTTGGGACGGTCATTCGAAAAACCTAGAGGAACAAATGCAGGGTCCTCTTTTTAGCAAAAACGAAATGGGAACCAATCCCGAATTGCTACTAAAGATTTTAAACAGTATTCCTAATTATCAAAACCTATTCTCAACGGCATTCCCATTGAAAACAAGTGACACTATTAGTTTAACTGAAATCTATACAGCTCTGACGGCTTTTGAGTGTTCGTTAATCTCACTCAATAGCAGGTATGACCAGTACGCTCATGGCTATCATGAAGCATTAACAAAAAATGAAATCGAAGGGATGAATGTTTTCAGATCCTTTGTTGCCAGGTGCGCTGAATGCCATACACCTCCACTTTTTTCAAATCAGCAAATTGCAGTTATTGGAACACCTGACCCTGAAGGAATGCCATTTGACAATGGAGCAGAAATATCAACAAAGGATAGTACCCTTAGGGGTGGCTTCAAAATTCCGAGTCTTCGTAATATAGACTTAACAGCCCCTTATGGCCATTCCGGAGTTTTTAGTACGCTGAAAGAATCAATAGAATTTTATACTAAAGGAAGGGGACATGCAGTACCAAAAGATAGTAACCTTATATTGCATTGGCATATTTGGGAACCAAACTTAAGCGAGGATGAAATTGAGAGAATTGCTGATTTCTTAAAAACCTTAACCGATGAAAGTTTTAAACCAGCAGAACCCAAAAAATTACCCTCTGGAATAAACTTGAAAAAGACACCACATGAAAAAAGTATCTAAATTTTTAGTCGTACTCGTCCTATTTGGAGTAGGAATCATAGTTGGGAAGTTTTTTCTGATCCCCAAACCAGAACCCAATGTAGCTCCTACGTTTTTTGATAGTTCAGCTCAAGAAGAAGGTGCCGAATTATCAGCAGTTGAAGGCAATTCCATTGAGGTGAAAGATGGGCAACTCATACAAGAGGCAGTTTCTGTTGCTAAATCAGGGGATATTATTTTGGTATATCCTGGCATCTACAAGGAGACCGTATACATCGATAAAGATAACATTAGGCTTTACGGCGTAGTTGAGGAGGGTAAACGGCCAATTCTAGATGGAAGTAAAGAGCTGAATGATGCCATATTATACTCGGGTAATGGGATTGCAATTGAGAATTTCATTATTAAGAATTACAAAGGGAACGGGATCATGGGCCAGGCAGGCAACAACTTTGTAATAAAAAACAACTGGATTTTTGATGCTGGAGTTTATGGAATTTTTCCTCAGTTTGGTAAAAATGGGTTGGTTGAGCTTAACAAACTTTCAGGAATAGAGGATGCCGCTATCTATATTGGCATGTGTGATAACATCGACGTGAGAAACAATGAAGTATATGAAAGCGTAGCAGGGATTGAAATTGAAAATTCGAGACATTGTCTGGTTGAAAATAATTATGTGCATGACAATGCCGGTGGTTTATTGGCTTTCATCACTCCCGGGCTACCGATTAAAACTTGCTATGATATCATCCTCAGAGAGAACTTTGTGATCAACAATAACCATGTAAATTTTGGAGCGGAAGGTTCGGTAGTTGCCGGAATTCCGTCGGGAACTGGTCTGCTGATAATGGCCGCTGATAATGTGACGGTTGAAGATAATTTTTTCGTTGGAAATAAAGCTTTTGGAATTGGTATCGTCAACCTTGAAAATGGTGGAGTAAGTTTTTCAACAGATGAAGGGATTGAACAAAATCCAGATAATATATCCATTCTGGATAATTACATGGAAAACAATGGTTATGATCCACCGGCAGAAATTAAAGCCGCCACGACTATCGCACTGATGGACAATATTGATGTCGCTTATCTGGCTGACGGAAAAAACAATTGTATCTTAAACAGAGGAAGATATCTAACCTTGAATCTTGGAGATTTTGCAGATTGTGAGCTTACCACCACCAAAGAGGTTGCGTCTTATCGTTTAAATAATCCTGTCGCTCCCAGAGATATTTCAAAAATTGAAATGGGCAAACTCGCCTACTATGGGGTATGTGCTGGCTGCCATTCATACAACAACATTATTGTTGGCCCGTCTGTCAAAGACATTCAAACCATATATCCAGATAACCCTGAAGGAATAGTGGAGTACATAACCAATCCGTACAAAAAAAGACCCAATTTGGTAGAAATGCCCTCTCAGAAATATCTCCCTGAAGATGTAAGAAAAGCAGTTGCTGAATACATGCTTTCGCTTAATGAGTGAGTTGGGTGAAAAGACCCGTCGGATTAATACTAAGCCATACGAGATATCGGATTTGAAACAATACGCTATTTCAATGTAAATTTACTTTAATCAAAACTTAACATTCGATGGAGGCTTACGCCAATGTCCTTCTTTATGCAATTCCGTTTTTCCTAGCACTCGTTGTTATTGAGGCTATTTATGGATGGGCAATAGGTAACCAAACATTGAGGAGTATGGATACCATCTCAAGCCTGAGTTCTGGATCGACCAATACACTCAAGAATATCATGAGTCTCACGGTGATTGTGATTAGCTACGAGTGGCTAGAAGGTCATATTGCATTAATGGAATTGGAAGCTACCTGGCCAGTGTATATCATAGCATTCATTACTATTGATTTTGAAGGATATTGTGGGCATTTGCTAAATCATAAAGTGAATTATTTTTGGAATGAACATGTCGTGCACCACAGCAGCGAGGAGTATAATTTGCCTTGCGCCCTTCGTCAGTCTGTTTCAAATATCTTTGGGGTTTATGCGATTTTCCTAGTTCCTGCGGCTCTATTGGGTGTGCCTCCAGAGGTAATTGCCGTGATTTCTCCTATTCATCTGTTTATGCAGTTTTGGTATCACACAAGGCATATTCCAAAATTGGGATTTCTGGAACACATCATCGTGACTCCCTCGATTCATCGAGTTCACCATGCCATCAATCCGGAATACATTGATAAAAATATGGGACAGATCTTTAGCATTTGGGATAAGTTATTTGGCACCTTTCAAGAGGAGCTAGATGATGTACCCCCAGTTTATGGCGTGAAGAAGCCTGCCGAAACCTGGAACCCAATTATTATTAATTTCCAGCATGTTTGGAGGATCATTCTGGATTCCTGGAGAGCTACCAATTGGCTAGATAAATTTCGTGTTTGGTTTAAACCAACTGGCTGGAGACCTTTGGATGTTGCTGAGAAATATCCAATTGATATTATCGAAGATCCGTACACCATGAAAAAATTCGACACTCAGGCATCTTCATCATTGCACATTTGGTCATGGATACAGTACACACTGTCACTCGTTTTTATGATTCTTATGCTCATGAATTTCGCTATCCTTGGGATGCAAAACATAGTGCTGATTGGCACATTTCTTTTCGTTACCATCTATAGCTACACCACCTTGATGGATAGAAGTCCACATGCTCTTTGGATAGAGACATTAAAAAGCCTTGGAGGTTTGTATATCATCTACTTTTCCGGAGATTGGTTTGACATAAATACTCTAATTCCTTTTGGAAGCTATATCGTGGGAGGGTATTTACTTGCTTCAGTTTTGATTGTTGGATACTTTGTTCTGATCGAGTTCAAAGAAGAAGCAAAAATCGCCATTGCTTAACTCAAAAGACCTCACCTCAATCATTATGAAATGACAGAAAAAAAGATAGTCATTGGTGTGGCAACTTTTGGTAGGTCGGAATACCTCAAATTTTGTCTGGAGTCACTTTGCAATTTGATGTTACCGGAGAATTTCGAGGTTGAATTCATATTGGTTGACAACAATCCCGAACCGCAAGTTGAACTGATCCTAAGTGCTTTTGATTTTCCATATCCAGTCCATTGTTTCCATGAAGAAGAGCGAGGGATTGTACATGCCAGAAATCGTATTCTCGATGAAGCAGTGGCCTTTAATGCTGACTTTCTTGCATTCCTCGACGATGACGAGATGGCTGATGCTTATTGGTTGACTCAAGCGACAAGTTCACTTTCTGATGACATTTCAATCGTAACAGGTCCGTGTTTGTCCTTGTTCGAGCAACCAAAAAAATGGCTCTCTTACAGTCGTGTTTTCACAGCAAAAAATGTCGACACAGGAGACTATGCAGGAACAGCCTCTACACGGAACGTCCTATTTGATATGAAAATCGTGACTGAGCAGAACCTGCGATTTGAAGAAGCTCTCAACTGGGTTGGAGGATCAGACACCTATTTTTTTATCCAGGCAAGAAAAGCCGGATACCGAACGCACTGGAACAATGAAATGCCCGTATTGGAACGCATTCCAGAAACTAGATCAAATTTCAAATGGATTCTCAAACGCAATCTACGATTCGGCGGAGGACGAGTCCATCGTGAGCGTTTACAGAAGCCAAATGCTGTTGTAGCTATTCGGGAATTCTTCGTTGGGATTTGGTTTATACTTAAAGGCATTTTAGAATCCCTCTTGCTCTTTTGGCTCGACCATCATTTTCTTAGAGGCATAGAAAGAACCACTCGAGGTTTTGGTATTTTTTATGCCTTATTCGGCTTCCATTACAAAGAATACAAATCACACCACGGACATTAGTTCTCAAAGGAAGACGGGTTCGGATAATTAGTCGATAGAAAAGACTGAACAGCCTCAATCACTTGTTCGTTGGGATTATCACGCTGATCATCATTAAAGCAGATAAATTTTCGTCTGCTATTTGCCAGAGCCTTTAACTTCCTATGTTGTCGGTCAGGGTTATTTTTTATCTTATGAAAATCATACAATTGACTGTACCTGAAAACTGACGGTGCATAGCACTCCTCTTTGAACCGAGACAAGGCATAATACCGATATAGCGTATGAGGAATGACATCACCTCTGGTTCTAAATTTATGAGATCGGGTTACAGCAAGTTCTGATGCCCAATCGATTTCCATCTGACCATATATTTCCTTGCTTATCAAGCGAGGTAAATGCTGGAATTTGCTCGTGACATCATAAAATATATCATCCTTCACAATCTTCAAAGCTCCACCACCAATTGTTCCGTAGATTTTCATTCGGCCATCCTCAGTAAAAAAATCCAGTGGGGACACAGGAGAGCCAAGCAAGAAATCATCATTCATGTAAATGAATTTTCCGCTTAATCCAGGGACTAGGTGGAGAAAGCTTTCGATTGATCGAGAGCTGAATGTGGGGAGATATTCCTCAGGAATAATCTCATCATGAAAGTGGATAGTGACCCTATCAGAGGCTAGATTTAACCATTCGGGGGTCTGAGGTCTAGAGGTAAACAGATGCACGCGATTAATCCAGGGTGCATACCTCTCCAAAGATCGAAGGCTGTATTTGAGTAAATCAAACAAATCTCTGAATCGTTCTGGATTTTTTTGTTTGGCACTAGTACCATGGTTGGCTACCGTCTCTTGATGAGCTGGGTCAGCCCCGTCCACCCAAGTGTAGACCACATCGATAGGTTCATTAAGCTCACTCACGCCTTGGATTCAATTAATAAAACATCAGGAAAGTTCTCCCAGCTAGCTATTTCCTTCTCAAAGGATTCGTACAAATCAGAATTATGAGAGCCCTTTGTAGAAGTGAATTTGGGATCAGGAAAATCGTCCAAATCCAATTTCAAAAATTTGCCAATTAGATTTCGATTCTCAAACAGACCTTCATACTTCACACAGAGAATTGGATAATTTACAGACTTGGTGGTCCAATTTGTGAACTGTCGAAAAATGCTCTCCATCAGTACCCTATCGGTCACTGGCATTCTTCGGGAGTTGTTGAGTTTGCGGATATTGGTTCTGACCAATCCACGCCGTTTCATCGAATTGAGGGCCTTTATTGGATGTCTATGTATGAATATTGCCTTGAAGTTTTCTTTTGAACATTGAACAGGTTCTGAATGATGGGTGAGTAAACCTGCCATATATGGACTCTTTACTCGCATGAATTGGTGTAAATAATTCTTGAACATATTGCTTCCAGCTCCACCTGGACTACATAGCCAAAGGTCAACGTCATTTACTCCACGTCTGATTTCTTTATCAGAATATGGCAATTTGAGTTTCCAATACGTCTTAAATATGTTGTGCTTCAAATTCACAGCCACAAAGCTAGTGGTAGAGCTTCTTTAGTGAAAACATTAGTTCCTGATTATCTCACGATAACCAACCCCCTATTTCTACTTCTATAATTAGGGTTGCTGAAAAATCTTAGGTGTATTCGATACGAACGGGCGAAGCGAAGATGCATAGGCATACTTCGAGCTGATGCCCATGGCTAGGCAGGGATGATGTGCCTGAGACTAACATGAAAAAATGCCGAAGGCGTATTTCAAAATCCAAGTAAAAACATCGACTCATCTTGAAATGAATGCACTTCAAAACTTGAAAAACTTATCTTATTCTTTGATAATAAATTTGTTATGTGTTTTCAGCGAACCCTAATTAGTAACAGTTCTATATTACAGCATATTCAATTCCTAAAAACCCCAAATGTTCAGATTTTTAGCCCCTCCACCTCCAAAGCCCCAAATCGACAAGGAGAAAATTGACGGCACGTATACGAGGCTAAGACTCCAGGTGTTCCTTGGTATTTTTGTGGGGTACGCCGGGTATTATTTGGTGAGAAAGAACTTTGCTCTGGTCATACCTGATTTGATCGCAGAAGGGTTTTCTAAGACCGAGCTGGGCGTGGCTATGTCTTTTCTGGCTATCGCTTATGGGCTTAGTAAGTTCTTGATGGGAAATGTATCTGATCGGAGCAACGCCAGAATCTTTATGCCTCTTGGGCTAATTCTATCATCGGTGGTCATGCTCATTTTAGGGTTTCTTCCAATTATGACCAGCTCTGTTTTTATTATGGGTGTCTTACTTTTTATTAATGGTTGGTTTCAGGGAATGGGATGGCCACCTAGCGGACGGACAATGGTGCATTGGTTTTCAGTAAAAGAACGGGGCACTAAAATGTCGATTTGGAATGTCGCCCACAACCTGGGTGGAGGATTAATGGCCCCTTTAGCAATTTTAGGTTTCGAGCTCTTTAATGATTGGCACGCTAAATTTTATTTTCCAGGCATGGTGGCTCTTGGGGTTGCTGGCATTACCTATCTCCTGGTTCGAAGCACACCTCAATCTCAAGGTCTTCCGTCAATTGAAGAATGGAAAAATGACTATCCCGATAATTACGATGATTCCTATCAAAACAACTTCAGCGCTAGGGAAATATTCGTGAAGTACATTCTTCCAAACAAAATGTTATGGTCAATTGCTTTCGCCAATGCTTTCGTCTACTTAATTCGTTACGGTATTTCAGATTGGGCACCTACCTATTTACAAGAAGTAAAAGGATTCGACTTCAAAGCCAGCGGCTATGCGTACTCCATGTATGAATTTGCAGGCATCCCTGGTACTATTCTATGCGGATGGTTGAGTGACAGGGTGTTTAATGGTAAAAGAGCCCCGGTCAGCATTATTTATATGGTTTTAATTGCTATTACGATCGCAGTGTATTGGATGAATCCAATTGGCAATCCAATGATCGATTCTATTTGCTTAGTGGCAATTGGCTTTCTGATTTATGGGCCGGTCATGCTTATAGGTGTTCATGCCTTGGACCTGGTTCCAAAAAATGCCGCAGGTACCTCAGCAGGACTCACTGGCCTTTTTGGCTACTTTCTAGGAACGGCCATTTTAGCAAACATGGCTGCTGGTTATATCATAGATCGATTCGATTGGACCGGGTTTTTTATTCTCATGTTATCAGCCTGCGCACTATCAATCTTCTTTATTGGACTTACTTGGAAAAAGGAGTGATGGAATCAATAGAAACCAAACTCAAATCTTTCGGCCTTGAACTCGAATCCCCAAAACCTGAAGTGGCTAAATATTTAGGTTCTAAAAAAGTGGGAAATTTATTGTGCGTCTCTGGAAGGGAAATTTATCTCATCCACTGATAATCATGAGTTATGCGTTTTTCAGCAAAACCTATGCAATTGCCCCACACGATGAATCCTCACCAAATTCAAAATCCCCTCTCCTATACATATTGATCTCGATAATAGGTGTAGTACAAAAGAGTCATCTCAAAATAATGCATCTGAAGCTCCGGTTTAGGAAGTAGTAAATGAAAATAAGAATAGTGCAGAAATCAAGCATCTCGGAACAAGCCTGTCCTGCCCGACAAAGGCAGGCTCACGAGGTATGAATTTGGAAAGATTATTTTTCATTCGATGCAAGCATTCGGGAGCAAAAACCACTGGTGGGATTCAATGCGTAGCTGGAGTCAACTAAGAATAGCACTGGTTATTGGATTACCAATTAGTTTTGCGGTTAGGAAGTTGTGCCATGCGAAAGATTTGTTTACTTGTTTTTATGTTTTTTCTCTCCTTTGAACATGTCAATGCTCAAAGTAAGGATAAAGAGGGAAACAAAAAAGAGCAAAAAGAAGATAAGAATCCTGAGAAGAAGGAAGCTACTAGACAATCCTTTGGAGAACTCGCAGAGGAGTCAGGAAAAAGAATTTGGACTAATCTCAAGGGCTTTTTTAATGTAGTTGCTGAAGACGTGATTGAGAAAAAAGACAAATTCAAGAAGACTGAAAAACCGAAAGAAAAAAAGCCTAAAGAGAAGGGAAAGACAGTTAAGGAAAAGGAGTCTAAAACTCCCACCAACAAGGACGAACCAAAATAGCAATAGTCCAAAGAATTTTAGAGCTTAATTATTCTTGATTTAGAAAATCGAAATCCTATATTTGCGTTCCTTTTTCAGAAGAACAATTTCAAAGCCTAATTTTTTTCGAAAAAGGACATATTTCAGAATCTACGGAGAGGTGGGTGAGTGGCTGAAACCACATGTTTGCTAAACATGCGTGCGAGAAATCGTACCGGGGGTTCGAATCCCCCTCTCTCCGCCACTGGTCCGTTAGCTCAACTGGATAGAGCGCCTGCCTTCTAAGCAGGGGGTTTCAGGTTCGAGTCCTGAACGGATCACCAAACCCGCTTCCATTGAGTGGGTTTTTTTGTTCTCAATTGGATTGAGCGTCCCGAAAACTCACATTAGCTTTCACTGGTGCTTAGCCCATCCTTTTGTCCACACACATATCCCCAACACTCTTTCAAACAACTCATCATACAATGCATCGGGAAACAAGTCACGAGTCCAGCTGATCGTAGAGTGCTAGGACAATTCATCATCTATGATAATCAATAAAATACAAGATATCCAGTCGCATGGTGGCGTGTTGAATTAACGACGGTTTGTGATTATCTTTTCCAGATAGCCAACCAGACTTAGACGAAAGTACACCGTGAGATCCAGACTCTTCTGGCCACAGCTACCATAATAGGATTTGGTCTCCTTATACAGAAAATGTAAGTCCAGTACTTCCTTAAGCTTCCTGTAAAAATTGTGATCCCGTATACGTGTTGACAGATTGAAGTTGGAGAACAATTTGGGTTGATAGTTCTTCTTTCCTCGCACACCTTAATTTAATATAGCTACATGCTATTTAAAAGAAGAACAATTATTTTTATCTTGGAGTTGTGCAACAAGCACAAATGATATAGCACATGTCTCTAAGTGGTTGCTTGAAACTGAGGTGTAAATCAGATACTTTAGTAAAAATTAAAAGAGTCCAGAGGCACGTGCCAAATCTGATCGTTGACATCAATAGAAGCAGAAACGCAATTGAAGTAAAAAGATTTATAAAAGATTATGAAAAGAGTTTGTATTATCGGAGCATCAGGTAAACTTGGAAAATATATGGTAAGGCATGCTCTCGATAAAGGCTATGAAGTTGTTGGAGTGTGTCGTGAAAAAAGTATCAAGAAGCTAGATGAGTTCAAAGGAAGAATCTCGATTGTTTCAGGAGCAACAAACGATCATGAAACTATCAAAAAGGCCATTACAGGATGTGTTGGTGTTCTCACGGTGCTTGTTCCTTGGGGAGTTCACCAATATTCATCTGGAACAGTACAAGCTGTTTTCGATAACGCCCAAGAAGAGGCGCGGCTAATTTTTTCTTGTGGATGGCATATTACCCAAGATGGTAAGGATATTTATTCAAAATCTTTTAAAAGGATGCTGGGATTTGTTAGTTGGATTGGGAAGCTATTTCGTCTCATAGAAATTAAAGATCAGGAGAAAGCATGTGAGTTAATATTTGCAAGTGATACAAAATGGACTGTTGTGAGAGGAAGTGACCTTGAAGAAGGTGAAAGTCAGGGATTACCCGTGTGGAGTGATCATGTTGGAGACTCTATACTCAAAAGCAACATGACTCGAAGAGTTGACTTTGCCTTGTTTATGGTGGAGGCTTTGGAAAACGATAAACTCAATAAAAAATCACCAGCGATAGTAGGCTGCCAAACACACTCGGCTCTTGCACACCATTCCAATAGAAAGGAAAAAAACGAAACGATGGATTGACAAATACAAATAACAATCGAGCTTGGCGTTAGTAGCAATTATCTTGGGTTTTCATTAGCTTTGAACTTTTAATCAAGAACCAAACAAAACTCACAATGAAAAAACGTATTCACTTACTTGCAAAAGTAACCTTTGGCCTATGTATTGGACTTTTTATTTTAATCTCCTGCCAACAAAATGAAGATATCACCCCGATCACAGCAACCAATCATTAGAGAGAAATCATATACGCCACACAGCAGCCTTTAAAATGGCTAATCTCCCAGAACTACACCAACTTCTTACCAGCCTCACTTCATTCATTGTCTCAAACTTGTCTTGTCCAACACTCACTTAGCATTTTAATCATCACATTTCGAATCGCAGCTTATCTCATTCCGCTTCACCAGGAGCTCACCTACAGTAGTTGCCTCGTATCCCTACGGTCTTGAGCGTATTGCAAGAAAACATGTTTAGTTTGATTTTTGCTATAAAAGGTGAAGAGAAAATCCAGGGAAGAAATGTTTCCCATA
>JAAEPI010000924.1 GCA_024232835.1 Cytophagales bacterium
ATCCCAAAAATGCTGACTGTCTATTTTGCTTAAGCTGCATCTAAGCAAATATGTCAAGTCACCACGGTCATATATGGCCGAAAGACCAATCAGAAATAATCTTACAGTTGGAATAACTTTGTTGCTGGGCGCCATTGGCAGGGTGTGCATGCCTACCAGCAAAAGGGGCTGGTCTAATTGGGCAAAAACAACCACCTTGACATACTTGCTTAGATGCAGCTTAAGCAAAATAGACAGCCAGCATTTTTGGGATTTGATGGATGCACTCCCCATAGAAGCAATCCCTAAGATTGAGAAAGAATTATTAGAAAGGATTATCAAGATATACGGTTTGGAAAGCGATACTCTTTTCTTTGATACCACCAATTTCTTTACCTACATTGACACAACGAATTTGCGGTGCACCATTGCGCGACGAGGAAAAAATAAGCAAAAGCGATATGATCTGAGACAAGTTGGATTGGCCATGGTAGTTACACGTGAAGACATGATACCCCTGTTTCACCTTACCTATCAGGGCAATATGACTGACACAAAAGTTTTTAGGACAGTTATCAAAGAGATTAAAAACAGACTGAAAGCTTTA
>JAAEPI010000925.1 GCA_024232835.1 Cytophagales bacterium
ACTGAAGGAGCTATGATCTTGTTTTCAAGAAGGTTGTCGATGATTTCTGATGCAGCTACTCTTTCTACATGGCTTAATTCTCTCAGCTTAATTCTGATTGGTTGATGTCCCTGAACATCGAGTTGAAGTTGGGCTAATGCGGACTCTCCTATCTCATCTTCTGATAATGCAAAAGCCTCTCTATTGTCTTGACATAGTTTCTGAAATGACTGGGCTTCTTTTGCAGGCAAATGATTTAAATCCAACTCTAAGGCTGTTTCCATGTGTTTTTGTTGCTTATTGGCATCTTTTTTGATAAGTGCAATTCTGGAGGGTGGTTGAGGTACTATTTTTCCCAGTTTCTGATTGACATAAATTTTCTGAACACGGTCACTATGGTTATCAATTGCTATGCTGCATGTTCCTTTCTCCAGATTCACTATTCCTGGGGAAATTCTGATGAACTTAGTTTGCCAAGTGTATAATGGCTGAAAAAGACTGCACCCTGTGATTGGTAACTCTGTCTTGCATGGCATTATAACTCCTTGACCAGCTGGTATGGTCACACAGTGTTCTGATCTGAGAATTGCCTGATGTGGCATACCTTTTTTAAAATGGTAAAGTTAGGTTCCTTTCTTTGATGACTATGTAAGGAGTCCCTAGTGTCAGCAGAAAATCTCTGCCTAATAGAATGTCAATGTCCATACTCTCAACTACCAAGAATTCGTGTTTTGTCTTTTGACCTTCTGGTAAGATGACACACATTGAGACTGCTCCAAGGATTTTCAGCAATGCTCCAGTGATGCCTGCGTATTCCTCTGTTATTGGACGCAATCTCTCTTTAGAGTTGCTTTGTTGTAACCATTTGCTACTGACACAAGATTTGTCTGCTCCTGTGTCTATTAATGCTTCAGCTTCCTGGCTTCCGATTTTGACTTGAACATCCATTTTGAAAGTTGCTTTCTGGGTTAAGGTATGGATCCTTTCAGGAACTTTTGTAGGTTCCATTTCTGAATTGTCAATTGTCCAAGGGTGGTCTAGTTCTTGTCTAGCCTTGACCATTCTAATAGCTGGTAGACCAGTGTCTACACCTGTTGGAGTTCCAGGGGTGATATCTACTGATTCTGATTCAGTAACATCTTGGATTTGCAGTCTTTGGTCACTAGCTGAATATCTTATGGCTGGCTCTTGCAATTCACGGAAGCTTAATCTTCTTTCTGATGATGTGCGTCTCCTTCTTCCCCGTCTGGGTCTTCTGTTTTTATTGTTTCTGATCCAGCCTATGGTCTGTATTAGTATTGTAATAGTTCCTTGGACTAACCCAATAATGAAATGGATTATTATCCAAATTATTCTGAATAGGTTTTGTAGTAAAAAATTACTGCAGGACTTTGGGCAGCAGCACAAAACGATAGTTGCAATGACGACTATGATAACCACGAACAATAATATCCACTCTGCGATGGACGTAGCAGACCAGGACCAAAAACCTTTCTGAATGACTTTGTTAGCAAATTTGATCGCTGTTCTATCCATGGTTTGTGCATCTCTGATGTCGACTTGATTGACATCTAAACCTAAATGCTTCAGTATGGTTTGAGTACGTTCAGCTTCTTGTATCATTTCTGAAATTTGATATGGGTGCTGAAGTTCACTCCATTTGTACATAAGAAGTTGATGTACTGTGGAAGGTTCTGGTAAGTGAATACTCCATTGGTCCCATTGACCAACTGGTAACTCTCTTTGTTCTGAAATTGGTTTCAGCCTACCATCGGTCCTTCTGTATAAGTACATGGTATTCCCTTGCTTCACAGGTATTTCTTCCCGTTCATCACAATCAGCAGGAATGCTGACATGATGCACAACATTAGTGATAGCGTCTAGGAATCCGTGGTGAACCTTTGTGGACTTCTTAATGTGGAAGGCTATTGGAATGCGTTCAGTACAGGGTTCAATCATGGGTAAAAGCTGAAAGTTCTGAGGTCTCAAAGAATGGCATGGATAGACTTCCAATATGTGACCACCACCTGCTTTCACTTCAATATCAGTTCTCTGCAAAATGTGACGTACAGCCAGTGTAGGGTGGTCCAACATATTCCTAGTGATTAGTTTAAGATTGTTCTGAGTAGTTCTGCAAATTTGTTTCACTAGTTGTCTGAAGATGAAATTAATGTCTTGATATGTATGTATCAAATGGCTCTGTAGTTCAACTGCCAAGAGGTCAGTTGTAACCAATCCATTTTCCTTTTTGTTTCCAATGGTTTCTTTGGGGATTTCTAATTGGAATGACGCTTCTGACAAGTTCTTTGATTTTGAGGTTTCCTTCATTTTTGAGTTTGTTGATGTCACCCATTCATCATATTTCTTAGCGAGTACTTCAATTTTCTGACTGAGTTCTTTTTCTTTTGTTTGTAACTGACTTCTTGTAGTTTTATCTTTTATGATGGGTAGTTCATCCCTAATAACTTGTCTATGGGACATTAATGACTGTAACTTGGTTCTG
>JAAEPI010000926.1 GCA_024232835.1 Cytophagales bacterium
GCAGAATTTGCTGAATTTGGTATTCGAGTGAATTCAGTTCATCCCGGAGTCATTCGCACACCAATGACCGAGCAGGAAGGCATTAAAGAAATGGTGCAGGAAATGGCAAGAGATATTCCATTGAAACGAATCGCAGAACCCGAAGAAATCACCAATCTGGTTCTCTATCTGGCTTCAGATGAATCCAGTTATTCGACAGGAACAGAATTTGTCGCAGATGGTGGACTGATACAGGTCATGTAAGGGCATAAAAAAAATCGCCTGTTAATTCAGGCGATTTTTTTGTGCAGTATACCATTTTGATGCAGCTTGTACTTCTGTCGAGGAAAGCTGGTGACCGTGATTCTCCCAGTGAAGGGTGACGTCAGATCCAGCTCCTTTTAAAAGAGTTTCAAGTTCTGTTGATTCTTCAGGAGGACAGATCGGATCATTTGTTCCAGCCCCAATAAATACTGGTGTGTCTTTCAAGTCAGGTAAATTCAGTCCTCTCAATGGGACCATTGGGTGATGAAGAATAGCACCAGCCAATGCGTCTTTAAAATGAAACAGCAGACTACCTGCTATATTTGCGCCATTAGAATACCCGACTGCCACAACTTTATCGCGGTTGAAGCCATATTCCTTTGCAGCTTCGTCAATGTAATCATTTA
>JAAEPI010000927.1 GCA_024232835.1 Cytophagales bacterium
ATACAAATATTTGAGGTTCTATCTTTTTTATGGCAGAGATAAAGATCGGAAATCCATCTCTTGAATCTTTTAACCCAAGTTTTTTGCCAAATGCACTGAATGGCTGACATGGAGGGCCACCAATGACAATATCCGCCTTCTGATAGTCGGTATCAATGGTCAATTCCTGATGATAACACACACCATGAAGATTGGATGCATAGGTATCACAGGCATTTTTTACCTTTTCATACCCTATTGTATTGAAACCTTGTGCCTCAAATCCTAACGATAACCCCCCACAACCAGCAAATACATCAATCACAGGCTTGTGTAACGTTCTCTCTTCTTTCGGCTTCAATATACTATTTATGTTCTCTATATAACTCATCTCTTTTTTGAAAATATGGACTTTTGACATTTCATGAGTTTCTTCATGGTCATATCGTTATATTTGCAATAAAGGAAAGTCCTGTCAAGTTTTACAACGTAAGGAAGGTAAAAATTTTAAGATTTGTTCGATTCCACGTAGATCATATACTCAATTACATCACGAATTCTAACTCTGAGCTAAGCTGTCGCCAAAATCCCCTTCAAAATGGCGAGGAGGCAGACGCACCTCGATCCCTCATCAACGCCCTCTAGCTCCCGCGGATTTTGGCGATCTGCTTCAGCGATCTTGTTGGACGAAGCCCTGAAACTGGCACGGTGCTTGCATCTATG
>JAAEPI010000928.1 GCA_024232835.1 Cytophagales bacterium
CCGTTCCATCGTGGCCATCTCGGTTTCCTTGAGATCACAAAATACATTTACAGCACATAGGTGTTCTGATAAAGATGACATTTCGTCCTTCTGTTGTGTTGTCGATGTGTCAGATGTAATGTAATTTTTTGCCGCGTGCTCAACGTTCCATATTAGAGTTGCCCCCTCTTTTCTAGGATGATTTGCATAGCGTTGTCTGATCTTTTTCCCTGTTATTTCAGATTGGTCTGCGAATTCGGGATAGCATTTGCTCAATTGATCTATGTTCACTTTTATAATTTCTGCCTCACTATTATTGCGCAATCGTATTTCAGCGGTATTTTTACTCCCGATTTTCAAGATTGTGTAAGGTCCTATGTAAGGCATTGCAGATTTTCTCCGATCTCCCTGTACGTCTTGTGGTCTAAACCAAAGAACTGAGTCTCCTTCCCTCAGTTTGGGATCTTCCTTCGTCCGATCATATTGTTTAGCGAATTGGGCTTTGGCTTCCTCCGTGTTAGTTTTCATGACGTCCCAAACTTTTCGCAGATGTTCTGGTAACTGTTCAATCCAACAATCCAAAGCCCAGGTATATGTCGTTCTCTGTCTAGCAAATACTGATTCAGATGGCCTTCTTCCTTCTCGTCCGAACATAGCTACATATGGTTCGACTTTAGTAGATGAATGAGGTGTCATATTATAACCGAAAACGAAAGGGCCTAATAGATCTTCCCATGATCCCCCGAAATCAGATAATAATTTGGCCATAGATGATATTATTGTCCGATTTGCACGCTCGACCA
>JAAEPI010000929.1 GCA_024232835.1 Cytophagales bacterium
AGTGCAGAGAACGAGCAATCACTTGCTAGTACATCTCTACTCGCTGGTAAATAGTCGTTGCCGAGTGTTTGTTGTGAACGAAGATATTCTGAATTTGATTTTTATCTTTTTTCCACTAAATCAAGTCTAGCGAAGTTACACGGCGCATCGAATGCGGTCTAAACACATCTCCAATGACAGATTTGCGACAAAATGAACAACGGATTCTGAACTTGATTTTGACATTTTTTCTAGAAATGAACTTCCATAAAAATTACGCAGCGCATAGGCTGCAGTCGGGAATACATCTCCAACTACTGAGAAATGTTCATTTATAAATGAAGGTCGTATAATTAACTACATTATGCACTGTGGCCCAGAAATGCTCGTTGGGGAAAAGTAGAGAAGCGATTCGATCCATAATGGATCGTGGCTGCGATCCATAATACTACCCAATGATTGCTTGACGGCGCGATGGGCGGGGCCATTCGTCCCGCGCCGCCGCTCTTTTGTTTTCTCGCATTTGCATAGAAAGGACATTCCATAGAAGAGGATATGTAGGGGCACTTCTATTCCGTCCACTGTAATAAGCGGCCCTTAGCTTAAGCCCATCTATTTATTGGACGCCCCCCGAGTTCTTGTGCTCTCCTATGATGTACATGACACAATCTTGTTCCTTTACTCATCAAGGTGTGGGTGGGGAAAGCTGGGTGGGATATCTTCAGCTGATATACAAGGAGGAAATGACACAGATTATTGCACTAAAGCATTGGAATGAGCACATGCAATGCAGTTATGTAGCTGCCGTAAAAACTATGTACACTGTACGCCGAATTTCAAAACTTTTCATTGGCGTCCTAACGAGCGAAGAAT
>JAAEPI010000930.1 GCA_024232835.1 Cytophagales bacterium
ATTTCAAAGCCCTTGCAACTGCTAAGAAGATAGATAAACATATCCTTATAGGTGATTTTAATTTTAGGGGTGTTTCGTGGCCTGATGGGGGTACCACCTGTGAAATACAGCGTAGATTTATCGATTTTTTAATTGGTGATCTTGGACATACCCAACTTATTGATGAATCTACTCACAGGTCAGGAAATACTCTTGATCTAGTTTTTACTAATATTCCCAACTTATTTAAAAATCTTAAGACCCTAGAACAAAATGAATTTTGTCTATCTGACCACTATGGAATCTCCTTCAACATTGAGATTGATGTTAAACTTAAAAAGTTACCAAAACGAAAAATGTACAATTATCGTAGAGCAGATTGGGATGGTCTTAATAGGGCCCTAAATGAAGTTAACTGGGGTAGATTCTTAGAGTCTCGGGATCCACATACTTCATGGCCACAATTTAGGAAAATCCTTACTGCGCTCTGTGACACATTCATCCCTAAGAAAACCATAAAATCTGAATTTCAGCCTCCTTGGTATGACACTGATTGTGATCGAATATGCAAGGAGAAAGAAAAATGGAGAAAGCGATCTAAGGATCCAGACCGCAGTGTAACTGACCGTGAATCATGTCATGAAAAGTTTCGCACTTGTAGAAAAGATTTCAAGAACATAATGGATGAAAAATTAAGGCTCAGTGTTGAAGATGAATTAGATCCGTCGCTTATATCCAAGAGATTTTGGTCCCATGTGAAATCTAAGTCAAAATCTACACGAATCCCAGAGACTGTCAGATATAGATCTCGTTTCCGTAGCAACCCTGCTGATCAAGCTACTCTCTTTAATGAGTTTTTCTTTGATCAGTTTTCGACGGAAAGTAACTATAATATTGACATCGACTATGAGAATGATGTATTTTCTGATTTGGTATTTAGTAGCGATGAAATTTTTAATTTATTGAGATCCCTCAATCCCAGTAAAGCTGCCGGCCCTGATGGTATTCATGGGATGGTCCTAAAGAGGTGTGCTTATAGTCTTGCTTATCCTCTCAGCATACTATTTAACATTTCCTATGCTACTGGATGCATACCTTCTGAATGGAAGTTGGCCTCAGTTGTCCCAATCTTCAAAAAAGGTGATAAAGGATCTGTTGAGAACTATAGGCCAATTTCCCTGACCTCCCTGGTAATGAAAGTTTTTGAAAGAGCTATAAAGTCCTCGATGTGGGTAGCTTGCAAGGACTTACTAGACGCAAGACAGCACGGCTTTGTTAATGATAAATCATGCACTACGCAGATGATTCCATTTGTTAACGACCTTGCACTTGCAATTAATAACCAGTCTAGGGTCGACATAGTGTACTTTGATTTTGCTAAGGCTTTCGACAGTGTCAGCCATGATTTAATTCTTCACAAATTGAAACA
>JAAEPI010000931.1 GCA_024232835.1 Cytophagales bacterium
TATGTCACGCATGGTTGCTGGAAATTTATTTAAGGATAGGATTCGAACAAGAATTATCCAGGCTTTCGGAAGATGTACACGCAGTGCAACAGATTATGCAGCAGTAGTCGTAATTGGAGAAGATTTTTTCGATTGGCTAGTTCTTAAAGAAAAACGCTCCCTATTTCATCCTGAACTCCAAGGAGAGCTAATTTTTGGAGCTGACCAATCTGAAGGAATGACACAGGACGAATTTCTTGAAAATTTGGCAACTTTTCTCGAACATGGAGATGATTGGAACGATGCTGATGTAGATATTCGTGAAAATCGAGATGAAGCTGTTCAACTCCCTATTCCCGGACAAGAAGAACTGTTTAAGGCTGCCAAGCTTGAAGTTGAGTATTTATACTCAATTTGGAATGAAGATTATATGGAATGTGCTGAAAAAGCTCAACGAGTCGCAAATATACTATCTGGCGATGACCTTAAAGGGTTAAGAGGTTTTTGGTACTATTTGGCCGCATCTGTTTCCGAGTTAGCAAGTCAACAGCTAGGGGACAAAACATATGAAGCTAAAGCAGTAGA
>JAAEPI010000932.1 GCA_024232835.1 Cytophagales bacterium
CAATCCGCTGTAATCAAAAGGTTACGCAGCCTTGGATAAACATTCTTTCCCATCTGGTTATACCATTGACGTATCGCATTAACCGCAAATTCTGCTGTATCATGCGTAACACCAACACTCACCCAACCTTTATTCTGTTTTAAATCATACACTCCATATGGAATGACTTTGCCTAATTTCTTATCTGGAAAATCGTGCGTCTTAACTTTGACCGGCGCCTTCTTTGGAGCGTATTCTCGTCCAGCATTCTTATAATTCCCAAGATTTTCTTTCTTTTTAGTATCTACTGATATTGCTGGTTGATTTTTTTTATGAAAATATTTTACTCGTTCATTGATCCACTCAAATTGTTCATTCCGATCTTTATGTTGATTTCCTTCATTACTTTTTTTATTCGATTGCAAACTGTAATCTAAGTCCCATAATAACTGGCTGACTTTTGTATGACTGATACCATATCCTTTTCGGCTTAACTCTTCTGCCAGTTTATACGTACTCTTTGACGTCCATCTGAGTGGGCTCTCTGGGTCACCTCGTGTATATGGCTCCACCAACCTCTCTAAAGCTTTTCTTATCTCTGGTTGATTCTCCTCTATTTTCTTCCGCCCACCTCCAAACTTTCGTACCCTTTCTTTGTCCAATTTCATTGGACTTTCTATCTCTTTTAAACCAGCATATATTCTTCGACGGGATACTCCTGTTGATTGATGAACAATTGCTACTCCTCCACGACTATTCTCTCGATCATACGTTCGGGCTTTTGCCGCACACCATACACGTATCCGACGCTCATCTAACGAATAACTTATTTCGGTATACTCTTTTGCTATCACATGTATCGCTTTTTTCTTTTCCACTCACCTAGCTTACCACAACCTTTGCAAGTGTACCACTTATTTATTTACAATCACTTACCATGTGAATTGCGCTCTTACCCACTCCATGGTCATGTGAACGGCGAAGGGTTTTTCCGTCTATGGCTATGATTTCATTATCAAATACTCTTACCATTGACTGAACCCAATTGCGAAAGCATGTTTGGAATTTCTCTGGTGATATTAGTGAGAAAACACGGCCAAAGGTATCATGTGAGGCAATACCATTGGGGAGCTTTAAAAATGTTTTAAACCACGATTCTCTTGCTACTCCAAATTGTGATATTGCTACCCAGTCGTCTGCCCCACAGATTACTGCACAAATGGTTATTATTACTATATCGATTAACAGATGTTCTTTTTTCCTGTTTAGTCGTGG
>JAAEPI010000933.1 GCA_024232835.1 Cytophagales bacterium
CTTTCACTTGACCCACAGACAACACAGCAGCAATTAAACAGGCTCGGCCAGTTTTGTCGTAATTGGGGCATTGAAATTAACGAAATTAAAACTAAAGTTGTAATATTTGGTAAGCAGTTTTCTAATTGCCCTTCGGCTACACATTTTTGCATTGATAACAATCCCCTTGAAGTAGTGGATAGATACTGTTATTTAGGTATCGTACTACATTGTACAGGTGATATGAAAATTGCTCAAATCAACCTGAAAACTAAAGCCATTCGTGCGTTCTATGGTCTAAAGAGAGTCATTATGCGCTCAAAATTATCTTTCAATGCCCTTACATCATTATTCGACTCCCTTATCAAACCAATAATCTTATATGGAGCTCCAATCTGGGCTCCAAATAGCTCTCTGAACAAGATAATTACCAAATCAATAACCAATCCACAGAAAAATGTCCGAAATTTATTAAGAAATGTGAGCGGGTCACCACAAGAGAAAGTTCACCTTTCCTTTCTCAAATGGGCTCTTGGTGTGCACCGCAAAGCATCAAATGTTGGTGTGTGGGGGGAAACAGGAAGACTACCACTCATTTACGAATCTATTCGTCTGACCCTAAACTACCTCAAGCGTATCAGTGTACATAACCCAAAATCATTCATCTCAGCAGCACTGAGAGAACAAGAATCAATGAATTTACCGTGGTATAAAAA
>JAAEPI010000934.1 GCA_024232835.1 Cytophagales bacterium
AATCCAGCACCTCCTGTCACAAGAATAGTTTGACTCATTTATAATAGGTTTTATACCACTGTACAAATTTCCGAATGCCTTCAGGAACAGTAGTAGTAGGACAATAATCTACCGTCGAAATGAGCGCATCGACATCTGCGTAGGTTTCAGGAACATCTCCTGGTTGAATAGGCATCATATTAATTTTTGCTTTTTTACCCAGCTCATTTTCTATAGCCACTATAAAATTCATCAAATCAACAGGGTCGTTGTTTCCAATATTGTACAACCTAAAAGGAGCAAAACTAGTCGATGGGTCTGGATTATCGGAAGACCATTCTTTGTTTGGAGTTGCTGGTTTGTCTAATAATCGAATAATCCCTTCAACAATATCATCCACGTATGTAAAGTCTCTTTTCATCTGGCCATGGTTGTACACATCTATTGGTTCATCAGCTAGAATGGCTTTGGTAAATAGAAATAGAGCCATGTCTGGGCGACCCCATGGACCGTAAACGGTAAAAAATCTTAGCCCAGTTGTGGGCATATTGAAATTAGTAGCGTAGGAATGAGCAATTAGTTCGTTAGACTTTTTTGTGGCGGCATAGAGAGATACCGGATGATCAACATTGTGTTTAACAGAAAAAGGAAGTAGGGTATTTGCTCCATACACCGAGCTAGATGAAGCAAAAAGAAAATTCTCTACATCATTTTTTCTACTTGCCTCGATTACATTGAGAAATCCCGAAATGTTTGCTTCAATGTAGGCCTGCGGGTTGATTAAAGAATATCGCACTCCCGCCTGGGCAGCAAGGTTGACAACTTTAGAGATTTGATGTCGGTTGAAAATAGCCTCCACCCCAGCCTGATTTCCCATATTCTCATGCTCAAATTCAAAACCAGGGAATTGTTTTAGAATATTCAGTCGAGCGTGCTTTAGCGAAACATCGTAGTAGTCATTGAGGCTATCGAGTCCAACAACCTTATTTCCATCCTCTAATAAGCGTTTGCTTAGATGAAAGCCGATAAATCCAGCGGCACCTGTTACGAGAATTGTTTTCGATCCTGAATCTGGCAAAGTAGTTTTTTTTGCAATGCTAACTGCTCTTACATCATTTTACAAGAAATTTGCGTCAGGTTCTACTTTATCAGGAAAATGTTAAGCCAGATTGCTCTGCTTATTCGTAAAGATTTTGTCATTGATTGGCGTCTCAAGCATCCATTTACAGGGATTCTTCTTTACATAGCAAGTACTATATACACGGTTTATCTTTCATTTGATGCAGTTGTCACCCCGGCTGTATGGAGTTCGCTTTTTTGGATAATACTTTTGTTTATCGCCACTACTGCCCTGGCAAAGAGCTTTATTCAGGAGGAACGAAGACATCTCTATTATTACTTCACCATTAAGCCCAATATCCTTATTCTATCAAAGCTGATTTATTCTTTTATCTATTTGAGCAGCATTGGGTTATTTGGGTTGCTGATATATATAGTTCTTATAGGACAGCCTGAGTTTTCTTTGGGCTTGTTTTTAGCAAACTTCTTCAATGGCGTTCTTGGACTTTCAGTTGCATTTACGATGATTGCGTCGTTAGCAGTTCATACAGCGCAGAAGGGAAATATGATGGCGATTCTGGGTTTTCCGGTGATTCTACCCATTTTGCTATTAACCATTTCTAACTCTCGACGAATTGTTGAAGGAGGGGTTTGGGAAGAAATTAGCAGTTTTTCATTAATACTCACGTCTGTCAATGTAATTATCGTTGTGCTCACACTAATTTTGTTTCCTTATTCTTGGAAGTCATGAAGTACCTCATTCGTTTAAGTTTGTGGAAGAAGATAATAATTGGACTGCTGTATTATACGGTTATAGTTGCTTTGATATCTGTTTTTGCTAGATCGTATGTAGTTGGCCTCTTTGTTTTCTTGGGTTTGGTTCCTCCCAGCGTTTGGTTAGCGATGGAAGGATTGAGTTATCTTCTAAAATCAAATTGGTGGAGATGGTTGGTCGTCTGTTTGCTCATTTATACTGTTGTAGGTGGCCTACTATTTAGTGTACCTCGATTGCCCATTCTCAACGAGACAATTCGTAATCTTCACTTTCATGTGCCTATGTGGTTTGGTATGATTTTTTTGTTCACTGCTTCAGTGATACAAGCAGTAAAATATTTAGCAACGGGAAATGGCCAATATGATTTGATAGGTGTTCGGTTGGCGGAAGTGGGCTTGTTTTTTGGAATTTTAGGATTATTGACTGGAATGATTTGGGCCAATTTTACTTGGGGTTCTCCATGGAGTGGTGATCCAAAGCAAAATTCTGCAGCAATTGGCATGTTGATTTATTTGGCCTATTTCGTTCTCAGAGGCTCTATTTCTGATGAGCAAATGCGAGCGAGAATTTCTGCAGTTTATAACATTTTTGCTTTTGCAGCCTTGATACCTTTGTTGTTCATTTTGCCGCGATTGACCGATAGTCTGCACCCTGGGAATGGAGGTAATCCTGGATTCAATAGTTATGATTTAGACAGCCAATTGAGATTGGTTTTTTACCCCGCCGTTCTTGGCTGGACGCTGTTGGGCTTTTGGATTGCAACAGTGAAAATACGGATTAGTAAAATAGAAAAAACTAGAGAAGATGTTTAGAACAATTTTTATATCGTTAATGTTATTGCTTGGTAGGGTGAGCCTAGCTGTAGGCCAAGACGGAGAGATGGCGAATCAATTCAGAGCAGATGGAAAGATTTATGTGGTAGTGGCTGTGATGCTAGTACTGTTGGTTGGAATTATTTTCTATCTTTTTCGAATTGAGCGAAAAATAAAAAAGCTAGAAGAGTGAAAACAACACATATCATAGGTATTCTGGTTATTGCAGTTGCGATCGTTTTGATTATGACAACAGCAGGTGATGCCAGCCAGTACCTCGACTTTAGAGAAGCAAAGGATCTGGCAGATAAAGGAAGTAAATCCCAAATACATGTGGTAGGTCAATTGAAAAAGGACTTGGCAGGAGAAGTAGTTGGTATCCAGCCAAGCGATGACATGCTTTCTTTTTCGTTCACGATGGTGGATGAAAATGGAAAAGAACAGGTAGTCTATCATCCCAACCCAATGCCAACCGACTTTATTCGATCCGAGCAGGTGGTAATTGTTGGGAGCTTCCATCAAGATAGATTTGTTGCTGATAAGATTCTTCTCAAATGTCCCTCGAAGTATCAGGAAAAAGAAATCCATCAATAAGCGGTGCACTACTTCATAGGCAACCTAGGCCATCTATTTATTATTCTATCGTTTGTCACCGCGGTAGTTTCTGTTATTTCCTACTGGCAAGGACAGAAAAATCCTGACCGGTGGATTCGCTTCGCTAATGTTAGTTTTATAATTCACGGAGTGGCGGTCTTTGGGATTGTATTTGCACTATATAGCATTATACACAATCACTATTTTGAATATCATTATGCATGGAGCCATTCTTCTGTGCTTTTGCCTTGGTACTATGAAATTTCGAGTTTCTGGGAAGGACAGGAAGGGTCCTTTCTTCTATGGATTTTTTGGAATGTGCTGATTGGATTTGTTATAATTTGGACTAATCGTGATTGGCGACCCTCGGTAATGGCCGTTGTTTCCATTACCCAATTATTTCTTGTTTCAATGATCTTGGGAGTCGTAGTTTTTGGTTGGAAAATGGGGAGTTCTCCCTTTATGTTTCTAAGAGATGTCCTTGATGCACCGATTTTTCAAACGAATCCAAATTTTGTACCTGAAGATGGAACAGGCCTAAACCCTTTGCTACAGAATTACTGGATGGTCGTACATCCGCCTATGTTGTTTTTAGGCTTTTCTCTCACAATGGTACCGTTTGCCTACGCGATTGCTGGCATGACGAGAGGGAAATTGAAAGAGTGGATACGCCCAGCTTTACCTTGGGCACTGTTCGCAACAGTGATCTTGGGTGTGGCCATTCTCATGGGAGCATATTGGGCGTATGAGACTTTGAATTTTGGTGGATATTGGAATTGGGATCCTGTAGAGAATGCAGTCTATGTACCCTGGCTTGTCATGGTGGCCGCCGTGCACACAATGATCGCATATAAAAATAATGTGTCAGCTCTCAAAATATCAATTCTCTTAGTGGTTACCACATTTATTCTTATTCTGTACTCGACGTTTCTTACCAGAAGTGGAGTTCTTGGTGAGTCTTCTGTTCATTCATTTACTGACCTTGGTCTGTCGGGGCAGTTGCTAATTTATTTGGGGGCATTTACTATTGGTTCCATCTGGCTTATGGCTCTGGTGTGGAAGAAAATTCCTAGCGACGGAAAAGACATATCACCTTATACAAGAGAATTTTGGATTTTCCTTGGAGCAGCGACCCTTTGCTTGATGGCATTTCAAGTGATCTACGTAACATCTTATCCGGTTTACAATCGAATCTCTGAATTTTTTGGTGGTGCCTTGAACCTTGCTCCACCAGCCGATCAGGTAGCGTATTATTCCAAGTTCCAGCTGTTTTTTGCTGTTGTACTCGCTATTCTTTCTGGAACCGGGCAGTTCTTTTGGTGGAAAAAGATCAGCCCAAAAGAATTACGAAATAGGTTATTAACACCCTTGACGATTTCTCTACTAATTTCTGTAGCCATATTTCTAAGCTGGGGGATTAGCCAATGGCAATATATATTGCTCCTTACAGCCTCGATATATTCAATAACTTCGAATGCTTTTATTTTCGGGTCTCTCGCAAAAACCAATATTCGCCTAAGTGGAGGCGCAGTAGCGCATATTGGGATTGCGATGATGCTGATCGGAATTTTATTTTCTTCAGGATATTCTAAGATTCTCTCGATGAACTATACAGGGCGTGCCTGGAATAATGATTTTCCAGAGGATGTCAATCAAAATAATCTACTGCTCTTTCAGAATGATCCTAGACAAATGGGGGAGTATACTATGGTTTATAGAGGGATACGAAAATTAACCAAAGAGGCAGGGTATGTAGATGTAAATGAACTTGAACTCACTGATTTTCCCAATCGTGTGCTGGTTAAAAGAACCCTTTCTGACGAACTTTCTCAGGGGGACACCCTGACTCTAACGAACTTCGAAAACAGCTACTTTGAGGTTGAATATTCTTCTAAGAATGGAGAGCAATTCACGTTGTATCCGCGCGTACAGATCAATGATCAGATGGATATGATCGTCTATTCGCCTGATATCTTGCACAATCTAGATGCAGATGTGTACACGCATGTCCGAACCTTCCCAGATCCTGAGCAGGAGCCAGTCTGGAGCGCGATGGATTCTGTCTCTGTCGTTAAAGGAGAATCGTTCTTTATCAATGATTATGTAGCTCACTTTAGAAATCTCGAAACTCTTGAAGAGATAAACGGGATCGTCTTAAATCAGGGAGATGTAGCCGTGAAGGCTAATATTGAAATTGAGGGGGAGTACAGAAATTATATGGCCGAACCCATCTATGTGATCCAGGGGATGAATGCTGGAATGATGACAGATCAGGTAGATGATTTGGCAAGTCAGATTACGATTTTGTCAATTCGCCCAGAGTCCAATGAATTTGTTTTTGGAATTAGCACCACACAGAAAGAATGGATCATTATGGAAGCGGTGCAGAAGCCATTTATTAACATTCTTTGGATTGGAACGTTGCTTTTGGTAATTGGGCTGATCATTGCTACTTCTCGTCGATACAGAGAGTTTCGATTGATGAGAGACAAAGCAATGGAATGATTAAATTGCAATATGGCAAATTCAATAGCCATATTGGGTTCAGGAAACATGGCTTTCCAATTGCTTACCGCTTTTGATAAAGCGTCTGTTCCGTTGCGCGGTTTGATTTCTCGTGACTTAAGTCGAGGAGCAACTACACTTGAAGCAACGTCTGCACGATGCGAATTAGTGGGCGGCCGTGACCTTTCCGATTTGGAGACGGACTTGATCATATTGGCAGTTCCCGATGATGCGATTGAAGAAGTACTTCGCTTTTATCAATTTCATTCCGACCACATACTTATACATACGTCTGGAGCGGCTTCCATAGACCTTATCCGTCATGAACGAGCAGGCGTCTTTTATCCATTGCAAACATTTACTTGGGGAGAGGCTGTGGATTTTTCAGGGATTCCCATATTGATAGAGGGATCAAGTTTGAGTGTAGAGGAGGCCTTGACTGAATTGGCTCAATCCGTAAGTAAAACAGTGCAAATGACATCCTCTGAGGATCGATTGAAAATGCATGTAGCGGCTGTGATGGTCTCTAATTTTACCAATCATTTGTATCATCGAGCGGAGAAATGGTTGGTGGATAGTGAACTATCAATGGATATCCTCTACCCGTTAATTGACGAAACGCTGAGGAAAGCGAAAGAATTGGGACCCGTCAAAGCGCAGACTGGTCCAGCTAAGAGAGGTGATCAAAAAACCTTATCACTCCATGAAAACCTGATTCAAGACTCGGCACTGAGGAAATTATATCATTTGATTTCAGAAGACATTAAAAACATCTGATGAGTTTTTTCAGCATGATCAGAGGTGCCATGATGGCCAGCCGAATCCCTAACTTAGTAATCATTGGACTCGCCCAATATTTGAGTGCGGATATGCTTTTACGCTTAAATATGATTGATTCAATAGGTCTTTCTTTTGCCCTTTTAATGGTTAGCACAATGATGGTAGCCGCAGGCGGATATGTCATCAATGATTATTATGATGCCAAAATAGATATGATTAATCGCCCAGAGAGTGTGGTAGTAGGCCGCTCGCTCAGCAGGCGAAAGACGCTGGTGCTTCACACCACTTTGTCTGTTGCTGCGATCTTGATAGGATTGATTGTGAGCTGGAAGCTAGCACTGATTCATTTTTTAGCTGTGACAGCTTTGTGGTATTATTCAAATCATCTTAGGAGATACTTCATTGGGAAATTCGCGATTGCTGTGTTGACCGCTGGAAGCATGTTGATAGTTGGATTTTTATACGGGGTGGATAGCCACAGGCTAATGGCATTTACGGCATTTGGTTCTGCGATTGTTTGGATTCGCGAATTGATAAAAGACATGGAGAGTATTCGCGGGGAGAGTGCATATGGTGTAGAGTCTGTGACCAAAGTCTGGGGTATACTAGGCACCAAAAGCCTAATCGGAACAATTGCCGCGATTGGTTCTGGGCTACTCACGTATTTTATCGTAAAGATCAATTCAGAACTCACGCTGTACTATTATTTATCGCTAATTCCCATTCTCATTGTATTTGTTATCCTCTTAGTGAGAGCAGATCGACCGACTCGATTCAAGCGTCTCCGACAACTGACGAATATTTTAATTTTAGCAGGACTTACGAGTATGCTTTTTGTCAAATGATCAGGTAATTTTGATTCATGATTCACCTTGCCATCTTTGCTTCTGGTAGCGGTACGAATGCTGAGAAGATCATGGAATTTTTTGAATTCGATGAGGAGATCACAGTTAGCGTGGTTTTTTCAAACAAAACAGATGCTTTTGTTCTAAAGCGTGCTGAAAACTTCGGTGTGCCATTTAAGCTATTTGATAGGCAAGAATTTGCTGATCCTCAATTTTCAAGACGACTGGATGCTCATCAAGTGGATTACCTTGTATTGGCAGGGTTTCTTTGGAAAGTTCCAGAACATCTTCTCAAGGCATTTCCAAATAAGATCATAAATATCCATCCGGCACTTCTTCCCAAGTATGGAGGAAAGGGCATGTATGGCGACCGAGTCCATGAGGCCGTGTTGGAAAACGGCGATAGGAAATCTGGAATTACGATTCATCTAGTGAACGAAAATTACGATGAAGGACGCATCTTGTTTCAGGCTGAATGTGAGGTATTGATTAACGACACTGTGGATGAACTGGCCTCTCGGATTCATCAGCTTGAACACAGGCATTTTCCAAGAGTCATTAAGGAATATATTCACAGATGTTTTTCACACTAGCATGAAAGTGGTGTAGACAAAGAAGCATTTTTTTTTTTGCAAATACCCATTCAAATACTATATTACGTTTGAGCCAATATCTTGAAGAAGGCTTCATCCAGCTAAGAGCAATTTAGAACCACTATCAATATGGGGAAACAACTTTTTCCAAAGGAGTTCATACACTCTTCTCTGGAACATTAACCTTCAGAATCAGGCGCAAGTCCTCAGCGATCTATATCACGGTACTGCTATCTATTGGGTTGATGCTTGCCCTATTACCCATAATATCACTAGATGTTACTGTATCCACGTTTGGTTTAATTGGAACAAACGAGCAGCGACATATACTTTCCACAACAGTTGGTGGGAGGATACTGGATTTTTCTATTTTCGAAAATAGCCGAGTAAACAAAGGCGATACTCTGCTCCAATTGGATCCATTAGCAATACAAGAGGAATCTGACCAAATCAAATCTCGTCTACTGGAGATCGGGGATTTCCTGAAGGATTTGGAACTATTAATCGAAAATCCTTCTACACCACAGAAAAAAATGACCTCCTCGACATACCAGTTGGCCAGCCTTCAATTTCACAACCAATTGAAGAATCTCATTTTAGAAAAAGAGAACACAAATCGGGTGTATATCAGGCAAAAGAAGTTGTTTGAAAGCCAGGTGATAGCTGCAGTGGATTTTGAGAATGACGAAGCAAAACTGAGACGGTCAGAAAGTGAGATAAGCATATTCAGGAGTCAGTCTGTCAATGAATGGAAAACTGCTGTTTTGTTATTTGAGAAAGAAGAACGTGACCTGAAGCTTAGAGAAAGCAGGTTGGCCAAAGAGTTGCCTCAATATGTGCTGCTCTCTCCGGTGGAAGGAGAAATCCAAAATACTTCTTCGCTTGTTGCTGGTCAGTACATTCAGGGAGGTTTGAAATTGGGTGAAATCTCACCTCAACGTGCGTTGATTGCTACCTGCTGGGTGACTCCAGGTAATATTGGTTCACTGAGAAAGGGAATGACCGGGAATTTTAGAATCGACACATCCAATGCCAATCAATGGGGGATGATTTCAGGAATGATTTCGGAAATATCATCGGATGTATATGTGATCAATAACCAACCAATGTTCAAGGTGAACTGTGAATTGGATCAGCAGTCACTCACGTTGGACAATGGCTTTGTCGGGCATCTAAAGAAAGGGATGACTTTCCAATCCAACTTCACGATTACCAACCGAACACTTTATCAGCTACTATTTGATAAAGTGGATGATTGGTTGAATCCTCAAACCTCTGGAAGATGAAAAAACTGCTACCCCAAAGATCACCGAGAACACAAAGAAAAGAAAGTGTAATAACCCCTCTGCTAACTCTGTTAACTCTGTTTCTCTGTGGTGAATTTATAACAACAAGGAATGAACTAACACACAAGGGAATGATTATGAGTAAATGGTATTCGACAGGCATTCGTAGTAATTAATACAGACAA
>JAAEPI010000935.1 GCA_024232835.1 Cytophagales bacterium
TCCAATCGTACTCATCGATTAGTTCCCCTAGGTACCACCAACCTTGTGCCGAAAACCCATAGGCTTCTAGTTCGCCTTGGATTCCGTATTCGGGAGTCGAGCCGTCTTTGGGTTCATAATCATCGAAGACAAGCATTTTAAATGACTTGTCTTCTAAGGCATCATCTGTTCCAATAGGACGCTTCATTCCAAATGATAAACCACCAAGAAAATTGATATCATCATCAAGCTTCATTTCAGTCTCTGATGTAAGATGGTACTCCCTGCCTTTCCAAAAAGCAGTTCCAATCAACGGATAGCCTTCTGTACGGCGGTCAGTTTTTACAAAAGGTCTGTTCTTCCCAAGTTCAATGCGTGTATTTGCATCTGGCAGTTTTAGACGGGCAAAATGCTTATCAACACGTGTTCCGTCATCACCAAAGCGAAATTCTATTTCGTATGTTAAGTTCTCAGAATAGAAAATCTTGGTGGAGAGTACTGCTTTGTCGATTCTCATATGTGGGCTGCGTGTTTTTACTTTTTGATTTGTCAGGTCTTGGTTTGAAAA
>JAAEPI010000936.1 GCA_024232835.1 Cytophagales bacterium
TATGGCTGAACGTGATATAAAAGCAATTCCATTCTCGGCTAAGTTTATTATTCCATATACGTTTATTATTTCTTTCTTTCTTTCTTTATGCCTTTATTACCTTCATTCCTATGGATTTTCCTCGCATTTCAATGAACCATGAAGCAGAAGCTGCTCTCCCTCTACTCTACAACAATCAACGCACCATTCGGTGCCGACTGGGGGAAGCTTCAAGTCTTCTCTCTACTCGTCTTCTTGTTTACTTCTGCCGTTGGAAATCGCCTTCTTTTTGTCGAGTCAAGAAACGGCCGACGATATCGACTCCTTGTTTCACTAAAGAACAAATCGTACATGACGTAGAATCTTGAATTAATTGAAGATAATACCACCGGCGAACTTCTTGCGTTACATTTCTCGATTTCAACAGAACACCCGCAATATGGGGCTGCCACAGCTGATTCCACGATCGAGAGAAGTTCCATTGATAAACTGTACGGCTACGCAGAGAAATTCGCTGAAACCGACGTTATCGAATGGGACGGATATGAAAATACTGATGATGGGTGCTTTAAGCAAGAACGAACTGATCATAGCCTGATGGCGTGATGATGCAATGGTTGAAACAACAAAAAGTTATCAGCGGTTCTTGGTTGAAGAATATGGCGGACGACGAAATGCAATAGGAACAACTGGCGGTCAACTGGAAATGAAATGCTACACCATCCTATCTGGACCCACCAACCATCAAAATGAAAACCGGATCATAGCGAGTATGAAGCGGGATCGTGGCTAAGTCTGAAGTTCTACTGACGGTCATTCTACTGGCGGTCGACTGTTTATTCGTTTTGTTTTCGGTCGACGGTCGATTGGTTTTGGAATTCAACAAAATAATATCTTACTTATATTACGCAATTTCCATTCGAAATTGGCGTACTTTTGTCAAATTCAAAGCGTGTGGCCGAGTGATAAGAGCGTACTAGGAAGCACGAAGTACTCAAACGAAACACAAGCACAATTGGACGGATCAATTTCGGAATTTCGATCTCACAACTTGACACAACTCAAATTATCTTGCCTAGTTGGGGACGGCCAAAGAGAGTGTCCACTGTCCAGTTACCCCCATATTTCAATCATCGAATAGTTATTTGTGAGGAATTTGGCGTTTGCGAGCCATAGTAACAGCCATATTCCCCAGAAGTCTCTGTTGTTCTAACAGACTTTGGTGCTCGAGAAATTTGTTAATTTTAAGCACATTCTACACTTTCTGCAAATCCAACCTTGGCCGTTGACGGTTGACCTACACTACCACTTAAAAGTTCAGTAAAATCGCTCAACCAGTAAGCGCGCTACAGGATTACGAAGTGCTACGGTACACAGTGAAACTCCCTGCATAAGAAACTAAGGAAGGAGCAACGCTAGTCGAACTGGAACCTGGCGCTCAAGAGTTTGTTCTGCCGAACTCACAATTTTTAATGTCTTAATTTATTTATTTGCAATGCACCGTCTTCATGAACTTCACGCACTTCTTCATTGCATGTAAAAATTCCCTAATGGGAA
>JAAEPI010000937.1 GCA_024232835.1 Cytophagales bacterium
GATATATCATCAGAGAAGAACTAACCAAGGTGATCAAAAGTCTTCATTGGAGTAACTAATCCTGCTCTTTATTTAACTATCAGATCCTTTTTTTCTCACGCCTCTGGCGCAAGCATCCGTTTGTGTCCTCATTCCATAAACACCTATTCCCCCCCCTCTGGCGCAAGCATCCGCATGTGTCCTCATTCCAAAACACCTATTCCCACGATCTTGAATACCAGCCTTTTTGCTCACCTGCTATGATAGCTTCTGATTGACAAACTTTGTCCAATCCACTTTTGCAAGTAATCGTGGTTCATGTACTTGATCCAAGCGGACGCTTGAACCAGAACGTTTTTTAGATACTTGGACGAGTGGGGGCTCACAGCCCCAGACTTTATCTAACTTCATCTAATGAAAAAGTTAATAACAGTTATGGTGTTCGCTATTCTAGGAGTGGCGACCCAATCGTGTGCAGATGCAGGGTATGATGAAGTGGAGCAGGCCGTTTTGGAACAACGATCTTCGGATACAATTGACGATGAGGATTTGGAACAAGAGGAATCAGGAGAGAATTGATTAAGTGCTGTTTTTTTTGATTAGCCAAAGGCGGTGTTCAACCTGTCTTTGCTATTTTAGCAACGCATGCGGTTACTCACTATTTTTTTGCTGATTCTCCTCGCACTTACGATTCAAGCATCTTCTCGCGATGTAGTAGACCAGCTCCATAAACAAGCCTATGAATTATTGGATGTCGATTTGGATTCGGCCATGAAAATAGCAGAGCAAAGCCTCAAACTCTCAGAAAAGGAAGACTACCAATGGGGGATCGCTAATTCTTATTACATCAAAGGATACATATTCAAACAGCAAAATATCCTAGCTAAAGCCTTCCTAATGTACCTAAAATCTTCAGAAGTTTTGCATAAACTCGATGATGAAAGAGCGGCAAAAACGCACACAAGTGTGCTGTTGAATAGTGGAGCCATTTTAAGAAAATACTCCCAATATGAAGCAGCCATTGAGTTTTATGACAAAGGCTTGAAGGTAGCCAATGATTGGGATTTCGTCAAGCAGCAACTTAAACTTCAATACAACAAAGCGTCCTCTTTGAGAAAAAAAGGAGAATTACAAACAGCAATGGAGTTATTGAAGGAAACGGCAAGCCTAGCTCACTCGCTTGAGGATCATGGTCAGTTATTAAAATGCTTCAACCTGCTGGGACTGATTCATAAAGACAATGGATTTTTTACAGAAGCTAGAGAATACTATCAATATATCTTAGAAAGTCCACATGGAAGCCCGAAAGACAGAGCACTGGCTTACCACAATCTTGCCATTGCTTACAATGATGAAAACCAATCCGATACATCAAAAGCGTATTTTGAAAAAGCACTGAAACTAAAACGAACCTTTGATCATCCCGAGGTGCTTTTCATCACGCTACATGATTTGGCAAAATGGCACTTAAAATTTGGAGACATTGATCAGGCCGATAAGTACGCCGTTGAAGCAGAATCCCTTTATTCATCCCTAAGTGCAGAGCCTAAATATTTTGATATCTTCCATGTGCTTGATACCCTTTCTCATGTAAGGACATCCTACGATCAGTCTCAATTGTTTGGGGCTAGATATTATCAAGAATCTCAAACTTTCATGTCTCATCAAGAAGAAATTTTGCGTCAACTCAAGTCCTTCCAGATAGACCTGATCATTGCCCGACATGAAGCCGAACTACAAAAAGCCGAAGCACAGCAAGAGATCAGTAGGCTAAAGATACTTATCCTGTCCATTTTACTTGCTCTAGCTGGTGTGTTGCTGGTGTACATCTATATCAAAAGATATATCATCAGAGAAGAACTAACCAAGGTGATCAAAAGTCTTCATTGGAGTAACTAATCCTGCTCTTTATTTAACTATCAGATCCTTTTTTTCTCACGCCTCTGGCGCAAGCATCCGCATGTGTCCTCATTCCATAACACCTATTCCCACGATCTTGAATACCAGCCTTTTTGCTCACCTGCTAAGATAGCTTCTGATTGACAAACTTTGTCCAATCCACTTTTGCAAGTAATCGTGGTACATGTATTTGGTCCAAGCGGACGCTTGAACCAGAACGTTTTTTAGATACTTGGACGAGTGGGGGGGTAGAGTTACAAAATCACTTAGCAGCCTTTTCATTCAGAAGTAAAAAGTATCTTATTCCGCCATATTAAAAAAAAATTATTTCCTGACTCAGTATCCTTCCCTTGCTCACAGCCCCAGACTTTATCTAACTTCATCTAATGAAAAAGTTAATAACAGTTATAGTGTTCGCTATTCTAGGAGTGGCGACCCAATCGTGTGCAGATGCAGGGTATGATGAAGTGGAGCAGGCTTTAGAAAATCAAACTTCGGACTCAATTGATGACAAAGAAGATGAAGAAGCAAAGCCAGGAGAAAATTGATTTAAGCTCTTTTTTTGATTAGCCAAAGGCAGGTATTCACCTGCCTTTGCTATCTTGGTGCGCTCATGCGGTTACTCACTATTTTTTTGCTGATTCTCCTCGCACTTACGATTCAAGCATCTTCTCACGATGTAGTAGACCAGCTCCATAAACAAGCCTATGAATTATTGGATGTCGATTTGGATTCGGCCATGAAAATAGCAGAGCAAAGCCTCAAGCTATCAGAAAAGGAAGACTATCAATGGGGAATCGCTAATTCTTATTACATCAAAGGATACATACATAGACAACAAAATAAATTAGCAATGGCTCAATTGATGTATTTGAAAGCTATAAATATTTTCAACCATCTCGGGGGCAAAAAGGCCGCCAAAACTTATTTGGATGTTTTGCTAAACAGTGGAAGTATTTTCAGAAAATATTACAAGTATGATGAAGCCATTGAATTTTACAACAAAGGTCTTGAGCTTGCTGACATTTGGATCATGGAGAAACAAAAACTCAAATTATTAATCAACAAGTCTTCTGCTCTTCAGGATAAAGGAGAATTGGATAATTCGCTTGAAGTATTAAAAGAAGCAGTTGGTTTAGCTTATCAGTTAGAAGATTCAAGTCGATTAATTAAATGTTGGAACCTCATTGGTCTTGTCCATAAGGACAGCCAATTTTATGAGATGGCAAGAGAGTATTACCACTATATTCTTTCTAGTCCAAGTGCTAGTGAAAAAGACAAGGCAGCAGCTTATCACAACATAGCCGTAACGTTTAATGAAGAAAATCAATTTGATACATCAAGAGAATATTTCGAAATGGCATTAGGATTGAAACGATCCATTGATGAGCCCCAACTTTTATTTAGCACATTGTATGAGCTAACAAACTGGCACATGACTAATAATGATACAGTCAATGCCATGTCTTATGCCCTAGAAGCAGAACAGTTCTATCCAGAACTCGAAAAACTTCCTGAAGTATTTAGCATTTATCATTTCTTACATCTTATTTTTCGCAATCAAAATGACTTTGACAAAGCCAATAATTACTCCATTAAGTACTATGAGGAATCCCAAACCTTTTATACTAAAATAAAGGAGATCATGCGGGCTAAAGATGAGTTAGAAATGGATCTGATCCTAGCAGGCTTTGAAACAGAACAAAAGGCCGAAGCACAGCAAAAGATTAGCAGACAAAAGGTACTCACCCTGTCCATTTTACTTGCTGTAGCTGGTATGTTGCTTGTCTACATTTATATCAAAAGACATTTCTTTAGACGGGAACTAACCCAGGTGATCAAAAGTATTCAATAAGCCGACTAAACCTACTCTTTTTCTTGTTCCCTTCTTTCGTTTCGTGAGGACACGAACCGAGGCAAAGGATTAGCAGACAAAAGGTACTCACCCTGTCCATTTTACTTGCTGTAGCTGGTATGTTGCTTGTCTACATTTATATCAAAAGACATTTCTTTAGACGGGAACTAACCCAGGTGATCAAAA
>JAAEPI010000938.1 GCA_024232835.1 Cytophagales bacterium
ATAGTCCTGAGTTAGAAAGTTTTGAAAGTCTTGCACCTGATGTAGAGGAAATGGAACAAATTGAGAAAGAGCTAAAAAAAGGGACTATTAGTAACATAGTTATTGACATGAATGAAAGGTCATTTATTGAGATAGATAGATTTTCATCACTTACAAGATTACTCAACACAACTGTTTATGTACTACGATTTATAAAAAGACACATTCTTGGCAATAAGCCAAAGGAGAATAATCATAGCTTAGGGTTTAGCAAACTTGAAATTTGGCTGAAGCCAATTTCATCATCTGGATGCATTACATCAGATGAAATGAAGGTGGCCATGAACCTATTGATTTTTGACACACAGAGAACTCACATGGGTCAGCTTCATAATGAAATACAGAATAAACTGATTGAAAAGTCTAGATATTTTAATTTATCACCATTTATCTGCAGTGATGGATTGATAAGATCTGCAAGTCGCATGAAAAATGCATCATTGAGGCAAAAAGAAAAATTCCCATTCCTTTTACCAAATGATGCCCCCTTAGTAAGATTGTTAGTGTGCAACATACATGTGAGATTAGGACATGCTGGTATTCAGCATACATTAGCAAATTTGAGGAAGGAAGTGTGGATTCCTCAAGGACAACGTACCGTTAGAAGAATACTTTCTGAGTGCAGAGTATGTAGGAGACATAAGGGAGGTAGTTACAAAATGCCATTAATGGCTCCACTGCCAAAAGAGAGACTGATGAGAACAAAGCCATTTCAATACATTGGGCTGGACTATTTTGGTCCTTTAGTAGTGAAGTTCAATAAGGAGAATACCAAGGCTTGGATTTGTCTATTTACATGTTGCGTGACTAGAGCAATCCACTTGGAACCAGTATTTTCAATGAATACAAAGGCTTTCATTGGATGTTTGAGAAGATTTATAGCAAGAAGAGGGCAGCCAATGTGTATAATATCAGATAATGCACCTCAATTTTTATTGGCAAGTGACACACTAAAAGGTTTATTTGCCAGTGAGCCAGCATTAGATGATGATGTTTTTAGTTACTTTGCCAGAGAGGGAATACAATGGAAGTTCATAACTGAATTTGCTCCATAGCAAGGTGGATTTTATGAAAGAATGGTAGGGTTAGCAAAATCTTGCCTAAGAAAAATTATTGGAAGAAGGTATTATGGAGGGCGCGACAGCGCCCTTCCATAATATGTTTGAAAA
>JAAEPI010000939.1 GCA_024232835.1 Cytophagales bacterium
ATAGGTTCCATGGATTTTCTTTCTATCGGGCTCATCAAACCCTGAATGTAGCATTGGCTCAATTCGGTTTGTTCAATGCGTTTGAAAGCATCATGAAAAAGTGTATGAAAATCTTTGAATTCATCTGTTATCGCGTCGATATCTTCTTTACTTAGATCAAGTGGTGGCAAAACTTGCCGATCCCAGTCTGCGTGCTGTAATATCATCCTCTTTCCTCCCATTTTTGCCGGTTGTTCAAGGGAAAGGAAATATCTATGATCAAGGGAGGGGAGATCACCGGCCTCACATCCTATCTTTTTTCGAAATTATCTACATAGCGGATATAAATACACCTCCTTTGGATGATTGTGAAATTCAAAAGAATTACCCTGCTTTTTAAAGCCTTTCGTTTGGCCGACATGTATCCAGTTAGCAGCTTTATAACTGCTTGCCATAAATCGCCTTGAATCTACAAATGTCTCTAAAAGCCATAATCGATAACCATAGACCTTGAGCCAGTCGGTGTTCAAAACGCGTATCGTTTGTGAAAGAATGTGAGAGGCAAAATTTCTAATCTTCACCCAGGGAAAAATTAAAAATCTTGTGTTATTTGCCACCCGATGCAAGTATTGATTTCTCTGCTGTATGCTCCACCCAATGGCATTGTCACGAGCCGCTAACTTCCATACAGCCGAACTCCATCCCGTAGCTGCGACAACACGTTCGTTGATGAAAACCAAATATTTAAGACAGGCTCCAACCAGAACCGTATAGCCCAAATAATGGTAGATTTTCATCAGATTATTCCAGTGAGCCTCCAACGGTGTCTGGGATACCATTTTTATCGTAAAAGGCGTGAATTGGTTTACTGCTCCTGCTATCAGCGTAGTTTCATCCGAGATAAGTGCTCGCAACGGATTTTTGGCGCGTTTTGCTTTAGTTGACCGTTG
>JAAEPI010000940.1 GCA_024232835.1 Cytophagales bacterium
CTACAAACTTGTACTCGATTATATTGGAATCTAGTGCTCAAACTATGGACTGTAGGTTTTTAATACGAGATTGTGATTTCACTGGCTCACATAAAAAACGCCTTAACTGTTACAAACAACAATTAAGGCGTTCTAATAAAACTCTCTAAACTAACTGCGAGCTGGATCACATTTGAGATTGAATATAGTTATGGATCCCGACCATTTCAATTAAGCCTAAATGGGTTTCCAACCAATCAATATGATCTGTTTCAGTATCATCAAGTAATGTCTCTAAAATCTCACGAGTGATATAATCTTTTTCCGTTTCGCACACACCAATAATTTCACGCAGACTTGCAGCCACTCCAAGTTCCGCAGCAAGATCATTTTCAAGCATCTCTTTTACATTACTACCGACTTTAATCGGGTTACGAGATGCTGTATTAGGCGTACCTTCTAAAAATAAAATTCGCTCGATCAGCTTTTTAGAATGGTCCAATTCTTCTTCATATTCATGGGCCAGCTTTTCGTGTAACTTTTGGATCCCCCAGTCTTCATATATTTTAGAATGAGCCAAGTATTGATCCATCGATGAAAGTTCCATCGCCAGCTGTCGATTGAGCAAATCAATGATTTTTTGATTACCTTTCATCTTATTCGTCCTCTATCATAGATTGTAAGAAATTTTGAATACCAACATTGCTAATTAGATCCTGCTGAGTTTCAAGCCAATCGATATGCTCTTCTTCATATTCCAAAATGTCAGATATTCCCAATCGACGACAATCACTCTTCATCGACACCGCTATTGCTCATGATTCGTAAGCGGATACACAATGTACTGAGACTGATCCCACAGAG
>JAAEPI010000941.1 GCA_024232835.1 Cytophagales bacterium
CATTCAATAATGTGCAATTATCTCTGAGACACCCTGTTGTAGTACATGATAACCCACCCATTCCTTCGCGGGGAGGGAATGGGTGGAGGTTATCCCACCCACCCCCACACCATCGACTTTTACGCACAACGGCTAGCGACGGAGCGCACTGAATCGATCCGCCTCTTTTCTAATAACCACCGCCCCACGAGAACAACGCAACACAGCACGAGGTAGTAAAACACTACTTGCGCTTGGCTTCCGTCTCCGCCGCATTCCCATTCGCCTTTACATTACGCGCAGCGCAGTCCCGTTCTCTCTCTCCATCGTGCCACGCAGCACAGGTTCTTCACAAGCGCATAGGCTCGTTTTGGGTTGTGTGTGTGAGTGTGTTGTGCGCGGACGGCGGACGACCGATACGCGCCGTTGGAAGGAGTTTTGTGTCATCTGTATTTTCCGCTGTGGGTGTGTTGGAAATCTTCATTTTTTGTGCTCTTGGAAATATAGAAGGAAGAAATAGGCGCCCAAGTGATCGAGGAAAATGGAGGAAGGTTCACCGAGCCCATATTTCTGCGAATGCGGTCAAGATTGCGGTTGGTTGGTGTCCCCAGTGTAAAATACCGTATTATGTACCGCAAGTAGAGGTTTCATTTGCGCCGTTTATTGAAATTCGAACGCATGAAGTCGAGAATGGAGCGCCTTAATAAATTATTTGGTTCGAAATTGTTGAATTCTTGTACCTATTTCTGGCTGAAATTTGCACATTTCGCTGCAAGATGACCCAAAGTTTTCTTGAACACGCCAATCGCCGGCCTGATGCCTAGAGATGCGGCCGTGGTACACCGGTCAATTTCGTGGTACAGGTACGGTACCGATTTTTCGTGTTTTCCATACTCCAGTACCGGTTTTCGGTGGTTCGAACGTACAGTACAAGATCCAGTGGCATCTAAATCATAAAACCTCAAACAGTTTCCGCCCTACGCGCGTGTTATTGTCAATTGCCTAACTATTTCTAACGTTTTCTAATCAAAACTACGCTGATACTTCATTTGAATCACAATCGCGGGAAATACTGAGTTGAGTTTCATCAGATGATCTAATTTTTGGTTCAAAAGCATTTTTGCATTGTAAATAATGAAGCGCGAAAAATTTTGGACAGAAACTGGTAAGAAATCCATAGAGTACACAAAAAATGACGGTTGTGATTCAACAGCATGTCCATTCATCGTTTGACCAAAAAAAATCAATGAAAGATAGCGCCTATCCGATTCTTCGACTTCGTGTGCCTCGTGTCCCTCTCCCGGCCCAGTTACAAGTTAATATTTTATTATAAATAATGGTTGAGAACTCAGGGTAGCATTACAGCAGTATTCCACGCCACGCCTAACAAACTACAGCCGTTCCATTGAAGTTTGACACAGTTTTTTCCAGGCTCGCAATTCGAATTAGAAAATCATATTGGCCTTGAACATTGCGGAGGCTACGCACCTTTTATTTGTCCATTTTGTAGCCAAGGGAATAATGATTCTGGCTTCAGGGCGGCCTCACTGCAAGGTGCTCAGATTAAAATTATGGTTTGATGCATAAAATCACAATCTGTCTATGTTCGTCAGGGATTCGACACCACTTTGCCAAGTACCATGTAAATGCTGAACAAAGATACGAATTTCTGGATAATCCCAACATCGACAAGAAGCACAGATTCTTCCAGAACACTCTTCGCAGGAGTCTCGATCTCAATGGGCAGTCACCTGGGCAAGGAATGTTGGATATAGTGAGTTTTCAATGGTGGCACGCATCAAACAGCTTTTAAAAATTGTATTTCTCAGGTATCTGCTGGTTATGAAAGACAACGGGCTACACTTAAACACCAGCGTTCAAATGTGCAGCAGTTCCACCAGTGTGATCAAAGTAATCACCACCAGCAATTGCCGGAGACTGGACCACAACAAACGGATTCAGCCCACAACGGCAAATTGGATGTTTCAAATGATCCAGTAGTGGGGATCGGATTCAGAAATGATATCATGAAATTTGAACCAGACGAAGTTGATATTGATTTTGTTGATTCGAGCAATGTGAACACGACTGGAGCAATTGAGGATGGAAATGGAACTCAAGATAATAGCACCTTCTCCCAGCTGAAGAAATCATTTTTAAAGAATGGTGGCCTGGTTAGCACGTCATATTTCACAAAATCATTTTCACTGAGCCAACTTTGGCATATTTTTGACTTTTCAGCTGCGCCGCAAGAGGAGGAGCAGAATCAAAGCTGACGCACACACCCTGATGTTGAGAAAAACCATGATATTTGGCAATATGGTGGATGCGAATGAGAGAGTAGCGCTTCCAAGGGGTAATTTATATAGTCACTACTGGTATGATATGATCAAGTTGTTGGGAACCACTTTTTCATAAGCTTGACCACGAACTTCACATCACAAGGATTTCGGATGCCTCGTGATCAGGCGGCTAAAGATCAGCAAATGATCCCAATGATAGTCGCTCAGCTAGATCACAGTGGTGGCCAGCGTGGTCACAGGGATGATCAGCCTGACCACAGTGATGGCCAACTTGATCATGGTGGTGGTCAACTTGATTACAGTGATGGCCAGCTTGATCACTGTAATGGCCAGCTTGATCACAGTGATGGCCAGCTTGATCACAGTGATCGTTGGCTTGATCACAGTGATGGTCAGTTTGATCACAGTGTTGTTCACCTTGATCACATTCACAGTGATGGTCAGCTTGATCACGCTGGTGGCCAACTTTACCACAGTGATGGTTAGCCTGATCACAGTGATAGTCAGCTTGATCA
>JAAEPI010000942.1 GCA_024232835.1 Cytophagales bacterium
AGCCTTTGAGCGTTGTATTAAAACTGAACTGCTTGCAGCTTGTGGAGGATACCTAGACCCCAGACAACATTGTTTTGTTAATGGTAAATCGTGTACCACACAAATGGTCCCTTTCGTCGATGACCTAGCTTTAGCCCTGAATAATAGATCAAGGGTAGATGTAATTTACTTTGATTTCGCGAAGGCATTTGATACAGTTTCTCATGATCTTATTCTTCACAAGCTTAAATATTTATTTAATGTAGATGGTCTTATGCTTAGATTCATTAAATCCTATTTAGAAGGTCGGATGCAGCAGGTAGTGGTTGGTGGAGCAACATCATCAGCTCTCCCAGTTAAATCTGGTGTTCCACAGGGCTCCATCTTGGGACCGTTATTATTTGTACTTTTCATAAATGACATGTTTTCATGTGTTTCTGATGGCACGAATATTGCGTTGTATGCAGATGACACAAAGGTTTGGAGGGATATTAATTGGTTTGAAGATCACTCTGTGCTCCAACGAGACATCGACAATCTTTTACAGTGGTCACTAAAAAACAAAATGAAGTTTCCT
>JAAEPI010000943.1 GCA_024232835.1 Cytophagales bacterium
ATCTTATACACTTCGATCAACTCAATTAATGTTCCATCAGGATCTTCTGTATAAGTACAATGCACCTTGGTGCTTTCGCCCATGCTAAGTGCATCCTCGGTATCACAGGTGAAACCGTGACCGAGTTCTTCAAGCTTCGCTCCAAATACCTTCATATTTCGAACATCGAATGCCAAATGTACAAACCCAATGTCACCCCATTGTCTTCCTTCATAGATTTTCACCGGTTTCCTGTCCGAAAGATCTTGTACTATTTCGATGAAGGTTTTACCAAGGAGCTTGGAAAAACCGCCTCCAGATGGATTACTTTGAGTGAGTAGAACACGTCTGTACCTTCCAGAACCACCTTTCAAAGAGGACCAATCCTGGAATTCATTCGTTTCGTCATAGACCACCTCATCATAGCCAAGTATTCCATAGAACGTCTTTGATTTTTCTATGTCGGTAACACCAACTGTCGAGCCCAAGATGCCACCAGTAACATGCTTGGATTTGGTATAGAAATCAGTAGCTTCTACTACTTGAAACTGTAAGCCGTTCAGATCCTTCAAATGGAAGGTATCCCAACCATTCGGCATTTTCACTATTTCTGAAATTACCTCAACTCCATTTTCTTTAAAATATTCAAATGCTTCCTGCACGTTTGGTGTTTTGACCCATCCGATGTTTATTCCCAAATCACCCAGCTGATGTTCAACATCAGCATGTGACGCTTTGAAAGTACTAGGGCGAACGACTTCAATAGCACAACCTCCTTTGAGATTGAGTACCATGGCTGCACGTTTTGAAATGACACGATCATTTGTATATATCTTCATCAATTCTGCATCAGCTTCATCGTTAAAGAAGGGCATGTTGAGGCCGAAAAATTGTCTATACCATTTCCATGCCTTCGCATGTTCAGGTACTCCCACTCCTAAATGCTGCATGCCGTGTATCGTATACTCCATAAGTATCTATTTCTGAATTAGCGGATTACCAAATAAAGACAATAAAAATGAGTTGAGTTGATCTTAATTTTATTAATCGGCTCATGATTTTATCTAATCTTCAAAGTTGACATTACTTTTTTAAAGTTACTAGTAAACTTTTTGAAGTGTAAATGTCGGTTGTACTTCACCATCCAATCACCGTTGGTAATGGTACCAAGAAGAAAAGACGAATCTCCCGTATAGATCAGTGTTGAAAGTAGGGTTTTTAACTGGCTCGTGCCTATCAAAGGGTGACCTGAGTCAATTACAATCGCATTGAAAGATTCACCAACTTTAAAATAATCATTTGTTAGGTCGCCCATGGCTGCTCGTCCGGATAAGAGAGCCATGTCATAGCCAAAGTGACCGCTATCTCCATTGGTTTTGGATATAATCTGATTTCTATGATGAGTAGTCAATCGCTGACCATAATCAAGAATTCGCAGCTCTTCCATTGGGCTCAGACCAACATGACTATCTGTGCCAAGTGACCATTTCCCTCCTACTTCCTGATATTTTTTCAAGGGAAAAAAACCATCTCCCAAATTGCCTTCTGTAGAAGGGCAGAGTACAACGTAAGCACCACTTCTGGCTATGCCAATTGTTTCTTGATCTGTAAGATGTGTAGCATGTATCAGATGAAAATCGTTATCTACTGGAGTATTTTCCAATAGCCACTCCACTGGTCTTTTTCCATAATAAGCGATACATTCGTCAACCTCTTTGAGCTGCTCCGCAATGTGGATATGAAATGAAATATCACCTAAATTTTGCTCAAAAAAAGCTCGAATATTTTCGTCATCTACTGCGCGCAGAGAATGAAATCCCTGACCTAGTTTGGCAAACTCAAACTTTGCTACAGACCGACTGGATGCTTCCATTAAAGATAAATATCCATCCAGATCTTTAGAGATAAACCTGCGCTGTTGGGGCTGAGCACTTATGCCGAACCCACCCTTTTGATAAAACATGGGAACAAGCGTGATATTGATACCTGCGTTTTGAGCTGCAGAAAGCAAGCGTTCGCCCATTTCACTTTTGTTTTCAAAATGTTTGCCTTCTTTATCATGATGGAGGTAGTGAAATTCTGCTACATGAGTATATCCATGACGGAGCATTTCTGCATACAGCATAGTAGCAATTGCTTCCAGTTGATCAGGATTGATCGACAGGGCAATCTTATACATAGTTTCCCTCCAAGACCAAAAATCATCTGATTTCGATGAATTGGGATGAATCTCGGCCAACCCCGCCATGGCATACTGAAAAGCATGGGAATGAGAATTTTGGAAACCAGGGAGACAGTAACCTTTTACTTCTTCAATGTCAATGTCAACAGGCTTTTCCGTCGAAATGTTTTCAATTCTCCCAGTGTCGTTCAAGGTAACGAAAGTATCTTTTTGCCATCTGGAATTTTGAAGTACTAGATCAAACTTGAAAGCTTTCATTCTTTGTTGAGCTTTGCGAGTGTCCCTATCAATGATCGAAACAATTGTCCTAGAAGAGTTCTAACATTATCAGCTCTTTCTTCGTGATAGAGCGTTTCAGTATCATACATGTAAAGAATTTTTGACATTTCAAGTTGCAAAGCATGAATGCCAGTATCTGGCTTTCCAAAATGTCGAGTAAGGTTGCCACCTTTGAATGGGGCATTATGCTGGAACGAATAGTCAGATTGGCTCAAGATTTGGCTTGCTGCTTCTATTAATCCTGGATTTGCTGATGTGCCATCTACATCCCCAAGAATTAAATCGGGGAATGGTTCAGCTCGGATGCCGGGGACATACTGTCGAATCGAGTGTGCATCAAAAAAAAGTACATGTTTGAATTTGGCTCGTTTTTCTCTGAGTAACTCATCGATTTTTTCATAATATGGTTGATAATACTTTGCTACTCTTCGTTGAATTTCGTCTGGGCTTGGGCCTTTTTCTTTATAAATAGAATTCCCGTTAAAATCAGACGCAGGTGTCAGAGACGTAATTACTCGTCCATCTTCGTATAGTGGTTTGCTCTCTTTGTTTCTATTCAGATCGATTACCCAGCGACTATATTTCGCATTAATCATCGTGATTCCAAGCTCATTCACGAAATCATAAAGCTTGTCTACGTACCAATCCGTATCGTCAATAAACTCAGTTTTTTTTGGATCGTAAGAGTGTTTGATGTCTGGTGGTATTGCGATTCCACAGTGAGGTACACTCACAAGAATTGGTGAATCTGGGTTTTGGTTTGAAATTCCGTATGGCATGTGACGAAATTGTAGTTAAGCGCTTCGATCTTTTACCATTCTCATCATCCTATTGGCAAACACAAAGTCATCAAGCTCCTTTACACCAGATTCCATAATGTGTTTATTATCTCCTTCCCAAAGTTTTCGTCCTTCAAAAATGTACAAAATATGATCTCCAATTTCTAATACTGAATTCATATCGTGAGTTACAACAACGGTTGTTATTTTATACTCATCAGTAATTTCTTTGATTAAGCTGTCAATTCTAATCGCTGTTTGAGGGTCCAAGCCAGAATTAGGTTCATCACAGAATAAATAGTTTGGATTGTTGACCATGGCTCTGGCAATACCAACTCTTTTTTTCATACCTCCAGATATTTCAGAAGGCATTTTTTTATTGATATTTTCTAATCCAACGCGCTCGAGACAAAAATTGACGCGATCTAGTTTTTCATCAGATGGCATCTCCGTAAGGATATCCAAAGGAAACATTACATTTTCCTCAACACTCTTGCTGTCGAATAGAGCTCCTCCCTGAAAGAGCATTCCTATTTCCCTCCTGACGTCTGTTTGAAGCTGTTTATCTCCATGTGTAAAGTCTCGGTTGTCATAAAGAACATTACCAACATCGGGAGGCAATAACGCTACCATGCATTTTAGCAAGACACTCTTGCCTGTTCCTGAAGTCCCAATAATGAGATTGCATTTCCCTTTTTCGAATATTCCACTTATTTCAAAAAGAACCTGCTTACCATCAAAGGATTTAGATATGTTTTGTATTTCAATCATGAAGGCGTAAGAAATGGCGCTAACATATATGCCAAAGAATAGTCAGCGACAAGAATTGCGATACAGCTACTGGTTACAGCATTAGTAGAAGACTGCCCAACTTCAAGTGCACCACCTGAGGTATAGAAACCCTTGTAAGCCGAAATTGTGGCTACTAAATATCCGTAGACCAGAGCTTTTATCATGGCAAAGACAACTCCGAATTCATTGAAATCTAGCTGGATGCCCGTGAGGTAATCCTCTCCCGAAATCACACCTGTCACTAGCGACGTTAAAAAGCCAGAATAAATGGCGCAAAAACCTGATAGAATAACTAATAATGGAAACATCAGAACAGAAGCGATAATTTTTGGTAAGACCAAATATGAAATGGCATTAATACCCATTACTTCAAGTGCGTCTATTTGCTCAGTAATTCGCATAGTGCCTAGTTCACCGGCAATATTTGAACCCACCTTGCCAGCATACACAATTGCAATGATCGTTGGAGATAATTCTAAAATGGTCATGTCTCGCACAACCAGCGAAATGACTGGATCAGGGATTAGTGGACTTATTAAATTGTAGGCAGTTTGGATAGTGGTCACAGCCCCTAAAAACACGGAAACAATTAGCACAATGAAAAGTGAATCGTAACCCACCTTGATCGCTTCGTCGAAAGAAAGCTTCACATAGGTTCTGAAGGTTTCTCTTCGAACGAAAAGGTTGTAGATAAAAATTAGATATTTGCCGAGGCTTCTCATGTCTCCCAGACGCGGGATATTTTAGTTAAGCGAAAATCAACAAAGAAAGCAGCAAGAACAAAGTAAAATGGAAAAATCTAATCAATTGGTGGTAGTAACTGGCGGAACTAAGGGTATTGGTCGGGCAATCATAGACAGTTTTGCAAAAGAAGGATATGACATTGCTACATGTTCGAGAAACGAAGATGATTTACAAACGACTAAAGCAGAAGTTCAGAAGGATCATGAAATATCCATTCATACACTGAAAGCAGATCTAGGCATGAAGTCAGAAGCGCTGGCGTTTATATCTTTCGTAAAAGGCATAGAGAAAGAAGTCTGCGCATTGGTAAACAACACGGGTTTGTTCGTGCCAGCCCCAATACATGAGGAAGAAGAAGGCCTGCTTGAGACCATGATTAACACAAATCTTTACAGTGCTTATCACTTGTGCAGAGGATTTATTCCCGAGATGAAGGCCAGGCATTCGGGACATATTTTCAACATTTGTTCGGTGGCGAGTATTAAAGCGTACCCAACAGGAGGATCGTATTCGATTTCCAAATTCGCTATGTATGGTCTAACCAAAGGATTAAGGGAAGAATTGAAAACTCATGGCGTGAAAGTAACGGCCATATTGCCAGGTGCTACCCAAACATCAAGCTGGGAAGGGGAGGAGGTAGAAGAAGGTCAACTTATGAAGCCTGAAGACGTAGCGGAATTAGTTTGGACTTCCTTCCACCTCGGCAGTCGCTCGGTAGTTGAAGACATAGTAGTAAGGCCGCAATTGGGAGACATTTAAATTTTTGATTGAATTGATTAATAAATGTCTTATTAGATATATAGGAATGAAAAAAAACCTAATAGTTATTGCTACTCATCATAAAACTGGTCATCACTTGATGGCTAATCTATTTAGAAAGTTATCGAAAGTTCTTGAAATGCGATTTTATGATATTTCGAAAATGGACTTAGTGCCAGATGACGCTGATATAATTGTTTATGAGCAGGATTCTAAAAGCGGACATAGCTTTTCTGCTAATAATTGTGACATTGATATGAACAAATACAATATTAAAGGGATTCATTCAATACGAAATCCCTATGAAGTGATCGTTTCCTCATATAATTGGCATAAACAGGTAGAAAAGGAGTGGATTTACGAATTGTACGATGGTATTTCATACAAAGACCAACTCCTTATGGATGGTGGTTTGATGTTTGAGATGAGGAATAGGTCAAGGCATACTATTTTGGCAATGTTAAATTGGGATTACAGCGATGATAGGTTTTTGAATATCAAGCTTGAGGACTTCTATGATGATTTTAATGGTTCTATTCAGAGAATGGCTAAGCATTTAGGATTAGATTCTGATGTGATGATTGCTGAATCGGGCGAATTTGATATGACCAGGAATTTACCAAATTATGCTACCAACCGAACTGGGAAGAAGTATAAGTTCCCTTCGATATTAACTAAAGAACATTTAATGGTATTTGATGAAATATTTCCTTCTCATGTCTTTTCCAGGCTTGGTTATGAGGATTTCTATTATAGTAATTCAAAGTGATACTTAATGGATCATAAGCGTAGACTTACCAGAGAAGTCAAAATTGGAAACGCTCCACTTGGAGGTGATCAGCCTATCCGAATTCAATCAATGACAACAGTGGATACGATGGATACCGAGGGATCTGTTAAGCAGACTTTGAAGATGGTGGAGTCAGGGTGTGAATATGTGCGTCTAACAGCTCCAAGTATAAAAGAAGCCCAGAATTTGCAATCCATTCAAGAACAATTGCGCTCGCAAGGATGTGAAGTTCCTTTGATAGCTGATATACATTTCACACCCAATGCTGCCGAACTCGCAGCGAGAATTGTGGACAAGGTGCGAGTAAATCCTGGGAACTATGCGGACAAAAAGAAATTCGAAGAAATCGAGTATACCTATGAGGCGTATCGAGCAGAGCTGGATAGAATTGGGGAAAAATTTTCTCCCCTGATAGAGATTTGCAAAACTGAAGGTACCGCCATTCGAATTGGTACCAACCATGGTTCGTTATCGGATAGAATAATGAGCCGGTATGGTGACACGCCACTGGGAATGGTCGAATCGGCTCTTGAGTTTATTCGGATTTGCGAGGAGATGAACTATTTCGATATTGTCATTTCTATGAAATCCAGCAACCCGCAAGTAATGATCCAGGCCTATCGATTGCTAGTAGTCAAACTAGATGAAGAGGGGCTTCAATCGTATCCCCTGCATCTTGGAGTGACAGAAGCTGGTGAGGCAGAAGCTGGTCGGATAAAGTCGGCACTTGGTATAGGAACCTTGTTAGAAGAGGGGCTTGGAGATACCGTGAGGGTTTCGCTCACTGAAGAACCAGAAGTAGAAGCACCAGTCGCCAAGCTGCTAGTTGATCGACGCAAAACGTCGTTTGATGGCCTGACTAAAGAACGGAGGACGTTGAAGGAAATTGAAAATAATCCTGTCAATCCATTTGAGTATACACGAAGGTCTACGATGGAAGTAGGCAATTTCGGAAATGAAAATGTACCTCGAGTTGTTGCTGACTTTTCATCAATCGAGATATTTGATAAGAAGGATTTGAAGGCAATCGGACATTCATATTTATCCGAATTGGATAAGTGGGGGATGAATGACATGGGCGCTGATTATATCTACTCGGGTTCCAAACCAATTCCATTCATACTACCGAATGGTCTCAAGGAAATCATGGATTATGAGATATGGAAAACTGTTGGCGATCAAGAGAATACATTCCCTTTATTGTCAATTGAGGAGCTCTCTAATGAGGCTCAGTTGCACCCAGTTTTGAATTTTGTAAGCGCCGAAGCTGATAATTTGGATCAGGTTAAAAAAATAGACTCCTTTAATAATGTTGTGCTCATTTTGGAAACTAAGAATGAGTATGCATTGGCATCTCTTAGAAGGTTCTTCGTTGAGTTGATCAACCATGAAGTTATGACCCCTGTAATAGTCAAACGAGCTTACGAAAATGTAAATGAGGAGCAAGTGATGTTGTATGGAGCCACAGATATTGGTGGGCTGCTTATAGATGGGTTGGGGGATGGTGCAATGATTTCAACTCAAGATCTAAATAGTTTGAAATTTCATAATGAGACCTTGTTTGGAATTTTGCAAGCTGCAAGAACCCGGATCACAAAGACTGAATATATTTCCTGTCCATCTTGCGGGCGCACACTATTCGATTTGCAAGAAACAACTGCTATGATTCGCAAACGAACTGAACATTTAAAAGGAGTGAAGATTGGCGTCATGGGATGCATTGTAAATGGACCAGGGGAAATGGCCGATGCGGACTTTGGTTATGTGGGGTCTGGTAATGGGAAGATCACTCTTTATAAGGGCAGGGAGGTGATGAAAAGAGGTGTGCCAGCTGAACATGCTCTTGATGAGTTGATAGATATTATCAAAGAGAATGATCGCTGGGTTGAGCCATAAAAAATCGATTGTTTTATTGAATTGTCAGAAGTAACTTGTGCGCCAAATCCTCAAAGGACTCATGACAAGATTAAGCTTCCTCTTCTTATTTTCTTTTTTCGCTCTTTGCTCGTACGGGCAATCGTTCATAGGTTCTATTGTTGACCAAGAAACGAAGAAACCGATTCCATTTGCAGCTATCCGAATTCTGGAGATAGGGGATGGAGTAATAGCCGACTCTGAAGGTCATTTTTTCATTCGGAGTTTTCCTGATAGAAAGTTGGAATTGGAAATTTCGAGTGTCGGATATGATACGAGAATTGTATCCATCAATTTATCAATCACACCAGAACAAGTATTTGAACTTTCTCAGTCTCACCTTGAATTGAAAGAAGTGGTTGTGTCAGTTCCTTCGGGGAAGTTAGATGAGGTGAACATTGTGAATGTGGAAAACAAGTTTTTAACATTTTCATCAGTTGCAGGCTCTGCCACTTTGTCGAATTCCCTTTCTTTAGTTCCCGGTGTTGAACAAATAACCACAGGAGCTGGAATTGGAAAACCTGTAATCCGGGGATTGTCAGGGAGCCGCATTGTGGTTTATACCCAAAATATCCGGTTGGAAAATCAGCAATTTGGCGATGAGCATGGGCTAGGGGAGAATGGTGTCGGAATAGGAAGAATAGAAGTCATAAAAGGGCCGGCTTCCTTGCTTTATGGCGCTGATGCTCTTGGTGGGGTAGTTTATATGGTAGATGAGGATTATGCAGTCAGAGATCACAATGAGATATTTATTGGAAGCCAATATCAAACCAATGCTAAAACAACGCAAAGCCAGTTTGGATTTAAGACTAGCAAGGAGGGGTTGAAATGGAATGTTTTTTCGGCATTTGGTTCCAGCATTGATAGTGCCATTCCTGATGGAAATCGCATATCCAATACTCGATTTGACGAAATGTCGATGAAAACGTCACTAGGTTATGCTAAGAATAATTGGGTAGGAAATCTACGGTATAGTTATTTGGTGAATGATTTCGGGATTCCGGAAGGAGAGATAGGAAGTGATGAGTCAAGAAAAATGATCTTACCTTCCCAACATGTAACTCAACATAATTTGAGCTTGGAAAATAATGCATTTTTTGATCAGAAAGATGTGACACTTATTCTGGGGTTCAGTTCAAATCACCGAGAGGAATTTGAAGAGTCACTGGACATGGCTGAGCTTGATATGCTGCTGACTACAATGACCTATCAACTAAAGGCAATATTGCCTTCTAAATCAAAGAAACTAAGCTGGATTTTGGGACTTCAGGGAATGAATCGAGAGAATAAAAATAGTGGAGAAGAGCTACTCATTCCAGATGCAACAACGAATGATATTGGAGGGTATAGCTTGTGGTCTTTTGATCCTAGTGAGAAATTGAAATTTCAGGGAGGCATGAGGTCTGATTACCGAAGATTAGAAACCGTAGCATTCTCGGATTCAGAAAAGACAATTCCTGAGTTAAATCGAAATTTTACGAGTACAAATTTTTCACTTGGAGGAAGCTATCAATTTGCAAAATTTACTTTTCGAGTCAACGTATCGACTGGCTTTAGGCCACCCAATACTGCGGAACTTCTTTCGGACGGTGTTCATGAGGGAACTTTGAGGTATGAGTTGGGTGCACCAAATTTATCAGAAGAAAATGCCACACAATCGGATATAAGCCTTTCATATAAAAGTGAACATTTGCTTATTACTGCAAATCCATTTTACAACAAGATCGATAATTATATTTTCCTTTCACCAACGGGTGGGACTATAGATGGTGCTGATTTGTATACCTACAGTCAAGCGGACGCAAGACTCTGGGGAGGTGAGGTTGGTTTACATTACCATCCGCACACGATTCATTGGCTTCATATTGAAAGCAATTATAGCAGAGTGAAAGCCAAAGATGGTTCAGGAAACCCTTTGCCACTTATTCCTGCGAGTAAATTCTCGAGCAAATTAAGTGCAGAGATCTTTTTGAATAAAGAGAACATTACCGGGAACATTTTTATAGAATATGTGAAAAGGTTTAAGCAAGAGAGAGTCGCATTGAACGAAACGAAATCCGATGGATATGGCTTACTAAACATTGGTTTTGATTGGGAAATGAAGCAAGTACAATGGAGGGTAGGAGTGGAGAATTTAATGAACTTGACCTATGTGGATCACCTATCAAGATTGAAACCTGATGAAATCCCGAATCCAGGCAGAAATATGTATATTGGTTTTAATCTCACATTCTAATGAGCGAAAAAGAAAACGATATTGTAAATAAGAACGATTCGAGTTTTTTTTATCTAAGTGCTGTGGTCAAATAGTAGTTTTGAAAAAAAGATCCAAACAAAAAGAAGGATACCAATTTATGAATGATGCATGGAATTAATAAAATTGCGATGATCATGTTTCTGGCAGCAATAGTTTATCTGGATATCAAACGTTTATTCATTAAATGGTGATAAGATTTTATTTATCAATTTTTATTTTCTTGTTTGGATTTGTTGCTTTGGCTCAAATCAATACCGACCGACCTACACAATCTGCTTCTGCTTTTGTTTTGCCTAATGGGGCTTTTCAAGTTGAAGCTGGATTTTTATCCGAGAGACCAATGTCCAGGAGTGATGTATATAATGTTCAATACGTAAATACCTTGTTCCGATATGGAATTGTTGAAGGCATAGAACTTCGTCTTATTCAGAGCTATCAAGGCCATCGAGCAGGAGGGGTTATTAATGGGCTTGGGCCCACAACACTTGGGGGAAAGTTTCATCTTGTCGAAGAGAGTGGAGGTATTCCTCAAATTAGCATTATAGGTCAGGCTACTCTTACAAACGGGGACAAAGCTTTTAGCCCCAACAATGCAGTTTATGAACTCCGTGCTAACTTCCAGAATACCCTGTCAGATCGATTTGGTCTAGGATACAATTTGGGTGTGATCAGCACAGAAGGAGAATCTAGAGTTGGGCTTTATTCGGTGATTATGGGCATAGCCATCGCGAATGACTTAACATTTTTTGTTGAGCCTTATGGGTTTTTCGCAAAGAACACACCAAATGATGCCAGATTTAATACAGGCGTTATCTATTTGGTCTCAGACAATTTTCAATTAGATATTTCTGCGGGTAATGCACTTTCCAAAAAAGCCCCAGATTACTTTTTGAGTTTTGGCGCTGCGATGTTGTTTTGATTATCTGCTAGACGACTTAGATTATCAAAACTACCTATCCAAAAGAGGCAAAACCAGTGATTTTGTCCAATTTTCCGTTCATATAAAAGTAAAGATGAACGATCATTTTTGGACGTGTTTTTGAATAGTTCATAAAAATGTCCTAAAGATTTAGTTTGTTTACGGTTATTGGACGTTGCTACTAGGAATTATCATGCTATAGACTATGAAAATTTTGTTGATTCTCCTCTGCTTGTTAAGCGGTCTTACAGGCATGACTCAATCGATTGACCAACTAATCGAACGAGCACAGGAATCGTTGAATGCCAACCATTGGGTAAACGCTGAATTACAGTTTAATTCAATATTGGAGAATCGTTTAGACGATCTATCCAGACTACAAAAGGCAAATATTTATAACAATCTAGGGGACATAAATCTCAAGCTTATTGATTCAGAAAAAGCCGAGTATCATATGAATTTGGCTATTCAGTTTCATGAAGAAGCAGGAATTCCAAACAAGATGGATTACTCCCATGCGCTACAGAACATGGGACTTCTTTTGTTAGAATTAACAGAATTCGATCAAGCGAAAAATTATATAAAGAAGGGAGTAGAAATTGCCCAAGAGGTCGGAGACAAGCTTGAGATTGTAAATGCTCGTTCAAAGCTTGCCCGTCTCTATGAGGAATCAGGTCATTATGTTTTGGCCTATGATATTTTTAGCGAAAATCATGATAGCCTTCTGGAACTTGGAGATGAATTATCGGATGATTTCGCAGAAGTATGCAGCCATATGGGACGAATGCTTCTTCGAAATGGTCGACCAACAGAGGCTGAATCTTTTATACAAAAGAGTACAGAAATTTATTCCAAACTAGGTAGTGGTTTTGACGTGGAAAGAGCCGAATCTATGGAAAGTCTTGGGATGTTTTATGAGCAACTAGGTCGCTATAGCGAAGCAGAACGGATTCTTTTGGAAGTACTTGCCATCAAACGTGCGATACCGGATGAAGCTGATGTATTGATTTTAGCAACGCTTAATGATCTTGGTATTTTATATAGAGATTTAGGCAACTTCGAAAAAGCTGAGGAAATGTTCCAGGAGGTTGTGAATAAGTCTAGAGAGACAATTGGTGTTGACCACCCAATGTATGCAACGGCCATAAACAACCTGGCTCTTACTGATATTTCAAATGGTAACTTTATTCAAGCTCAGAGTTTATTGTTGGAATCTCTTCAGATTTATGAAAATAAATATGGGAAGAATCATCCTTTGTCTGCGCATACCCTGAACAATCTCGCTCACGTCGAACGAAGACTTGGAAATTATGAATTAGCCGAAACCTATTATAAACGAGTGCTGAAATTGGATGAAATGATTTACGGGAAGCTACATCCCGATTATGCTACAACACTTCTAAACATCGGCGTACTCAAGAGTGTTCAAGGGAGGGGTGAAGAGGCTGTGTCCTATTATCTGGAGTCGATTGATATCCGATTGACAGTATTGGGTGAAGATCATCCCTCTTATGCCAGCGCACTAGAGAAAATGGGAATGCATTTTTTGGGAATAAACAACCTTAGCCAAGCTGAACTCTATTTTAGGTGGGCTCTTGAGATCCAAATCAGAAAGGTGCGTACTGTTTTCCCCATATTGACCGAATCTGAGAGGGAATTATTTTACCTCACTATAAAGGAGGATATCGAACGTTATAATTATATCGCTTTTAGTCTACTGGAAGATAGACCAGAATTTGTTAAGCACATTTTTGATTTTAATATTAGTACTAAAGCCATTTTATTCAACTCAGCAAATAGGATTAAAGATAAAATTGAGAGAGGAGATGAAGAACTAAAATCCCTTCACAGAGATTGGAAAAGAGAGAAAAGGTTACTTACCAATTATTACGCCATGGGTACTCAAGAGCTTGAGGCTAATCATATTGATTTGTCCCGAACGGAGCAACGCGTGCAAAATATAGAAAAACAACTTGTGTTTAAGTTGGAAGATTTCAAAGGAATGCTTGTAGGTGACAATGAAAATTGGCAAGGTGTCCAGGACCAAATAAATCCAAATGAAGCAGTTGTTGAAATTATAAGGATAAGAGAATTCAAGGCCTTTAAGAGTGAAAAAGGAATAGTCTATGGATTCACCGATTTCACTCAATATCTAGCCATTATTTTTACTGAAAACACAATAGAAGGCCCTGAATATGTCATACTTGGTGACGACTACAAAACTGAAGATGTTTGGTATGCGAGGTACAGGAATTCCTTTCTTTATGGCATTGATCAGATGGAGACTTTCAATATGCTATGGAAGCCAGTTCATGATAAAATTGGAAATGTCAAGGAGGTCAAAGTTTCACCAGATGGAATATTCTATAAGATGAATCCAAATGCATTTAGCCTTCCAAATGGAGAATTCTTAATAGAAAAATATTATGTCAGCTATTTGACAAGCTGCAAGGATTTGTTCCGAGATGATGTAGAGTCATACCGTAATCGAACGTTCCTTTTTGGGAACCCAGCATTCTCAAGGTTGGCACAAAACAACTCCTTGAAATTAGCCGAGTTGAAGGGGGCTGAATATGAAATAAACTCGGTATCGAAACTTCTAGAGGACAAGGGTTGGAACCCCAAAACATATTTAAATGACAGAGCAAGCGAGTCCAGCTTGAGGTCTTCATTTAATGCGACCATATTGCATGTTGCAACTCATGGTTTTTTTGGTGACGAGGCTAATTTTTTGAATTCGACAAACAGAGAAACTAATCCATTATTTAGATCTGGACTTTTTCTGGCAAACGCAAGTGATACCTATAACAGCTACCTTGACGGTCATGCACAGATATCCGATAATGATGGAGTATTAACCGCCTATGAAGCGATGAATTTGGATTTAAGCAAAACCAAATTAGTAATCCTTTCAGCTTGTGAATCTGGTTTGGGGGATATTCGTAATGGAGAAGGAGTGTTTGGCCTTCAACGGGCTTTTATGGTGGCCGGAGCTAGAAATCTGATAATTAGTTTTGCCAAGGTAGATGATGCTGCCACAGGAAAACTTATGATCTCATTTTATGAAAATTTATTACAAACAGAGGCTATTGGTCAGTCTTTAAGAGACGCCCAGTTAAAACTAAAGGAGTCGTATCCTGATCCAAAAATTTGGGGAGCGTTCATGTTAATTGGTAATGGATAAATAGCTTAAACAAAATGATTTAGGAGGTATTATCATTTGCTAATATCTTTGAATGCGAATAAACAGTGTATGAAACAAGTTTTAGCCAAGTACTCGTTGCTATTTTTATTATATTTTATTACCTACCTCTCTGGGTTTTCGCAGCTTGTGCAGGCTATCGAAAGGCAAGGTGATCAGTACTTTCAGAATAACCAATACGTACGAGCAATTACTATGTACAAAACAGCCTTGGAAGAAAATCCAAATTTGGTTAGAGCTGAGTATAAGTTAGGTGAGTCATATCGATTGATGCTGGATTATGAAAGTGCTGAATATTATTATCAATCAGTTGCAGAAACAAGAAATCCTGTATTTCCATTGGCGGGATTTTATTATGGCCTAATGCAGAAGCAAAAGGGGAAGTATTCAGAATCGATAAGAACCCTAAAGGCCTTTGGTGAATTTCTAATGGAACTCGGACTTCATGAGGATGATAAATATCGATATTTTCATAAGCAAGCGAAGATAGAAATTGATGGGTGTCAGTTAGCACTAAACCAGATCACATTGATTCAGCCGGATCATTCTTTCGAAGGGCTTCCAACTCCTTTAAATTCTGAGTTTAGTGATTATGCAGCTTTTTCCATTGGTTCGGATTCGATTTTGTGCCTTACCTCTGCACGAGAAGGCGGCAAGGGCAGCCTGGTCGACAATCAATTTGGAGAATCGTATGCCGATTTGTTCAGGTTTGTTAAAGAAGAATCTGGATGGACCAGTTATGATCCTGGAGATAGGTTCGACCAAAGTATAAATACAAGATGGGGAGATGGATCCGGATCATTTAATAAAGACCGAACTAAATTTTATTATACGAATTGTGATGAAGCATTAGGAGATGTATGTCACATTTTTGTAGCCATAAAAAGAAATGGAAGATGGACGGAATCAATCCCTTTGAATTTTAATATCAATGAAATTGGATCCAGTTCAAAGCATCCAAATTTGACCTTGGGAGGGGATACGTTATTTTATGTGACTGATAAGGACGGAGGATATGGGGGATTAGATATTTGGATGAGTATAAATGCTGGTGGAGACAATTGGGGACCTTCTGTCAACTTGGGAGATCACATTAATACACCATTTAATGAAGTGTCTCCTTTTTACAATCAAGCAGAGAAAGTATTATTTTTTGGTTCGGATGGTCATCGTGGATTTGGTGGGTATGATATCTACATTGCCAGAGGGAATAATTTCAAAGTGGCTGAAATCTACAATGCAGGCCAGCCATTTAATTCCAATTCAGATGACATATTTTTCTTTCTTGGCAATGAGCGTGGATACTTATCTTCCAATCGCGAAGATGGTTTAGGGAAATTTGATATTTATGGGTTCAACATTAAATCAAAGCAAGACATTATTTCGTCTGTTTCAACAGAGGAGACAATAGCAGGGCGGAATTCACTTTTTACTGAAGATTATAATTTCGATTCTCGTGAACCTGAGATTGTCAATCAGATTATTTCAAGAATTCTCTCATCCTCGTTTTCGGAGATTGATCTATTATTGACCGAAGATCAACTGGAAGTTTATAATTCATTAAGTCAAGATGATAAAGACAGAATAGATAAGATCGTCAAAGCACGTCTTAGAAAAATGACGAACAGCATGTTGAGGTCAGTAAGATCTGAGGATGATTTCTATTATCAGGATCTGGATACGGATAAGCGTTTGAAGGTGGACGAAGTTGTAACGTCTCACCTTGAGCAACGAGGAATTGGGTACAGCGTGATCTTGTCTTCTGAGTCTACTTCATTTTATAATTCGATAGATACCGAGGAACGAGAGAAAGTAGATATTCTACTTACTGAGCGCATAAAAAATGCTGAGAATTATAAACCACTGACTATTAATTACGCCTCTTTTGATGATAGAGGAAAGGAGATGATTAATGTGATGGCAGGTATTTATTTAGAGCAAAAGAAAGGATGGCAATCTGCGGTTTTAAGAGTGTATCAAAGAGATTTCTGGAAAACGAGTTCTGCTACAAAACCTTACAAAGTAAATTCAGCAATAAGAGAATGCCTGCTCGCTTTAGGTCAGCAAAAGGAGTATAAATTGACAGAAGTAGATAGAGATTTTTATGAGAAACTTTCCGAACAATACAGGAAAAACTTGAATTCCTTAGCGAGTACATATCTAATGTCGGATTTCGATTCGTTTGAAGAGATTGTAAACAATGATGACCTTGAAGTCTATGGCGAATACGGAACGATCAAGAAAAAGTCTCTTGATCGGATTCTATTAAAATTAATGTCAAACATGACGAATGCCGATATTTATAGAGCTGAAACTTTTTTCAGTCGAGAAGAAATGCAGGCTGGCAGAAGAGTAAACCCCGACGATACTTATAATGCCTTGCAAGGGAGGAATTCTAACATGACGGATGAGGATAAGCTTGCTCTAAGACGATTTGTTCGTTCCTCTTTTGACTCCTATCTCATGACCAGTGAGCCGATCTACTTGACCATGTTACCTGTTTTAGAAATTGTAGCTCAACCTGAAACTAACTTCGATCCTCTGGATAATAGGATAGAGCCAGTTTATAATCTAGGTGAGGATGTTTTAGCACAGTATGGAGTTCTATCAGAATCAAAAAGAAAGGTGATTGACAAGTTGATTGGGTTAAAATATATCAACAGGGTTTATGATGATCCGGACTTACAAAGTAGGGACGCTAGCATTTCTCGATCCATGGAAGCTAATGAAAAAAGGCATGTTGAAATTTTATCCAAAGGAGTGAGAGGAGACGAATTAACTCCAGCTGAGCAAGGCATGCTTTCTGCAGCTTTTACATACTATAATGCACAATCGAAAAGAAGAAAAGCACTATTGAATCGGATAGTACTTGCACGAACCTTTAATGGGGTGAATGGAAACTTTATTCTGAATAGAGCAGATGCCAAAGTCAATGGTTCGCTAACATTGGAAGACAGGGAATTATTAGGGCAAATCAAGAAATTCAGATTCAGCAATGAAAGAATATTGACTGAGAATATGGCTGTAGAGTCCAAAGACGTAGATGAAGTGCCGGTGAATGCTATTGCCTTGGTTCGAAACCAAAGTCAGGATGAAAAAGGGAAAGCTAAAGAAGCTAAAATTGAGGTTTTGGCACAGGTGGAGGAAGTCAATGCTGTCTCAGGAAAAATAATTCTGGATATTCCAACACAAGATATTACCAAGTTCATGGATCTTGTGGTTTCCGGCCAACTAAGAGGAGGTATTAACCTGAGACCACTAGCTGGTCATCCGATTAGCCTCAGGGAACATGACAAGGAGAAAACAGTTATTGACATGTTCACTGATACGGATGGGAATTTTGCTTTCCATGTTCCTGTAAACGATTATCATTTCATAACTGAGCAGATTGAAGGGAATTCCGACATTAGAATTCGAGGACTGAAAGTAGAAGGTAGGAGGGGAACCTCTGAAAAATTGTATGCCAATCGCTTCTATTTTGATGTGGGGTCTTTCTTTCTGAGAGAAGAAACTAAGAAAATGCTTGATGAAGTAATTGATTTCTATAAACAAAATCGGTTTCGAATTGAAATTGAATCACATGCTGACAACACAGGAGGGATAAAACTGAATTTAATTTTAAGTAAGAATCGGGGCAATTCCGCACTTGATTATATGGTGAGCAGAGGAGTGGTCAAATCTGACGTATCTGTTATTTGGCATGGTGAAGGCAAACCCATCGCCTCTAACAATAGCCCTTTTGGAAGACAACTAAATAGACGGCTGGATATCAGAATGATTTCTGATAAGGAGATGGAAGTTGATTTGGGAGAAATATATTTGACGAGACCGGATGCTACAATGTCTGAAATTGCTTCTAGTTTTCAAATGACAGTTGATAAACTCAAAGAACAAAATGGATTAAGTGACACCAATTTGAGGTCATACCAGCCTATAAGAGTCAAGAATACTTCTGTTTCGCCAGACTTTAATTTAGTAGCCCCAACAGGCACAAACAACCTTTCTAATTTCGTCTACAAAATTCAACCGGGTGAAGGAGTCACCGATATCGCAACAAAGTTCAATGTTCCTGAAGAATTGATTTTGGAATTGAATGGTCTTAGACCTTCTGGTTTTACTTCTGGCAAGGAAATAAAAATATATCCTTCTACTTCAGAATAAGAAATTAGAATAAAGGATTTGAAACTTTTCTGATCCCTTGATCTCCTGTCAGGGCATATTGCACAGATATTTCAAAGGAGTTTTTGCCAAATTCTACATTTTTATCAGCGAAAAACAATTGGGTGTTCAAGTCATAGCTAGCTCGAAATACTAATGATTTGACTTTAACTCCCCCCATCAATATAAAGGAATCTCTATACCGATACCATGTGCCAATCAGCAACTGTGGCCCAATAGCTTGGTACCGGCTCGCTGCGGGAGAATACGAAATCAAAACTCCCGCATTAAACTGATAGTTCTTTTGGAGGTATTGAATGAGCAAACTGGGTGTTACAAATATTTTGTTGAATTTCATTTCAAGACCCCCATTGTACTTCAATAGCATGGCTGCTTTGTCCTCACTTTGACTAACAAATGAGCGGTTGGGTTTATTCAAATTAGTTGCAGAAAAACCGGAAAAGGCACTATAAGAGTAAAGTAAATAGTTCCTTTCTGGATTGTAGTAATACATGATTCCCGCATTGACGATAAGATTGCTTTGGCGTTCACCAAATTCGACTCCAGCAGTGGGATCAGAAGCAAAATCGTATCCTCCAACGAAGGGATTGTATTGACTTCCCCATACCAGTCCACTATAGGACGAGCTTCTACTTTCGTATCCTACTTGTAAGCCGAGAGAAAAGACATCAGAAGTCAGGATACCGAATTTGAAATTATTGGCATAGGTCAAAAAGGCACCATTATTTTCATAAACGCCATCGAATCCGCTACGCTCATTGAAAGCCATAAGCCCAACGCCTCCTATTGATTTTTCTAATTTTCCCTGTGGTTTAACAGGAAAAATAAAGGAGACCTGAGTAAGCTCAGCTACAACTGGGCCAGTAGGAACTTGTCTTTTATGATTGAAGTTCAACGTTGGATAATTGTAAACACCTGCAAACCCAGGGTTTAGATACAAGGACGCAGAAAAGTATTGAGAAAATTGCGTATCCTGAGCGTTGACTCCAATGGAAGAAATAAATACCAAAAGACATGCGGATAATTTTTTCATCTTGCTAAGAGCAGAGCTCCTTTATTGTTAATTGCCTCACCATTTTCTTTCTTTAACCTTAAATAATAATAGTAAGTACCAGAAACTTCCTTAGCATTGGTTTTTTGATTCCTACCATTCCACCCGATATCCTTTGCTTCCTCAAATGAATCAGTGGTGTAGACGATTGCACCGAAACTATTGTAGATCTCTAGTTTGAAGTCTATTACATTGTCATTACTAATATTGTCACTAAATATTCTAAATCTCTGGTTATCATCATGGGACGCATTTGGTGAAAACACTTCGGGAACATAAAGAGTGCCATCTGGATCTATTCTTGGCGCTAATGCTATGGCAAGGTAGTACGGTGAGCTAGATTGATTATCTAGGAATGTGGTAGGTACACCTCTTTCACTTGTCACTATTCCTGAGCCGTTGAAATAATTGATATCATCAACTACTCCAAGAGAAGAATAAATTCCACCGGGGGCATCTGAATAGGCAATTACAGGAGAATTAAAAGTATGATTGATGTCATTTGTTAAAGGAATTTCCTCATTTGTAAAATCAATCATATACATAGGATTTGAATTTATTGTTCCGTTAGTCTTTTGAATCGTCCATAGACCCTTCTCGGAAACTCCAAGAAGAGCTTGATTTCGATCCGTTACATCACCCAAATTAGCTGGAACAGGACTGAAAGTATTTGGGTTTTCATAATAAACGGTCAATTCCTGATCTGTACCCGTTACGTTTAAAATAGTAATTGGTGCATATTGTCCTTGATATCCCATAGGGAAGAACTTATCTCCTGGACCTTGATAAGATAGTTTACCTTGAAAATAAGAACTCGAAGAACCTTCCTGTGTAGTCGCTGTAGGCGCAAGTGAAAACTTGGTCGGTCTATCGGGATCTGTTGTCAGAATGCCATTGGTAAAACGAATTTCATCGATTACCAGAAAATCATTCCCCGAAAAGGTGACTGTGCCAGACGATTCCATTGTCAGCCCACTCGTTTGAATATCCGGTGAAATGGTTTGGTTACCAAGTCCGCTAAAGGTCAAGGTCCCATTTATACTATTAAACATGTTGTCAATGACCCAGTCCCCATATAATGATAAGTTTCCATTATTGATAATCGACCCATCATTTTCCAAATCACCGCCAAGTTCAAGAGATGCACCGTCAGAGACATTGACAGTGGCTCCATCGGAGACATAGAATTGCTGGCCAGTTACCTGAATAATTAGTAGTAGCGATATGGATATAATAATGCTTCTCATTATTTCTCAGCTTTAGCTGCTTCCTTGCCTAGAACGATCTCCTTTAGTAGTTCAAGATCACTTTTCATATCATCGTTATCAGAAAACAGCTCAGATAATTTGCTTTCCTGAGTTTTAAGTCTTGCATTTAATTCGTTAATCTCAACTTGTTGTTCCTTCAACGCTTCCATTAGAACTGGGATCAAACCTTGGTAGTTAACCATTTTATATCCCTCGCTATTGGTTGAAACTAATTCTGGAAACACCTTTTCCAGCTCTTGTGCAATAACTCCAATTTGCTTTTTCTTGTCAGAGTCAGCTTTATAGTTGTAATTGTATCCACCAAGCTTATTTAGTTTTTCTATTGTATTTTGAAGAAGGAATATGTTTTCTTTCAGTCTTCGGTCACTAGTATTAAGAATACCACTTCCATCAATCATGACTGTACTTCCACCGGGCGAAGAAAGCATTGTAGTTACTGTAACCCGTGTAAACCGTCCAGTTGAAGCAGTCGCCACTCCTATCGGTGTATTTTCAATTATTCCTGCGGTTACTGTTAGGGCATCTTCAACATCTGCATCCAATAGATCTGTAATACCTGTGATAGATCCGCCTGTGATAGCGACACTATTGTCATCTTGAGTTGCAATGCTACCCAGTCCGATGTTAGTTCGAATGGTTGCATTGTCAGCAGAACCGAGTGCGGTTTGAATATCAGCACTAGGGGTGATACCTGCATAAGTAGTCAGGTCAGCATCTGAAGGTTGTTTTTCAGATTCCAGCTCAGCGATGGCAGCATTTACATTTGTTGCACCAATGTTTCCGGTAGCAGAGGAAGTTACTTCTGCAGCGGTTTGATTGTCCGTTAAATCACCCGCTGCGATGGCATCTTCGTTTAGTTTAACCTGAACGGAGAGTTGATCATCGGCATTGACTAGTGAAGTGGCATC
>JAAEPI010000944.1 GCA_024232835.1 Cytophagales bacterium
AGCCACGCACGAAAAGGATCCATATTGGAAATGATTCGTTTGCACTCGAGCTCTCGTATTTATCTATGCTCTAATTGATATTTTAAACCAATCACATTGCTGAAAAATGATGTCATAATTACATGTGAGAAATGATGTCATAATCAAATAACATGACGTCACGATACATCTCACGTACTATTTAGTTAATGAATATCATCAATATGTTGTATAAAAGGCTCCTCCCCTCCTGGATTTATTTTCTCTTACATTTTTTACTATGAGCACGTCAATTCCTTCTCATGCTTTCAAATTCTATCGACTATCGAAAAACTTGGAGCGTGCCATAGACGCAGCTAAAGATATCCTGAAGTATGCACTCCGCATGGGACATCTTCAAGCGAAATTATCTGTGAGAATAGGGGGTTTACAATACGAAACACCACTCATCTACTTGAGGAAAGAGAATCCCCAGAAAGTAGATCAATTGAAAAATGAAGTAGTAGCCAGGTTCCCAGATGTTGACTTTGACGAAATTTTATTGTTAGTGGGAAAACTAACAAGAAGAATAGTAAAATGCCCAAACTG
>JAAEPI010000945.1 GCA_024232835.1 Cytophagales bacterium
AGAAATAATAAATCATACATTGCATGGGCTGCCCTCAGGGAAAGCAACAAGCAATACAACAAATTACTCAATAAAACTCAACAACAAGCATGGAGAACATTCTGTCAGGAAACAGAATCTATCAAAGAATCTGCAAGGATGAATAAGATTCTGAAATCCTGCAACGACACAAAAGAAAAACTTGAGTCGGTCTACAAAAAAGACGGTACTCTGACTTCAACAGCTGATCAAACACTGGAAGCCATGGCACAGGTTCACTTTAGAGACTGTCCCAATGACCCTCCAATCAATTCCTCAACACCACTCAACACAAGTAAAGAATTGACTGACAAAATCTACTCGCTAAAGAGACTAGAAGAAGCAGTGAAATCTTTTGAGCCTTATAAGGCTGCTGGACCTGACACAATCAAGCCAATCCTTATACAAAAGGCGTGGCCTCACATACAACACATTACTAGAAACATTATGATACGCAACCATGAATTACAGCATATTCCCTCATTATGGAGGGAGTCCACTGGAATATTCATACCCAAGCCAGGTAAAACAGACTACAACCACCCCAAATCATATCGTACAATCACCTTATCTCCAGTCATGCTCAAACTCCAGGAAAAAGCAATTCTATGGCACATGCAGCATGACCTTAACATTGCGAAGAACGTCAGCAAGAGACAATACGGCTTCAAGAAGGGCTGCTCTACTGAAGCAGCTCTTCACAAAGTAGCTCATACCATTGAGCGAAGAATAGCTAAGAAGGGATTTGTTCTGGGTGTCTTTCTAGACATAGAGGGCGCCTTTGACAATGTGTCCTTCAAGGCTATATCGGAAGCCATCAGAAACACTGAAGTTGATGCATCCACAGCTCAATGGATCATTAATATGGTTACGAATAGATTTATTAGCATAACTCATAAACAAACCACCAAACGTATCAGAGTTAAGAGAGGGTGCCCCCAAGGAGGTATCCTCTCTCCTTTCCTCTGGAATCTCGTTATTGACGATTTACTCAACTACTCAGCTAAAGACATTCCGGGGTACCTCCAGGCATTCGCCGACGATCTGGCATCACTTGCAGAAGGCAATGATCTGGAGGTAATCTGGGAAAGAACGCAAAGAACTATAAAAACTATTGAAAACTGGTGCTCAACAAAAGGGCTCTCAGTAAGCACACTTAAAACAAAAATCGTCATGTTCACTTGGAACAGAAAATGGACACTCCGACCAATCATGGTTGGGAACACCCCTATAGAGTTATCCCCGTCTGCTAAATTCTTGGGAGTGACATTAGACAGTAAACTTAATTACAACCAACACATCACCAAAATCACCAACAAAGCTACTGCCTCATTAATGCAATGCAAAAAGGCGGTAGGGCCCACATGGGGC
>JAAEPI010000946.1 GCA_024232835.1 Cytophagales bacterium
CCGAGAGCGCCTGGGCTAGCTTTCATATATGCATCCCTTTTACTTGGTAATGAATTGTAAAAAACCTGACTAAATCAATAGAGTGTAACCTTTTTTCGTTGGGTGTTTCATGCTGCCTTTCTGTTGAAATACTCGTCGGCTAGGTCCAACTTTGGCAATATGTCACTAAATAACCGCTTTCTTTCCAGCACTCTATGAACTTCCCAATAGGCATCCCAGTCGTTACTGGTATATACTGACCTTAAAAGCAATGTGGATTCTGCTCCTTTTATTGACCACCGCCGACCGGTTCCTTCCATCCGGTTCTTGACTGTATGTCCACAAGTAGATTCCACAACTCCGCTACCAATCGGATGTCCGGCGGCCAAATATTTATCATAACACATCCATTTCCGATGGTTTTCAAAATAGCTGATTGCTTCCTTCAAGGCCTTGCGCTGAAATGCTTTCAGCTTGCGTTTGCTCAATATCTGCTTCAAGCCTCCAATTACTCGACCTACCCGTCCCTGCAAAATGGCCAACAGGTACTTGTAAACCCACTTTTTGCCTTTCGAGGTCTTCTCACCATTTAAAGCATTGCCAGCTTTCCACAGATATTCTGATACATGTATGATATCCAATATACCAACCCAATTCACTCCTGCTAGCATCGCGGTCAACGACGTCCATAAACATAATGCTCCGTCCATTACGGCTACCAGAGGCCATTGGTTATCCCAAGCCCTGCTTTTAGCGTCCCTTATGATCTCTTCCATTACTTCTTCCTTAGGACGTTGCAAACTTGCTAACCGACGAATATTTTTTGCCCGTATTGGGCGTGAATTAACCCCTTGTTTTTTTGCTGCTTCTCTCTTTTCTCGGGCTTCTTCCGGGTATAGCAAATTCTCAGCAACTTCTTCGGGGCTGCGCTGCTTTGGATCAATCGTATAACTTACACCCACCATGGCTTCTTTCTTCTTTTGACGTTTTTCTCCCTTTCCTAACCGGGACTGAAGCTTAGCAGATTCGCTTTTAATTACAGGCACCCCTTTTCCGTCAAAACCGATCACCTGAATCTCTCCTTCACTTCCAGGTGTCGGAAGTTCCTTGTTTTCGTAAAACTCGTCGTAACTATTGGCAGATTCTCGGTTTACAACTTCAAAACGGCTCGGGCTTACTCCCGCTCCCAATAGCTTAGCCAAGGTTACTGAGCCTTCCCCAAATGAGTCCCGGATACTTAAAAGATCCATACATTCTTGAAGAAGATAAGAGTAACTCCTCTCCGGAAGATTCGCCTGTGCATCCAATGGCATCACACCCTCAAGACCATTGCTGCGATAGCAAGTGCGGGGAACACCAAATTTGCCAAAAATTGAAAAGTAATTCCTTGCCAACAACCTTTTCTCTTTCTTCAAGGTCGTTCCATCGTCTAATTCTAAAACATCACCTATGTCTCCAGTACCTTTCGCAGCGAAATAGCCTTTCATGGCCGTCAGACCAATTCCCATTACTCGTTCAAAGATGGCCTGTTCCATTGCATAAGCATCCATCGCTTCGGAATTATTCTCTACAAATTCAAAAAGTTGATTGACTTCCATCTGACCTTTAAGTAGCATTTCTTCTATCGAATATGCTGACATTCATCCCTCCTGTTAAAATATTGATATATTTTTGTACCAATATCTTAAAAAACAGAGGGAAGAATGTCCAGCATTATTTATCCCTGATATTTCAATGACTTAGATGCCACCAATATCCTCAACAGAAAAAGGTTACACTCAAATGATTTCTTGCATATTCCTATCAAACGCTTCGGGAGAGACACGTGGGCTGCCAAGATCCGTTTCCCAG
>JAAEPI010000947.1 GCA_024232835.1 Cytophagales bacterium
CATTCAATCAAAAGCAGAAATTTTTACTGTAGAAGGCTATAATAGCTTGTTCAGGCACTTTTTGGCAAGTAATGAGAAAAAATCAAAGTGCTATTCAAAAAGTGTTGAGATGCTTACTTTGTCCGTTTTACTTTTGATGCATCATAGAAATAACACATTAGCTATACATAGTTAGCAATGCCTAAAAAATGTATCAACCTATGAACTCAAAGGTCAGTGGAATACCAACGGTGAGGGTGCAATTGAGATGCTATTTAATGAACACGGAGTACTGAAAGATGAAAATATCATGAGCCCACCAGATTTGAAATACTGGGGAGAATTTAGAGCGCTCTCTAATTATATCGTGGTTAGAGAATATAAAAATGAGGGCTACTACAAAGGGCAAATTGTAGCAAGTGATGAAATCAAAATTGGCGGATTAGAATTAATAAAACAGGTATAAAATGGAAAGAAAGAACATAAGCTCCGGTGCACCTTGGGAAGATATTGTGGGCTACAGCCGTGCTGTAAGAATCAGAAACACTATAGAAGTCTCTGGTACTGCTCCAGTTAAGGACGGGAAAGTTCAGGGAGAAACTGCCTATGAACAGACCATAGCTTGTTTAGAGATTATCAAAAGTTCTTTAGAAGAAGCAGGTGGTAGGTTGGAAGATGTCGTTCGTACACGAATATTCGTCACAGACATTTCTCAATGGGAGGAATTCGCCAAAGCACATGCGAAGTATTTTGGGCAAATCAAACCAGCAACTTCCATGGTTGAAATCAGCAGACTTATTGATCGAAAGATGTTGGTGGAGATTGAAGCAACAGCTGTCGTTAGTGGTCAATAACCAGTGATCAGTTTTTACTTCCCATCCACATACCCCTTCAAATACTGATATGCCTCTGTTAGCTTCCCATTCTCAGTAATGGTGGCGCGCTTAATCACTTCTTCTGAATCATCACCTAAAAGGTGTGGTAGTACATTATCAATCAATTCTCTGCCGAAACTGTTGGAAGCATCCCTTGGGAGTTCGCAAGGAAGATTATCGACGGCCATTACTGAAATGTTGGCCTCATTCGTCAACCCCGGCTCCTCTATATTTTCACTCGGATTATAATCATAAATAGGATCAGCGATAGTCGTGGATCGCTTGGTAGATGGGATCGACCCTTCAATATCGCACGTGATATCTGCGATCACCCGAAGGTGAAAATCTGATTTCATTGCCTCCTCCTTTGTGAAAAGTACTGGAGACGATGGATGCCAATAGGCGCACGCGATTAACAAATCCGTAACTCGGGCATATTTCAAAAAATCCCCCTCATATCTATCTGGATGTTTGTGAAACTCAGACTGGTTGAATTCCCCATTCTTCGAACGATTATAATCACGAGAGTTCAACTGAGTAAACACTGGTTCGTCGAATCGAACCTCAATAAACTCGGCTGGTGTCACTTGCCGGATGCCAATGTCATGAAGTACTTCCATCGCTCCAATGGCGACTCGCCCTCCCCCAGTTATTGCTATCTTCATTTTTGGAAGATTGATTTTAGAGTACTCCGTCTTTAGATCCTCCAGATCGTAACATTCATTTGCCTGTCGAATATCGAAAAGATTATATCTCCTGCCGTAAGTCAGAAGGCCATTGTATGCGCCCACAATTCCTGCCCACCGACCAAATGCAATTACCCGAATACCATTTGAATCTGTCAATGGTTCATAATCCACCATTCGGATATTTTTTGCCAGAATGGCTCTTAAGAGATCACGATTATACTCCTGTTTTTTAATTGTATGCGAGAAAAAGAAAAAAGTTTTTTCGGCAAGTAAGTTTGGAATGGGTACTTCTTTCACTCCAAAGATCACGTCACAGTCAGCTACTGAATCAACCACCTCAACACCTTGCGCTAGATATTCATCATCCTTAAATACACGCACGTGGCTGGATTGAACCACCACCTTAACATCGGGAAATTTTTCCATCACTTCCTTGGCCTGCTCAGGCATAAGTGGAACGCGATGATCCACCGGCACTTTGCCTTCTTTAATGATGCCTATTTTCATGTATCCAATTTTTAAAATATAATTACCTAGCTGTCAAATTCGACCCTCATTCTCGTCACTGACTTGCTTCCAATGTCGTTAAGTTAAGGAGTAGTCATCGAGAACGCAATGAAGCGAGCGCATCCTTTGTACGTTTTGCTTCTTTTGTAAGACTTCTTTGCGAAATCTGCAGTGACAGAAATTCTTAACCTAACGAAATTGGACTTGCTTCCGCAATGCCAACCTCACAGTATTCTTTCAAGCTCTTCAATTTTATCCGAGTCAAGTGTTAAGTAGATCGCTCACCCACCTTAAAATTACTGTGTTCTGTTTCGACCAAAATTTTATGCTCTCCGTTCTTATTTTTTATTACTAAAACTTCATGTGGCCCATTAAAAAGCTTAGTCGTTATCTGTCCGCTCAGCTGTCCATCTGAATCACTTAAGCGAATATTTTCAGGTCTGATAAAAAGAGTTGTGTCTTGAGCAATAGCCTTCTCTAACTTCCCGAAGGGAGTATCCACCTGATTGCCATTTTTTACTCCCGGTATAATCACACTCGCACCTAAGAAGATTGCCGTATAATCTGAATCAGGATGTTGATAAACCTCTTCTGGCTTCCCAAGCTGAAGTATTTTACCCTCCTTCATCATTGCTACTTTGTCCGCCATCATGAAGGCATCCATCGGATGGTGAGTCACCAGAATGGTTGTAATCCCTACTTTCTTTATGAGTTCATAGATTTCAGTTCTTACCTTCTCTCTAGTAAGTTCATCTAGGTTACTAAAGGGTTCATCAAGCAACAACACTTCGGGATCACTAGTGTAAAGATTTGTTAAATACCGAACTGTCTCCACAGTAAGTCCACTCAAAAGGTTTGGCTCTTGTTTTATTGTATGTATCAAGTATTCCAATAGCTGGTCAATAAGTTGTTGTTTGGAGTGCCATACCCCTCCCTTTAGTACGTCTTTGCTGAGGATATTAAACCATATTTCTATTTGGTTTAGCCAGGAGGAGTAGGTAGGGGTAAAATGCATGGTCATCCTTTTTTTGGACTCAACCCATTCTTTCACCTTATGGTGTTTGTGTACATTAAGATTGTCAGCGATAATGTGAAGGTGTTTTTTTGGATATTTGCGATAGAGTTTTTTAAGGAATTTCAAGAAATTTTCATGATTGTTTTTATCCATGGTTTCAGCGGTGACCTCTCCTTGGTGTACTGCCAATGCGGCAATTAATGATACTGTGCCATTTCGTTTGTAGGTGGCTGTAAGTCGTTTGGGCTGCCCACTTCTCA
>JAAEPI010000948.1 GCA_024232835.1 Cytophagales bacterium
CGGATTACTGGAAATCTTGAAGAAGGAGACAATCCTGAAGAAGGAGATAATGCCAGAATTACGAGTAGTTCATGGCGACCGGCAGGAAGGATCAGGGTGTGGGATGATCAGGAGGGGGAGACTCGAAGAAGCAGGTCAGTGTTTGACCATTGGGAATATTACGAGTGTGATGACGATGGATTCTTACTATTATTAAAAATAGAACCGATAGAACCATGTCGTAGAGCAGTTTATCGTACCGAATATTATACTATACCTGGCAGCTATGTGCCCGTACAAGGTGTAGAAGTAAGGGCCAGAAGGTGGATTACCACTCACGAAGATTATACTGATTCGAATGGGTATTATTCCTGCAATGGTACGTTCAAGAGAGATGCCAACTATAGTATCAAATGGGAGAGATATGATTTTTTGATAAGGGATAAGTGGTTATCAGCTGCTACGGACAATGGGCCAAAAAAGACGGGAGATTGGAACAATAACTATCAGGGAGGTGTACAGGAATATTATTCTCATATTTTCAGAGCGACACATCATTATTATTACAAAGATATAAATGGACTAAGGCGACCACCTGAGAATAGCTTCTGGAAAACTCAACTTAAGATTAGAGCTAACTTGGAAGAGGATTCTGACAAATGTGGAGAGGATGACTTTGTTGGTTGTCATTCGCCTGGGCGTAGGTTTCTGGGCTTGGGTAATTCCATTCAAATGTATAGTTACAATAGAAGTGCGAGAGATATCTATGCCACCATGATTCATGAACTGGCACATGCAAGCCAATGGGTAAATGACCATTACTACTATCAGGATAAAGATGACGAACGAAAGATAGCCGAAAGCTGGGCCAGGGGCGTGGAGTGGAATCTGACCAGAATGGTGTATAGAAATAATTATTTGGGAAGAGCGAGAAGAACTAACGACTATACTTTAGTGGTTGCAGATATGATTGATGGCCCAGCGACACCTGACACTCGAACAAATTTCGGATACATAGATTCTAGAGATAATGTCGAAGGTTATACAATCCGCCAAATTGAGGATGCCTTAAATGGACAAACAACATGGAATGGATGGAGGAATAACATAAGAAACAGATATAACAATGCAACGAAAGACAATTTGGATGTACTTTTCTCTGCTTATGAATAAATTCCTGCCTCTTATTGTATTGACATTGTCCATGAGTTCGTGCACTAGGACTGAATCCTCTATGGTTTTGAATGTTGAACTATTGTACATTAATGATACTGATGTTCCAATTACTATTACAAATGGCTCTTCTTGTGGCTTTGATGAAGGAAATAAAATTACAGATGAATATTTAATACCTCCACAAGGCACTTTGATTCTACACATTACAAATTCAACTTACCAAGGAGCCGGGCCAAGTATTAATGAGATTGATATCTATGCATCAGATTGTTATGCTATATATGGTGATTTAGAAATGTGCGATTATGGATACATTTCAGGTTTAGGAAATACAGGGTTGGCTGATATTTCTAACTATGACAACCGCACGAAAATTAGTAAGAACAGTTTTGAATTCACCTATCGGTTTACTGAGGAAACCAAAGCTGCGGCTGTGCCATGTGAATAATCAATCCGTGTATGGAAAGCAAAACCAAAAGGCTGGCAACAGGAACTGTCAGTCTTTTTTGTTATTGTCGGGAGGAGCCAATTTCCAATTACACCATTAGCCAAATTGAGGATGCCTTAAATGGACAAACAACATGGAATGGATGGAGAAATAACATAAGAAACAGATATAACAATGCAACGAAAGACAATTTGGATGAATTATTTGCTCATTGGAATTAGTGTGTTATTCCTTGCCACAGGATGTGGCAAGGAAACAACGGAATCAATTCATATCGTAAGTTATTCATATAAAAATAGCTCGGGAGTTGATTTGGTGATGGAGGTTTATAACATAAATGGAGAGAAATTTAGAAGTTTTGATATCCCAGATAATGAGTCAGTAATAACGAACACCTCTAGAGAAGAAGGGCCAGTAGTATTTTATTTCGATACTTTTAGCGAGATGATTGGTGATTCCGTTGTAATTCGTTTCAATGATAACAAATGCCTCTATTATTCAAAAGATACCAGTGGCGAGTTATTTGATGTGACTAAATATGATAATTATAGTGAAGAGCTAATAAAAATGAAGGAATATACACTTTCTTTTATCTTCACATTAGACGACTACAGCGAATCGAGTAGTTGCACAGGGACACCTTAGGATACAGCATAGGAGAAAGCTACCTAAGACTTGATAGAGAAATTCTAAATACTTTCCTGTTGATCACAAGGAATAAAAGTGTTTCGATAAGTGAAGAAGAGTATAAACCATTTAATACTATTTGGCCTGATCCAAATTATACTATGCACCACAGGGCTTGGCCAGTCAAAAGTTCAACCCTATGCTGGTTTATATTTTTCAGGAGATGCTGTCATGTACTATTTCGGCCCATCATATCAGCTTGGCCTGGATATTCCTCTAAAAGGAAATTTTTTAGTCAACGGATATGGACAATACTTTTCTGCTAAGGCATTTCGTGGTAGGTATGAGGTATACACTACAGGGCTGATGATTCGGTACAATTTTGGAAAAAAATCTAAAAGATGGTATGCAGCTATTGGCCTTGCCTATCAAGACACAAAGGAGGAGTCAGATTTTTGGAATGATTTAATCGACCGATCCATTATCCTACCAGGCTATCGTATGGGTTATACCTTCTTTTCAAAGAAGTACATCTTTCATCCTGAGTTATTTGCCATGGGGCCGTATTCTTATCATTCAGGTAATTCCACTGAGCTTTTCACACTACCTTCTGTTGGTATTAGGGTCAAGAGGAGGCCAAGTGCCCGTATTGTTAAATGAGTCAAGAATCAGGTAGTAGTCATTAAAACACTGACAACCGATTGCGTACTTTTCACCAATAATTTTTTCACCTTCCCACAGACGATAAATCAACACGGCACTTCTTTTGTAGAGTAATTTGTCAGAGGAGGGTCATA
>JAAEPI010000949.1 GCA_024232835.1 Cytophagales bacterium
ACAGAATTAGGGGTTTTCGTTCAGGCACTATTTATTTAAGATGCGACCCCATTTTTCCCCTTTACACTCTCACCGATTTTTATCCAAAACTCTCTCTGCTCATTCGTCATTGATTCGCCTATGTCATCCAATTCTGTTTCCAAAGAGTTTTCCATCAGATTATCTATTAAAGCCAAGATCAAATGGACGATTCCATTGAAGTCATAGGTTGCTGTATCACCTCCAAAGGTGCGGAAAGTTTTGAGATATTCCTCCAAGTCGTCATATGTTCTAATCTCTTGTAGTTTCATGCCATGTCCCTTTACAATCTCCAATCCTACTGTTTCGTTTTTTTGACTTTGAAGAGTTTATCAAAAGCAATTGACAGCCAATTGCGACCTGTTTCCTCGAATGTATGCATGGATTCTACTATACGAACATGTTTGGGATTTAGTTTGGTCGGAGCCCGCACTACATCAAATCCTGCTGCTCGAATATCACCAGCAAATGTTCCCGATAGTATGTCGTTTCTCTTAGGAGCACGTTGTAGAATAATTTGGAACTCTGTTTCGGCTGTTAGATTAGTAGCGATGGATGCTGATTTTCCAGGTTTGGTGACCGAACCTATTGGAGCATCATCAAGACCTTGGCGTAAAATGAATGAACCAGGTCTTTCTGAATTTCCAGCCATGATCGATCATTCCGGGGACACCATACTTAATTTTTTTCAACAAAATGTTGTATGCCAGGAATTAAGTAAGGTGTCCCCGGAATTTGTGGTGAAATGTTAGTTCCATATAGTCTTAACCTTGGCTATCTTCTTTCCATTTCTGATTATTACATACCCCTGATGTCCCTGCAGATGTTGCCAGTATTCAGCAGGCAACCGATAAAACCACAACTCATCGTCTGGCAATAATTCAGCTATGAAAGGTTTCCACTCATTTTCCATAAAATACGGGCTCAGACCTAAACCACTGCTGAGTTCATTATAAAATTCCTGATGTTCCAGTTCAAATGCATCTTCAATCCTTTTCGGATCTATTTGCCTTACAAGACAGTCTTTGATATCCGGAGTAATTAAAAGAAGCTTGATGCAGTTTAATATATGACGTAACATTGATTTATTTCCATCCCAAATAGTAACGTAAATTACCTTTTACCCATCCATAAACCCCACTAACACCTTCATCTACCATCCCCGGTATCTTTACTTTTGTACCAACTAATTTGATGTATATCCATCTATGAGCACTTTCATGATATACTTTCTTATATAAATCTTTGCGTCCTTTTAATTGTTTTGGATCCAAAAAAAGATCAAAAAGATACTTACCTAAATCACTATGCGGGTCATAACCTGCCCCGCCTGTTGATGGATGAAGG
>JAAEPI010000950.1 GCA_024232835.1 Cytophagales bacterium
CGCATAGAATCACCATTGGGTAACGGTTCAAATCGCTTCGGATCTTCTCCACCTTCCCCGGTGTTTGATTTCCCCCCCAATCGATTCATAGCAATAGCTAATACCTGATGAGCAGGTCCTGACAAGGCTCCAAAACTCATGGCCCCGGTTGCTAAACGTTTATAAATATGTTCAGCAGACTCTACCTCCTCAAGAGAAATAGCAGATGGATGAGTCTCAAAGGCTAAGACCCCACGCAAGGTTGTTGGATTGTCCTGCTGGTTATTAATTAAACCTGCAAATTGTTTGTATTTTTCATAATCATTTTCTCGAGATGATTTTTGCAAAGCCAACACCGTTTTCGGATTCCACAAATGGAATTCACCATCTCGTTTCCACCGATAAATACCACCAGAACCTAAAGCGGGTTGATCTTCAGAAAAACCATCGTAATGACGATTTAAAGTTTCTTGGGCTAAGATCTCTAATGTTGCCCCTCCAATACGAGAGGTTGTCCCCGTAAAAAAAAGCTGAATCACATCATCCGCTAATCCCAAAGCTTCAAAAATTTGGGCTCCTCGATAACTTTGTAACGTTGAAATTCCCATCTTAGATAGAATTTTAAGTAATCCCTTTTCAAGGGCATGGATATAATGAGTAATTCCATCTGTTAGTCCACACGTCACCTGTTCATTATCAACCATTTGTTCTATAATTTCATA
>JAAEPI010000951.1 GCA_024232835.1 Cytophagales bacterium
GGAAGTGTGCGCCTGACTTGCACAATCAATGAATCAGAAATGGATCTACCGAAATTTCTCACAACAAAATTTAGTTTGAAAGAATCCTGTGCCGCTAATAATTGATCCCCATCGAACGATGCAGTCCACACTCTTTCTGGCATGATTTCATAGTCCGGTTTGTCCGCACCAAAGATTTTTATCATTGGATCTCCTTGCAGTACAACTTGTAATGCCTGTGTTTGGGAAAGATTGGAGGTCCCATAGGTATCCAAATACATTTTTGAACATTCCAATATTACGCTTCCCAGTTCTTTACCAAACCAAGCCTCCTCAGTGAAAGATACGTTATGAAAAATATCACTGTATCTCTTAAGTGCGGAGGATGCTACAAAATCTGCATGAGCAATAAACCCCAATGCGCCAAGATTTGGTGTGATCATCCAATCCTCACCAAACGTAAAATTGGATCCGAAAATATCTCCAGCGTTGCACCCATTTACCAGAAAAACTGGGTACTTCGCCTGATTGTCATAACCAAATTGTCCATCAGAAACCCGACCAACTTCTATGTCAGTGACTGTCCCACTTGAATGCCCAAAAAAGGTAACTAAGCTGACTCCATCATTTATTTCTTGAACTACATCTACAACTTCAACATTTTGAGTTGTTTCCTTGCCAACATTAATGGCCAGACCGCCCAAGAAATCTCCTTCTAAAACTTGCTCAAACCCTTCAATATATTGCTTGAAAATCGACAACTCGCCTGCACTTTGGCCTCCACTTAACTGAAGTACTGATTTTCGATTCAAATTATCAAAAGGAATCAGCTCCATCTCCTTCACTTTGTCTAAATACGATTTTACTTCCTCCGAATCAAATGCATTCAATCGCCCAACAGCAAGAATGGGAATTATGGGATCCACGCCCAACCCACTTGAAAACATCAAGTCGCCACCGGGATCACCATAGGTTGGCACATTTACTACTGAATGCTCATTTAGTCTATAGAAATTGCGATCAGGCGTTCGCCCTTTTCCAATCAGAAATAGAGCCTGAGGCGACCCATTTGTAATTGCAAAATCCACCAATCGCTTGATAGCTATCGGAGAAACATCTCCATAATTGAATTGGTTAACAACATCAAAGAAGTTCAAGGTGGTTAATGAATATCCTCCGCCAGCCACCGAAGCTCTATAATCAGAAAATGCTTTCACTGGATCGAGACCGTCCGATGCATTTTGCTGCAACGCCGGATGAGTGACAATAAGATAATCACTTGTAATATCGACAGCAGTTAGGTCCACTGATTCTATGTCTGCTATCACAAGTCTATTGGTTACTGCCAATACTTTTCTTATTGTAGCCGGACCTGAGATGATACATTCAAGACGATCCGAAAAATTGGTGGATACCACTCGAATCGGTGACAAAGGATTCGATACATCGTAAATTTCTGTGCCTCCTGCATTGGTCGTGCTGATCTGTAAATAAGCTCGATCTGATGTTGCCAAATCTCGCAAGGCGAATAACTTGTTTTCCGTTGGGGTCATAGACAAGGCCTGAGGGTATGTCACACGAACCAAGGCAGTAGACACCCGGTCTGTAGCTCCAGCGAAACCTGTTGTCAGGATTTGGACAACCAATTCCCCACTTGGGCCTATGTCTGAATCAAGAAATGAAAATGTCGCTGACTCAAATGTCCGATCCGCAAATTGGACGTTCCCAATGTTACGTAAACTACCAATGGACGATCCAATTTGGACGTCAACATTGTGACTCAATGTATTGCCACCAACAAGAACCAGTTCAATTTGAGGGTCAGATCCAGAGCTTTCGTAGCTGTCCAAGGTTAGATCAAACTGTTTAAATCCACCCTTGGACACAAAGCCTCCTGTCCATCCCTCGCCATAATCATATTCGCTTAGCGAGAAGGACGAGCCGCTACCAAACTTGATGCCCGATGCGTAATTAGTGATTTCAATTGATAATTCTTCATCTAAATGATACGCCTCAGGTGTTAAACCCGTAATGTCGTTCAGCGCAGATAATCCCATGCGAGCACCTGTCTCACTTGTCAATTTCCATGTCAGAAAGTAGGCGGCTGTATCTGTGAAAAGGTTGTATTCGTCATGAGGCTGGGCTTCAGGTTGAATATACAATTCCGTGTCCCCTTCGCCTGCATTCTTAATCCCGTAAAATTCCAGATAATTCAATAATCCTCCAGAAGAATTCACTTGGATAGCGACTTCCTCACCTCTTCGAAATAGCTGAATTCGATTGGCGGGAACAGACGAAACAGGAAAGCCATTTGCTTGGAGTTCTGCCGCAGTTACTCGATAGAATCCATCCTCAACGACCTTCAATTTATAATAAGATTGATTGTAATCGATCCACTCATTACCAAACTGGGCAGTTGCAGTGAGGCAAAATAACCAACCAATACCTGTTGCTATGAGCCTATTCCTTGACATCAAAATTGATTTTTATAGAAAAAACATGTGAGTATAGTCCCTCTGCTTTATTAAAAGCATCCGTAAGCGCATAGTCAATTGTGACTTGATCCAGATCGACCCCAAGCCCGGCTGTTGGTTGCATCACCCAAGATTTTTTGCCCTCAAAATTTTCGGTTTTTTGAAATTGTCCCAAACCGAGTCTTAGAAAGAATCGATTCTCATAACCAACTTCCATTCCTCCATGTGGATCAATAGATGCAAAATTTGATTTAATGAGCGTATTTCTCTTGCCGTCAAAAGTGAAATCTAAATCCAAAGTAGCCATCAAAGTGATGTTTTCTCCGAACCTCCAATTTCGTGTACCTCCAAAAATCGTTCGAGGAAGAGTGATTTCAACCGAACTAGCAGGTAATGAATTGCCCGTCAATGCATAGACCTCTTCCAATTCTGATGTATTGTGCGACCAGGCATTGAAGGTTCCAAATACATCCCGAACTGTCAGCCCAAGCTTCCAGTCCTTAATTTGTTTCTGAAGTCCGGCATCAATCCCAAATCCCCATGCATTAGAGAAATTCCCAACAACTCTCCTAACTATTTTAATATTTCCTCCAGCCTTTACACCACCAAATAGCTTAAGTCTTCTAGCGTATGATCCAATGAATGCATAATCGGATGCGGCAAAGAATTGAATGTTATCATAATTGATCGCCCCATTGGCGTCAAACAAAAATCGGGTGTCTGGGATATCATCTACAGAAAAGCGAATTACAGAGACAGCCAGTTTACTCTCTGCATCAACTTCAGTAGCAAAGGCCACATAGTCGTAACTCGCTAATCCTCCGAAATAAGAAGAGTGCATGAGCATTCCCTGATCCTTTTCTAATTCAAGAAGGCCGGCTGGGTTCCAATAACCACTTGTGACATCTGAGGAATAGGCCACCGAACTTAATGCCAGCCCGAAGGATCGTGCCCCTACGCCAAGGTTTAGGAATTCGTTACTGTATTTAGGAGTTTTATCCTTTGTCTCATTGGCATCTTGAGCTATGACCCAAGAGCCTGACAGTACAACAAACGTGAAGAATATATTTCGCATAATTACCAATCTGCCGCAAGTTAGAAATTAACCCACTGACTGTCTATTTTCCCATCTACAAAGAATGATCCTTTCTTCGACCAATCTGTAGACCAATACCCCTAGTTTATATAATTATATTGATTATTCATAGAATAATATGAAGAATATTAATGAATCAGTAACTTTTTTTACTTAGTACTTGGCCATGCATAGTACTTTTCCGTACACAGTGGCAAACGTCGAATAAATGAACGTAGAAAATACACAAGTGCAAATGCGAAAAGGGATCTTGGAATTCTGCATACTGCACGTCATATCACGAGGAGAAGTTTACGCTTCGGACATGTTGGAAGAACTCACCCAAGTCAAAATAATGGTAGTGGAGGGCACGCTCTATCCGCTACTTACCCGCTTAAGAAAAGCAGGACTTGTTGACTACAAATGGGTAGAATCTAAATCAGGGCCTCCCAGGAAATACTACACACTTACACCGGATGGCAAGGAATTCCTTGCTATGCTTAACACTACCTGGGAGGAACTGGTTGGTTCTACGCAAAGCATTATTAAGGTAAATGGCAAAGCAAAGACAAAGGCTAGGAAAACCAAAAAGTCAGTAGTAGCCGAAACCTCAAAGAAATAACCACGCGAATAACACATAGATCATGAAGAAAACGATAAGCATAAACATTGGTGGAAACATTTTTCACATAGAAGAGGAGGGCTTCAAAAAGCTCAAATCCTATCTGGATTCTGTCTATACCTTCTTTTCAACATTCGAAGACAGCAAAGAAATCACCGATGATATCGAAAATCGAATTGCTGAGAAATTTTATGGTGAACTTAAGAAAAACAAGGAGGCAATTTCAGCAAAACAAGTAGATGAACTAATCGCCTCTATGGGTACAGTGGCTGACTTTGAAGCCACTCTCGATGATGAACCCGTTGATCAAAAGCAAAAGGACTCAAAAAAGACAGACTCTAAAAAGACGGATTCTAAACAAACACAATCTGAAGAGGGGGGCTCCAAAAAACTTTATCGGAACTCTAAAGAAAAAATTCTTGGAGGAGTAGCAGGTGGAATTGCGAGCTATTTCTCGATTGACCCAATCTGGATTCGATTGTTGTGGATCATTTTCACATTGACATTTGGCATTGGGCTTATTGCTTACATCATTCTTTGGATTGTACTGCCAGAGTCAGATCAAATAGAAGACAAAAGCACAGCAAAAAAATTCTTCAGAAACCCTGATGGACGAGTACTTGGAGGGGTCGCAGGAGGCATATCTTCCTACTTTGGAATTGACGCAGCTCTTGTTCGCATTATTTTTCTTGTCTCAATCATCCTTGGCGGATCAGGTCTGATTCTTTACATCATCTTGTGGATCATCACGCCTGAAGCACAATCTGTTACTGAAAAAATGGAGATGAAAGGCGAACCTTTAACCATGAAAGGGATTGAAAAGAATGTGAAAAAGACCTTTAAACTAGATGAAGAAGACGAAAACGTCTTTGTGAAAATATTCCTATTCCCATTTCGACTCATCGCTATGGTGTTCGAAGGACTGGGTAAAATGATGGGCCCGGTTATGACTTTCGTCATTGAAGCCGTTCGCGTGGTTTTTGGAGCCGGTGTGCTCCTAACCGGGTTCGCTGTAATGATTAGCTTGATCTTCACACTTCTATTCATGCTTGGGGTCAATTGGAATTACGGTGGGAGCATGGGACATATAGATGGATTTCCAATAGCTGATTTTATGGAGCCCTTTGGTCCATTGGCGAGTGTAAGCACATTCTTCCTGTTTTTTATACCAGCGCTTGGCATCTCACTACTGGGACTAACAATATTGCTAAAGCGAAGAATCGGGAACTCATATGTAGCATTATCAATGGTGCTGATTTGGATTCTGGCAGTAGCTGGTTGTTCGTTTACAGTACCAAAAATTGTAGGACAATTCAGCTCCGATAATACCAACGAGCGAAATATAGAGTTTGATGTGACCGAAGCAACTCCTACACTTAAACTTAACGATTTGGACTGGGAAACAGGAAAATATGAAGGAGTCGACTTGCGATTGAGAGGTCATGAAGATAACGTTTATTTGGTGGTCATACGAACCAAGGCCTGGGGGTCATCCAATGAGAACGCCCGTGAAAACGCAGCAGCCGTAGAGTACAATGTTGAACAAAAAGGTGACAATTTGATCTTTGATTCAAGACTCACATTTGGTGACGCGAAATTTAGATTTCAAAACATGGATGTGACACTCTATGTCCCATATGGCAAACAATTCAAAATGGATTTGGATCTGGATGAAATAATTGTAAACACGCTGCATCTGAACGGGTATCGAAGTTATCAAATGGACGAAAATACTTGGGTATTCAATGAAGATGGTATCGACTGTGTAACCTGTGACGATGATGAGCGAGGTTTGGGAGATTACACAACTCGCAATGGATACAGTACTACAAGGAATTTCGATTTTTATGATTTTAATGAAGTAAAAGTTTCTTCTGCATTCCGAGTAAAAGTCTACCAAAACGAAGAGTATTCAGTGAAATTGAAAGGCAGATCACGTGATTTAGAAAAAGTCTATATCCAGCAATCTGACCAACGCATAACCATTCGAAGTGAGGAGGATAGGCTAAGATATTCCAAGGATATAACCGTAATAATTAATATGCCAAGTTTGGAGTACTTCCGAGCATCCGGTGAATGCAAGGGAGATATTGAAGACTTTGATAACGAAAGAATAGAACTGGAGCTATCGGGTGAATCCGATTTCAGAGCTGATATCGATCCTGAAAAATTGGTAGTTGACCTCAGCGGTGGTGCCAAACTAAACGTTCAAGGGGATGCCGATGATATGGAAGCAGAAATAAGTGGAGCAGCTTACCTGAATTCAATAGAACTAGATGTGAAAAATGTAACCATTTATGCGTCTGGGAACTCTAATACAAAAGTGTTCGCAGATGGTCGATTAACTGTCGAAGCTTCCAGCGAGAGCCGAGTGGAATACAGAGGCACAAATGATGTTACTATTGAAGAAAACGGCGAAAGCCGAGTAAGAGAAAATTAGGATATTATAAGGGACTATAAGATTCTGATAGGGTAGGTTCAAAAGCGCTTCGTCTGGGTACGAGGCGTTTTTATTTTGTCTTATTTTTAACGCATAAAGAGGGTTAAATACCAAATCAAGTAACTTGGAGCCTGCCTACTTGCGGTAGGCAGGTTCCCCAATGCTTGCATCGAATGAAGAAATATTCTTCCAAATTCATACCTCGTGAGCCTGTCTTTGTCGGCCAGACAGGCTTTCTCCGAGGTACTTTATTTAGTTTTACGCTGATTATGATTCATTTGACAAACTCACTGTTCAACCAGTTACCCAGTTAACTGAAAATCATGAGTAAACGAGCTCGAATAATTTATCTGACTCTCTCAGCCCTGTTCCTCTTTGTGACTCTTGGATGTGTCTATTACTTAATGGGTGGAA
>JAAEPI010000952.1 GCA_024232835.1 Cytophagales bacterium
ACAGAATTAATGGTTTTCGAGCCTGCGAGAACGCAGGTGAGCATGAACAAAGGATTTTGGTCAGAGGTGTACCCAATTCACCCTGTCCATGATAGTGCAAGTCCAATTGAGTTCCTAATAGCTGGTTCCGAACATGCTTACTTCGACTTGAATGATACGGTCTTGTATCTACAATGCAAAGTTACGACTGCACCAGCTGATGGTAAAACAAAGGTAGATGAAACGAATATTGCCCCTGCAAATTTGTTGCTATCTACAATGTTCAGTGATGTACAACTAACAATGAATGAAAAAATAGTGGATGGAGGGGATTTCATGTATCCCTACAAAGCATATATAAGCAATCTTTTGAGCTTTGACAAGAATATGAAGAAAACTCAGCTAAGAGCTGCCGGTTTTGTTATGGATATGGCTGGAAAATTTGATATGAAAGATAATCCCGCTCACAAGGAACGGTCAAAGTGGATCAGAAACGAATTTGAATTAATGGGTGCCCTTCAGTTGGGGATATTCGAGCAAGACAAGTACTTGATTCCAAAAGTTAATCTTCGCTTGAAGTTCACACGGGCTAAGGAAGAGTTCTACATGATGAATTTCGGAAAAGACACTCTGAAATTAACTATCCAAGTTGCAAAGCTGTATGTAAGACGGGTCATAGTAGCCCCATCTATTTGGCAAGCAAATGAAGACAGACTTAACGAGTACAATGCAACTTACCCTCATCAAAACGTGCAGTGCACTAATTTTACTATACCAAGAGGTGCACAGACTGAAAATAGAGAAATCTTGATTGGATCAGACTGCCCAAAGATTGTCATTGTCGGATTTGTGGATAATAAAGCTTTTAATGGAGATTTCAAAAAGAATCCTTTTCACTTTCAACATTATGATGTTGAATTTATGTCACTACTGAAGAATGGACAGAGCTTACCATCTACTCCATTAGAACTCGACTTTGATAATGGAAAATATATGCGGGCCTATATGAATATGATTCAAGGCTTAGAACTTTATTGCAAGGATGAATCCAATGGAATAACTCCGCATGATTTTGCTAATGGAAGCGCTTTCTTCGTCTTCAACTTGACACCGGATTTGAACTATGGAGGTTCATGCGGACAGAAATTCGAGCAAACCAACCTACGATTAGACATGAAATTCGGTAAAACTCTACC
>JAAEPI010000953.1 GCA_024232835.1 Cytophagales bacterium
CATTTGCCTCGACTTTGACACTTAATGAAAGAACACACTTATTTAATTTATTTATCCCAGCACTAACCAAATTATTAGGCCCCGATTTCATATTGGTCGTGTCGATATTATTCTCAACATTATCTGAAGCTGTTGGGATTTGCTTCAAGTTTGTTTGATATTCAAACTGTTGGTTTTGGACCATTTTCTTCACCAATGCTCTTCTTCGACGATTAGCCTTTCTTGGCTTGACCACTTTTGAAAATTGTAAAGGTCCATCCATGGAGAAACCAGCGTAGCATCGGCTCAGCTGATCCACATTAACCAAGAATGGCTCTTGCTCAGAATTTTCCAATCGCATGAGCACATTCATCGAACTTCTCACTTCGGTAATAATATAAGGTCCCACATATGGTAAAGAGAACTTCCTTGTGTCTCCTCTGATATCTTGCGGTCAAAGCCACAAAACTCATTCCCCTTCTTGGAAACTTGGGTCTTTCCTCCTCTTATCGAATTGTCTAGCATAAGCCCTTTGTGCTTGTTGTGCATTCTCTTTCACCACTGCCCACATTTTCCTCAAGTAATGTGGTAACGGGTCAATCCAGTCCTCCAGTGACCAAGTATAAGGTGAAGGTTTTCTTCCCAACACAGCAGAAGATGGACGGCGTCCCTCTCTCCCAAACATAGCTGCATATGGAGAAACCATTGTTGATGAATGTGGTGTCATGTTATATGATAGTAAATAGCTCCCCAATAGATCTTCCCAATCCATATC
>JAAEPI010000954.1 GCA_024232835.1 Cytophagales bacterium
CAGATCTGCTGTCCGAGAAAGATTCTTCCAAAGAATAAGAAATGCTCATCTGTGCGGATTCCCTCTCGCAAAAAGCGTAAACTTGAACTTCAGCTGGAAGAAGCAAAAAATAATCCTCATAGTCCTCCACTTCATATTGAGGCCCTTCAACGAAAACTTGCCCTGGCCCATATGGATATCCGTGATGCCATTAATCAAGATCTTCAGTATCGTGAACAACAAGCTGTCAGCAAAGTGAAGGACAATCCTAAATACTTTTACAGCTATGCAAAGAAGTTTTCAAAGAAGAAAAGCAATATCAGCATGTTATTTGATGAAAATGGCACCATAAAATCAAATCCTAAAGATATTGCCAATCTTCTACAGAAACAGTTCTTGTCAGTTTTCAGCGATCCTTCAAAAACTCGGATCGACTCTGCATCCTTTCATCCCCCGGATATCAAGCATCCTTTCACTGACGATATGTTGGAATTCTCGGTCAGTGACATTATAGAAGCCATTGGAGACATAAAACCTAATGCTGCATCAGGCCCAGACGAAATTCCAGTAATACTTCTTAAAAACTGTAAAGAAGTCTTAGCAGAACCAATCCATCTCATTTGGTCCAATTCTTTAAATACTGGGGAGGTTCCTAGCTTCTATAAGTTTTCACATGTATCCCCGCTCCACA
>JAAEPI010000955.1 GCA_024232835.1 Cytophagales bacterium
ATTCCCTTCAGACGCATCCGAAGGTCGCGCCCGCCCGAGCCGCCAAGCGTGCGCGAGGTAGAAGCAAGTGTATCTCCACCCTTTGAGATGAAGGGTTGCTTATTCTCAGAATCGGGCTCATTTATATACTCGTTCAACGATACCGGATCAGTCCATTTGTTGTCTACAAGGTAGCTCGCCATAATGGCGCAATCGGCTTCTTTCTTGCCTTCACAGGTCGTAAAATAAAACACTGTACCATCCTCCAAAAAAGAACCAGCTCCTTCAGCCCATTGAGTATTCAGCCGATCAAATCGTTGGTCACCTGGTGAGTAATCTAATTTGCCATTATTCTTGACTTCATAACTTACCAGATCTGGTAGCACCCCAGAGAACTGGCTGCCTTCATACTGTGTCCCTGGTAAATTTCTGGTGGTTGCAAAAACCAGATGCCCATTAGAGGGATTCACAACCGCCCCAAAATCATGATATTTAGAATTAACTTTTTCAACAAGCTGTACATGAAAGCCTTTTTCCTCCGTTGTACTTTGCAGGGCAAGCTGGCAACCCTCTTTTTGCTTTCTTGATAGATTGATAAGCTCAGGGTCAACGTCAGGAAAAGTTACCAGATTGGAAAAAATCGAATCTGCTACGATAAATTCACTTTCTAGCTTGAGCAAATTGGCGTATTGATAAAGCGCACGTGCACGGTACTCTTGATCAGGTGTAGTGCCAAGTTGATAAAAAATTTTCTTTGCCTTATCAGTTTGCAAAGTAAGTTCGTAACAATTACCAAGACGGAATAAAGAAAAATAATTCTCTTTATCAATTTTTGAAAT
>JAAEPI010000956.1 GCA_024232835.1 Cytophagales bacterium
AAAATTCACATCCAATGGGGCGCAATCAGTGATAGCCCAAGAATATCTACCCGCAGCACTCGAAGGGGACAAACGAATCATTCTAGTTGACGGAGAACCAATAGGGGCAATTCTATGGGTGCACGGTGCTGAAAGTGAGTTAAACAACAGGGAAGCGGGGGGGACACCTCATCCATCGAAAATTTCTACATCAGAATTAAATATTTGTGCTAGCTTGAAGCCGGTGCTAACAGCAGAGGGAATATTTTTCTGCGGTGTAGATATTATTGGAGGGAAATTGATTGACATCAATGTCCTCAGTCCCACCGGCCTACAGGAAATGAGTCAATTTGATCGTAAACCTTATCATCATCTCGTCATAGATAAACTTGAAGCATTTGCTTCTAAACGTAAAGATATTTTAGTTACCCGCAGTAGGCCATTATAGTCTTTCTGTAATTCATTTAAACTATATCAGCATAACCGAGGGGGTATAATGCAAAGCAATCTAGAGATTAATAATAAAGAATGGATTAAGGTGTTGACTCTATTGTTATTGGATTCAGCAAAAGAGCATCATCTAGAGTACATCAGAAAGAATGTTCATTCAAATACAGAATCATTAACTCATCTATTTAGAAGAAATGTAATCGGTTTAAGGGCGCTAGCTAAAATTCAGGAGCAGGGTATAGATATTGGTGACGCGAATAGAAAGTGGAAAGCCCAAGAAGAACAACGAGTATGTCAAGGGATGAGTGTAATAAAAGAGGTGTTTGAATTTTTAGAAGATACAGATATTAAGTGCGTAGTTATCAAGACACTTGACCAACAGCCCGATCAAGGAGACGACATTGATTTACTTTTGGATGGAGATATTTCCACATTTGAGTATCACCTTGTACACAAACTCGGTGCCAAAAAAAAACCGCCTACCCTAAGCGACCGATTTGCGCAAAAGACGAACTTTACCTTGCCCAATGGAATCGATTTGGAGTTACATTTGCAAAAGTTAGGACAAATAGGCGAACACACACTGTTGCCAAGACAGATTATCCAGCAAAAAGTCACGATTGAATTAGATGGACAAAAAGTGAATATTCCTACGCCAGAGGCTCAATACCTACTTCTAATTTGGCAGCGAGTGTATCGGCATTTCGATTTTCGTGTAGCTGATATCGTCAATATGAACAAGCTTTTTCAGCAATTTGACCCAGATTTAAGACGCTTG
>JAAEPI010000957.1 GCA_024232835.1 Cytophagales bacterium
GTGATGAGTACCAGCGCAGCTAATGACAGCAACAGCACGCTGGCAAAAAGTGACTTGAATTTCATGGGTACATCCTCCATAGATAATTGTTGTGTGCCAAATTCTATTCTAATGGAAGTATGTGACAAACCAGTGATAAAAGCGTGGTATTCAGGAGATATTGGAGAGGCATACTCACCACTACAGGTATTTTTCAGGATTTGGTGCAGACTACCGCTTCTCTACTTATAGCCCCATCGGAGAAGTTTGATCTTCACCCGATTTCTCGGACCGTAGACTGAAGGAATCTGGAGAAGACAATGAGCAAGAGGGCAGTCTCTTTAGGCCCAGAGGGAACATTCGTGTCATGAATTGCAAGACGGTTAGTGGATTCTGAAGAACTAAACCGAGCCGTTTTTATCCAATGATTGCCACAAAAATCGACCCTGAGAATATCAGGATAAAAGCCATAATCATCCAGCCTAATGCGGCGGAATAATTCTTTGGTTCAATTTCGTTCTCTCGATCCATCATGCGAATCAGAGGAAAGAGCCGCCAAAAGAATGAAGCTATAGAGATAATCAATGCAAAACTTGTGAAAATCAAGGTTTGTTCATCAGCCGTAAATAGGATAACTATCAATAGCAGGATAAAAATGAGCTTTGTTCCGGCAACCCAATTGACCAGATATTTGACGAAATTGTGAAGCTCAGGGTCTTGCTTTGATTTTTCCCAA
>JAAEPI010000958.1 GCA_024232835.1 Cytophagales bacterium
CTTCAGGCACGCTACTCTGCTACTAGGCTGGTAATTACCTCGCAGTTTGTTAAAGTAATGAGGAATTACCCCAGATTACTCCGAAGTCGCAGTAATTTCCATTTTACTAGAGAATTTTACTAAAGCTTAAGAAGGTCAATCGCCTAGAATAGTATTAATAAATTCGCCACGAACATTCTCATTTTCATTCTACTTTCGGTATTGATAGAAAACTTTGATTACCGCACTTCGATGTATATCGAAGAAAAAAACATTTATTGTTGCAATATAAAAGGCCCCGGCATGAAAATAGCTACGACTGAATAACGATATAGCAATATGACTATCCCTCTGGTGGATGGGACGTCCGTAGAGAGGTCTGAATCAAATCTAAGTAGAACCATTGCTCTGGTCAGCATTTCGACGCTGCAAGTTCGATGGATGCCCAGACCGAATATCAGAAATCATCGAGTGAAGCTCTGAGTTGATGTGATATGCAGCATGCTCATCTTCAGATTCGTCTTCGCTATCATCGCCATCATCCGAAACTGAACCACGAACCGCCTTGGCAGGAATGACGTAGCATGGAGTTCTCCTGTCTGCCTTATCTTTCTTTTTCCATTCGAGATTGCTCGATTCGATTTCGCACAGGACTGAATCATCCGTATCATAAAAGCGGATTCCTCGATATTTCTTCAGGAGCAGGGCTTCGTTCAAGTTTTTTTTGCGCTTAATTGCGTCTTCTTCCCATTCTTCGATGAAATTGTTGAAAGTGATTGTGCTATCTGCAGTCATATCGACGATGACTCCAAATTTTTCCAGGCCAAGGTCAAAATTCATCTCGTCTTCTGTCCATATTTTGTGCAAAGGCATATCACTAGGTTCTGTCGTCAATAAGGCCATTTCACGGCGATGCCCTTCATAAACCTTCACTGCTTTTTCAACAGTATCACTGTCAAGCGACTCTCTCCCATCCCAGACGTGCTTCACTTTCTGCCAATCTCGTTCAGCACCGCCAGGGCCTCCTAGTCACAATCATCGATGGGAGTTCTAAAAATCAATGGTCAGAATTTAATTTGAAGAAAAAATTCGCCACCAATAGAAATTAATTTCCATCATTTAAAAAAAAAATCGCCACATATAGATGTACTAGAAATTAATAACAAGATTTGTTATAGGTCGTAAAATCGTTCTATTCCACCATTATAGCACAAGCCAACGTAGTACTCTAGGTATATTGGTCTTATTGGTCTTTACTAGTTCGGCTTAACGCACGGGCAGGGCCATCAAATTGCACAAAAAAGGCAGGGACTTCCGGGTGCCGGGCTAACTATCTACTCTAGATTCAGTTTTAATTTGATGGCGTTGCTTTTCGCTTTTCCGTATGTGTTCTAGCTCTGAGTCACGTGGATTCTTTTCAGTCAGCTACAAAACCAGAATAACATTTCGGAAGCAGAGCTGTGGATGTCTTGATTTGA
>JAAEPI010000959.1 GCA_024232835.1 Cytophagales bacterium
CATTTAATAATAATAAATATTATCTCCAGTCAAATCTAATCTTGATCACATAAGACGGGAGTAATTTTTCACTAAACTTTAATCACAATGAAAAAAATTTATGCTTTAAGTGTAGAGAAATACCAAATTTTTCTCTTTTTGTTCTTACTGAGCATGGTATCAATTGCTCAGACTAATCAAGTGTATGAAGGGCTTGTGAGAATTAAGGTGGATGAAACCACCGCTTCTTACCTGCAGGAGGCTGACAGGTCGCTTACCAATGAAGGTTATGTGATAACTGGAAAAGGAAACTTGGACAATGCGCTTCTTGGATGTAAAGCACACCAAATTGAACGTGTTTTTAAACCGCTAAATAATGCATATGAGGCAAAACACAGGAAACATGGATTGCACTTATGGTATGAGGTAAAGTTTGATAAAGAAATACTGGTAGATCTGGCTCTTGAGGGATTTGAAGGGGTTAGTGAAGTAATTTTATCAGAGCCTGTTTATGAAAAAAAGAATATTGGTTACAGCAGTACTATGGAAAAGAGAATAGTACAATTAGGGTCTTCTCCAAATGACCCTCAATTTGTAGACCAATGGCATTATGATAATACTGGCCAAACAGGAGGTACAGCAGGAGCAGATATAAGCTTAATAGAAGCTTGGGGTATCGAAACAGGTAACAATCAGATTATTGTGGCTGTTACAGATGGAGGAATCGATGTGGCACATGAAGATCTTGCTGCCAATATGTGGGTCAATACCAATGAAATTCCCGGCAATGGCATAGATGATGACAATAATGGCTATGTGGATGACATCAATGGCTATGGGTTCGGAGATGATACAGGAACTATTCCTGCCGATTATCACGGAACTCACGTTGGTGGTACGATTGCTGCCATCACCAATAATGGCATTGGAGTTTCAGGTGTTGCGGGTGGAGATGGTAGTGGAGATGGTGTTAGACTGATGTCGCTTGCTGCTTTCGGAGAAGTATCTACTGGTAATTTTGAAGGTACTTACATCTATGCGGCTGACAATGGAGCAGTAATTTCCCAAAACAGTTGGGGTTATACTGTAGCGGGTAATTTCGAACAAGTTGTACTAGACGCCATTGACTATTTTATTGCTGAAGCCGGATTTGATGCCTTTGGCAATCCTAATGGCTCCATGCAAGGTGGTCTCGTAGTTTTTGCAGCAGGAAATAGTGGTTCCTATTCTGATTACTATCCTGGCTTTTACGATCCAGTATTGGCTGTAGGGGGAACCGACCACAATGATGATGAGTATGTATCTTCCAACAGAGGTCCTTGGGTGGACGTGGCAGCACCAGCAGTGAATGTGTTAAGTACTTTTCCAAATAATGAGTATGGTACTATATCAGGAACATCGATGGCATGTCCACATGTTTCGGGTTTAGCTGGTCTGATCGTTTCTAGAAATATTGGAAACATAACTGCAGACCAAGTTCGGTTTCTCATTGAACAGACCACAGATTCGTTACCAGGGCTAGAGTTTTTAGGTTCAGGAAGAATCAATGCATTCGCTGCATTACAGTTCAACGACGGAGCTCCTCCAACTGATATTACAGATTTGGTAGTGGCGGGAGTAGATCTTTCCAGTGCTACTTTGCAATGGACTGCTCCAGCAGATGCAGGAAGTGTAAATGCTTCCAACTATGATATTCGCTATTCAACTTCCCTGATAGATAATGGAAATTTTGATTTAGCAACAGCAGTATCAAACCCACCAGCGACATCTGTCGCAGGGACACTTGAGACTTTTGCTGTAATTGGGCTTAATCCGGCCACTCAGTACTTTTTTGCTATAAAATCAGCAGACTTTTTTGGCAATGTGTCAGGAATAAGTAATGTAGCAAGTGCGATGACCAATGATGTTCCTTTAGCCAGCGTAACCCCTGATTCACTGATCTCTAACCTGATTACTGGAGAAGCAGAAATTCAGATCGTGACACTCTCCAATACAGGAATAGGACCGTTGGATTTCGATATTTCTTTTACCGAAACAACATTCTTAAGTGCAAATATTATAAATGGTACCGTTGCTCCAGGTGGAAATCAAGACATAGAGATTATATTCAATGCTAGTGGGCTCTTTGGAGGAATCTATACTAATGATGTGGCCATTTCCACAAATGATCCAGCCAACCCTAGCTTAATTATACCTGCGACTTTGAATGTAACGGGAACAGGAACACCTATCATTTCGGTGGCTCCTACTTCTTTGATTTTCAATACGTTGTTTGTTGGCGCTAGTGAATCAATGGTTTTCGAAATTTCAAATAATGGGACAGAACTATTAAATATCACTGATATTACATCTGATTCACCTGACTTCACTGTAACTTCCGCTGTTTCTTTTTCAGTATTACCTTTTGAGATAGAACAAATTACCATTCAATACTCTCCTACCGTATTAGGTGCTCTTTCTGGCAGTATAACGATCGTTAATAATGACATTGAGCAACAAGTAGCAGTAAGTGGAATTGGCGTAGAACCTCCGGTAATAGCTGTCAACCCAGCTTCCATCTCAGCGGAGCTCGTTGGTGGTGATTCTGAAACTTCGGTTCTCACCATCAGTAACACAGGTGTAGCCGATCTTACATTTGATTTAGAAATTACTGAATCAGGTGGAGTAACCACAGCTATTCAAACAGACTTACCTGCAAGAACATCTAGTGCAACAGTATCAGGAGGAAAGGTAAAACAACCCATTTCAAGCAATTTTGAAGGTATGCTGGCCGTCTCGAATGTACGCCTTTTGGCTGGTCAATTAGAGGTACTGCTATTAACACCTGATGATGATATTTCTGACCTGGAATCAACGCTCTCAGCGTTTCCAGATCTCAACGTTACAAGGTTTCCACAAGCATCTTTAACAGCGATCTCTCTAGCAGATATAGCAGATTTCGATGTGGTAATGGCAACCAATAATACCCAGTGGCAAGCGGGTGGAAATGTAAGCCCAGTAGTAATTGGAGATTTATTGGCTGACTATATTGATCAGGGTGGAAAAGTAATTGCTAATTCCTTTGCTTATGATTATGACGCATGGGCGATTGCAGGTAGATTTATAAATGAAGGTTATGGACCTTTTGTATCAACTACTTCCGACTTCTCCGGAAGCGTAAGTCTTGGAACGGTTCACGCTCCATCTCACCCAGTTATGGAAGGCGTTACGGCCATTGGCAATAGTTACTTATGGCAGGATCCTTCACTTGCTTCAGGAGCCACGCTTTTGGCAGATTGGAGTGATGGTCATCATTTTGCAGCAGTTAACGATAATGTTGTTGCACTTAACATCCTTCCCAGCGATGGCAATGGAGTTCCAGGTTGGACGGGAGATTTAGCAACATTATACCATAATGCCATTATATGGATGTCTGGTCCTGTCTTTGTTTCCACTGATCAAAAAAGTGGAACACTTACAACTGGTCAGTCCTTGGCTGTTAATGTAACCTTGAGTGCTGAAAGCTTAGAAGCAGGTTTATATGAGGCAGATATTAATATCATTTCAAATGATCCAGTCAGTAACCTCACAGTTGTATCAGTAGCACTCACAGCTTTAGGACCACCGGTAGTGGCCTCTCCTTCATCTTTTAACTTGACGCTTGAAAAAGGAGAAACAGCGATGGAGACGCTCTCGCTCACAAACAATAGTAAGAATGATGCAACCTATGACATTTCGATTGCAAACGGCTCAACAGCGAGTGTAACGATGAATATACCACCTGTGCCATTGATGCCTAGAACAGAAGCCTATAACGGAATCCTTATTTCTGAAACCAGCACAAAAGCAATTTTTTCACCAACCCCAACCCGATTAACCACGGAGCAATATGCTACAGGCTTTGAAGATTTTGCTATAGGCGACATAAACGGACAACAAGGGTGGACAGGACAATATGGGAACTGGGCAATTAGTGCACTCAATCCATCCGAGGGAAATCAGAGCATAGAAAGCTTATCTGACGGATTGGGTCAGACACTTGCATTTTCTCCTGAAGTGCCTGTTGGAAGTGACGCAACATCCTCGTTTACGACAAAAATAGGCATACAAGGTAGCGGTGTAACTTGGGAATTGATTCCCCAATCTTATTCTGAAAGTATGGTCAATACCAGACTAAGATTTAATCCTAACGGAACCGTAGATGCCCTCGTATCTGATGGTATTGGTGGGGCAATTTTCCAATCTGTACCTGTTACAGTGCCATCAGGATATTTCAAAGTGGACATAGAAATAGAAAGAGCAACCTCTCAGTATAAAATATTCTTTGACGATGTAGAAGTATTCTCAGCACTGGGATTTGCCGGAAATATTGAGCAGTTGGTTTTACTCTCTGAGATGGAAGTATTTGGACCTACTTTGTTTGTAGATGAACTTCAAATTCTAGACGGCCCCGTCAAAAGGGGAGTTCCTTTTGTCTCCGTAAATCCTATTTCGGGCACAATTCCAACAGGATCATCTGTCAATCTTGATGTTATTTTTGATTCATCAGAACAAGAGTTTGGGATTCAGGAGGCCAGTATAGTTGTGGCTGTCAACGGTGGTAGTGGTGAAAGCGTAATCGTACCAACAACGTTGAATGTTACTGGAGATCCTGCAATTGAGATTGACCCACAAGTGGTAATAGAAGTGGTGGAATACAACAAACCCACGACAAGAACTGTGAGTATTATTAATACAGGTGGAAACCCACTGACGTATGAATTAGACGTTTTTGGTGCCGAGGTAGGCACCACAACTCAGGCTATGCGTAACAGACTGGCCACAATTGAATCGAATACAAGTACATTTGATGATCGTGTGATGGCTAAACTGGCCGAGGATAATGCACTCACTACTAAGCTTGATACTAGCCCACCTACTTCAAGATATATTACAGTAGGAGATCCAATTTTTACTGAGGACTTCGAAGGTGGAGTATTCCCTCCTACTAATTGGTCTACGCTTGACAATGAAGGAAACGGTGTTGTTTGGTCATTTACCGCTGCGGCTGGTGAAGGAAATTACAGCGGAACGGGGGATGCAGCTACCATAAGCAGTGATGCTTTTGGTCAGGCCGAATTTGATGCGGAGCTCAAATCTCCAGCCATAGACATTGCTGGAAAATCCAACCTTGTGTTGAAGTATAACGTCAACTACCAAAATTTTGAAAGTCTTGACTTTTTGAATGTAGACTTAAGCATTGACGGTGGTACTACCTGGACTACCCTTTTAAGTTGGAATGAAGATCACGGGAGTTTCAGAGGTCTTCCTGGAGAGCAGGTTGAAATTCCTTTGGATGGTTTTGTTTCGGGTGCTACATCTATAATGTTTAGGTGGCACTATTTTGATCCAAATGCAGGGGATTGGGATTGGTACGCACAAATAGATAATGTACAAGTAGTTGAAAATAGCGAAGTATGGTTGGCGGTCAATAATGCTTCAGGAAGTGTTCCTGTAGGAGAATCAGCAGATGTTGAATTACAATTTGATCCTACTGTAGTTGACCCTGGTTTGTACCTTGCCGGAATATTTGTAGAAAGTAACGCTGTTCTAACTCCTCTCAACGTTGTACTTGTGGCAATGGAAGAGCTTGGGCCTGCGATCATCTCCACAGACTCTGGCGTTATGGAAGAGGAACTCGTGGCAGGAAGAAACAATACCCAAACGCTTGTTATTACAAATTCTGGTGAAAGTGTTTTGGATTTTGAGTTTGAAGACAACTTTTCCAATGTGGGTGAAGCGCAGACTATCACTACTTTTTCGGCAAGGAGGGTAATTGAACAGGCAAGGAGCGTGAGTGCTGACCTTAGGCAGAATAAAGCTTTCACTTCATTATCGAGTGCTATGGTTCAACAACGTGCTTCTGTTGTTCAAAATGCAATCGAACCGCCTGTCGATTTCTCCAATGTGCTTTATGCAACCAATTTCGAAGGATTTAACATCGGTGATATTAACGACCAGCAAGGTTGGTCCGGACAATATGCAAATTGGCAAATAGGCACTTCCAATCCTTCAGGTAATTCACAACATATTAGAAGTGTTTCAGATGGATGGGGTTTAACATTGGCAATTAGTCCTGAAGTGCCCATAGGCACAGAAAAGATTTCATCTACTTCGATGATGGTAGACTTTGAAGGTGGCGGTGTTACATGGCAAATTATTCCACAATCGAATTCTCAAGGATTTGTAGCTACTCGATTGAGTTTTGAGCCCGATGGCACTGCTAGCGCTCTTGTAATTGACAATGGAGGTGAATACCAACCAATAAGCGCATCCATTCCAGAAGGCTACTTTGAGGTAAAAATTGAGATAGATCGTGAGACGAATGAATTTATCATTTACTTCGATGGTACAGCGGTGTTCAACGGAATCGGATTTTCTGGTTCAGTCGAACAGGTAGTGTTCCTAAGCTTGATGGAAGAAGCCGATCCAACGATGGATATTGATAACCTACAAATAGTAGATGGGGTAATTTCAGAACTATCTGTTTCTGTATCTCCCACCAATGGTTCAATACCCTCAGGTTCATCGCAGAACATTGCGGTTCGCTTTGATGCAACCAATCTACTGGGTGGGATTTATGAGGAGGACTTAATTATTCATAGTAATGACCCTACAAGCCCTGAAACCGTGGTAGCGACAGAGCTTGTTGTTATCGATCCTCAGATCATATCCGTAGCTCCAGAAGAACTATCAGCCGAGGTGAACTTTAAGCAGGCTGAAACCAAGGTTTTAACTGTAACGAATAGTGGTGTTGCGGATCTCATTTTCCAGATTGATGTTGGTAATGAGCTAGCAACTGCTGGTACAACTCATCAGTTGAACACTGGGAAGGACTGGGAATCTGACAGCCGAATTGTAGATAAAGTTGCCCAAGATAATCCGAGTCAAAGTTTCAACATGACAAATTCACTGGTTAAAAAACATGGCGTGGTAGCAATACTTCAAGAGGGTTTCGAAGGCGGAATCTTCCCTCCTGCTAATTGGACAATGATAGACAATGAAGGTACAGGTGTTGAGTGGAGATTTGCTGCCGATTATGGTGACGACAACTATACTGGAGGATCTGGAGAAGCGGCAACTGTCAACAGCGATGATTTCGGGCGAGCTGAATTTGACACAGAATTACGCTCCCCAGCTATCGAAACCACGGGACAGCCTGGTTTATCATTACAGTACGATGTTAATTATCAAAACTTTGCCAGTCTAGATTTTCTCAATACCGACATTAGTACAGATGGAGGTCTTACTTGGACTACTATGTTAAGTTGGAATGAGGATCATGGCTCTTTCTTTGGAAGTTCTGGAGAGGTTGTGAGTATTGATCTTGATCCATACCTTACTGGAGCCACCAATTTCATATTAAGATGGCATTATTTTGACCCAAACTCGGGAGATTGGGATTGGTATGCACAAATTGACAATGTGGTTGTAGGCGTACCATGGTTAAGTGTAAGTCAGGCTGTAGATACGTTATCACAGGGGGAATCGATTGATATAGATGTAACATTTGATGCCTCTCTGTTAGATGCTGGGAACTATGTAAGTAATCTATCCATATGTAGTAATGACTTGAGAAACCCTCAGGTGACTGTGCCGGTGGATATGCTTGTTTTGACAGCTCCTCAAATCGTTTTCGAACCTGATACGTTGGAACTTGTTATGAATGATGATGATGATCATCATGTTAGAGAAAGTTTCATCATCAGTAATGCAGGTGAATCACCATTGGAATATTACCTCGTTAGTGTACCCGATTTTGTAAAGATCAAAAAGGAAAAGAAGAAGAAAGATCATGACAAAAAGGATAAAGATGTTGACCATGACAAGGACAATATCGTATCTGGAGTATTGAATTTTGGAGAAAACAGGGAAGTTAAAATGGACATAAAGATTCATGACCATGATTTGGAATCAGTTAATCTTGGATCTATCGTATTTGGAAGTAACGATCCAATCAACCCATTTGTGGAGTTTGTGATAAAAATAATTGTTCAGGATGATGATGACGATTGTGATGATGGAGATGATGATATCGACGAGGATGACAATATTAGCAGCTTGACTGTTGGACCTAATCCTTTCACAAACAACATCACCATTAGACTAGAGTCATTGATAAAAGAGAATTATGAAATAACAATTTATAATTTTCAGGGCCAGATTGTTTACAAAGACAAACTTAAATCTTATCCCAATGAGTTGGTTACGAAAGATATACGTACCGAGTCGTTTTTATCTGGGTTTTATAGGCTTACTATTAGTACGAAACACAGTGAAGTGGAGTCATTGACACTAGTCAAATAGAGATAAGGTAGATATTTTGTTTATTGAAGGCTGTCTTAAATACAAGGCAGCCTTTTTTCTGTTTTCTACCTTAGGGATCAACTTGTCAAAACGAAAGTTCAGTTTTTTTTTGTTTTTGATTATTATTGAATACTATCAAAAAGTAGAGAAATGAGTAACTAGGAAGTACCTTTTGTTTGTTTAAGTTTTATCCTACTTTACGAGATAGAATTCGTAATGAGAGTGCAAAGTGCAATAAATCAACAGTTTATGTGCGAAAAGCATAGCACTGCCATGGTTGAGAAGAGTATCTAGTGAAGCGACAGATTTGCAGAAGTAATAGAATTCCCATTACATAACACGGGTTTAATCGTGCGAGCAATTAATCAAAATAGAACATTGCAATAATACTTGCAATGAAAGCAATAAATACAATCACTATTACAACAATGACCCATTTGGGCGTTGGTACTACCTTTTTGGATAGCTCCTTACCTTCATAAAGAATTTCACCTTGAATTGCATCGTTCTTCATGACCCTGTGATCCAGAAAATTCTTCCCTCGTTTTGTCATTTTGATTTCTACCAGATTGTTTTCTCTGAAGTCATCGTACTGTTTTTTGTCCACCTCTAATTTGAATGATCCAAAATATAGAAAGTAATGCCAATCTGGGGTGCCACTCCTACCGCCTACATTTCGGTCGTACTTTCCTTTCGAGTGATAATTCCTTTTAATACATTTTTTACTCCTTCATTCAAGTCAAGTATCAGTGCCCTGGAAATAAAAAATATGACAATTGCAAAAATGCTAGCCATCCCTATCACAGCATAAAAAAGGAAGGTATCCCTGACAGAAAGCATCACCCAAAACACACCTCCACAAATAATTGCAAAAACCGGAATAAACATCAACCCTTTTCGGGGCTCTTTTCGATCAGCTTTATTCAAAACCTCCTCGGTGATATTATGGTAGGAGTCCAGATGATCCATAGAACAAGTTAGACTATCGGAAAATGAAAGCGTCAGTGAATTACGGTATTCTCAAATCCAGCCCTCTCGTTTCGCGAGGTGCTCGATATGTCCAAAATGATGCTCAGAGTGCCATGCATATAAGCCGATCGTCTTACGGAGACTGACCTTTTTTCCAGAATCGGGATGGACAAAACGTAAATCCAATTGATTGGCAGTCAAACCCTTTAGTAGAAAGACCCATTTTGCATGAAGAGCCTGGATGAAGTCAAGTGCGAGTTCAATCGGAGCTTCTTTGCTGTCTACCAGCTCAGCCCAAGAAGCTTCCGCATACGCCTTGATAATTGGCTTGTCCTCAGTGAGCGTCCACTTAAATCGAATATAGCTGTTGGCATGGCTGTCTCCAATGTGATGTAATGTTTGTCTCACTGTCCACCCTTCAGGCCTGTATGGAGTATCCAATTGTTCTTCAGAAAAGTTGGTTACTAGTTGTATCAATTTCCTTGGCAGGTCTTCAATACTCGTGATCCTTTCGCGCATGAGTTCTGGCGTAGCTTCAACCAATGGATTGAATTTACCAATAGGGTAGCGTAAGTTGCTGAGTTCTGTATCTGTCATTGCTTCCAGGTTTCTGGTGATTCTCTCCAAGCACTTAAGAGTTCCTTCGTTTCATCATCAAAATTACCGATAGAGAGAAGGGTAGGATAATCACTCAAAATGACTAAACGCACATTTTTGTTAGAGAAATTATCTTCTGCTTTTTGAAAAGCATAGGAAAAAATAGCTGTCATTCCCAGAACATCAATGCCAGCTGAGTTCAATGCATCCACTGCTGCCAGAGAACTACCACCTGTTGAAACGAGATCCTCTAGTATTACCACTTTTTGTCCCTTCACCACCTTTCCCTCAATCTGGTTGGTGAGTCCGTGACCCTTTGATTTGGAACGAACATAAATGAACGGCAATCCCAAAGCTTCAGCCACTAGCGCCCCTTGTGGTATACCAGCTGTGGCCACCCCGGCAATTGCTTCAACAGTTGGATATTCAGATTGAATCAAACAGACTAGCGCGTCTTTAATTTCAGTTCGTGTTTCAGGAAAAGATAAACTCACTCGATTGTCACAATAAATTGGAGATTTCCATCCTGATGCCCATGTAAATGGATTCTCAGGTTGTAACTTGATCGCTTCAACATCCAGTAATTTTTGTGCGACTTCTCTGCTAAGGTCGTTTTGAAAAAGAGTGATATTCATAGTACAAAATTACTAACATCCGAGTAAAATCAGATTCACCGAAAAAGGGTCGATTTTGATCAATCTAGGGAGATTTTCCTAAGTTCTCAAAACCACCCCCCTCTATTTGTCTGAACATATCGAGTTGGACTATTTTGATGTTTCGCTCATCGCCTTTTGGGTGCTTTCTTTTAATCAAAGAAAGCAAGCATGTGTAAGAGCTCAAGTTGTTTGAGGCCATGCTGACGATGGTAACAAACAGCTCGCATTCTTTTACTTGCCGATGTATGACCGTAAAGATCAGGTTGGCTATCAAAGCGACCCAAACCTGTGTTTTGATCCCTTCACAGCTGTCCGAGAAAAATAGCCCAGCTCAAAGTTCTGTTTGATCTGCTTGAAAAGCACTTCTATAATCCAGCGGTATTTGTATAACTGGATAATCGTTGTACCTTGATGATCGAACATGTTGGAAATGAACTTTAGCACTTTTCCTGACACAGGGTCTTTGTAGATGATCAAACGGGCCACCAACGTAGTTTCATTAGAATTTAGACTATCACCTGATCCGAGATGATGCCGCCATCAGCGTACTGGCTGATGTGATTGGGCTGTCCGAGGAAATTCTTGTCGTTTGAAGCCGCTTCACTCAAATCAATAAAATCAGGCACAAAACCTGCTAAGGGGATTTTAGTATGAATTTTCAATCCTCCTTTCTTCTTTCCGTTCATAGGGTTACGGCCTGCTCCTTTGAAAACATCTACAAACAGGCTTATCGTAGAAGAATCGAAGATTTCCACCTTTGATGGATCAACCTCACCGCCGACGAACAGCTTGATGTAGCTCTCTGACAAATAGGATTTATAGTGCTTATAAAGGCGGTGATAAAGCGTGGCGAAGACCTCACTATTGCGATGGATGTTGGCATCACTGAGTGTACTGGGTGCGGGTAGTTTGTCAATGCCCAAATAGCCTAACCTATCTTTAAGGAAAAGTAAACCCTTACACAAATTTCGAAGTGAATGACATTTGGATATCACCCCGTAGAGCAGAAAAACCAGTTGCCGATAGGTGGTCATGGTCTTATAATAGCGATCCGA